>NZ_CAXSLG010000005.1:0-271551 GCF_964238185.1 Lachnoclostridium sp. Marseille-P6806
TTGAGTACCTCCTTATTCTCTTGATTTTATTATGAAATCATTGAGAATAAGCTGTCAACTTTTTTTATACCACACCATAATTTCTTCAGCACTGCTTCGGATTCAGCCTTCTTAGCTTCTTCAGCGGCCTTAGCATCTGCCTTTGCTTTCTTCGCTTCTAGGGATGCCACTTCTTTTTCGGTCTTCTTCAGAACAGTTTTCTTCTCTTTCAGTGTATTCTTCTGCTCCTCAATCGCTTTCTGGATGGATGCGATCTCAGTATTCAGAGACGCAATAGTCTCCTGCTTCTCCGCGATCTGAGATGCGTAGTCTTTGGTGGTATTGATTTTGGAACGGTTTTTGCTGCCTTTCGTTCTGGGCATAGGTGATAACCTCTTTCCTTTTTAATTGTTTAAGCATAGCACTGCAGAAATATTATTTCAACTTAGCGAGAATATCATCAGCACTTACACCATCTGACAGCATCTTTTCAATCACATCGTCTATCTCAGATTTCTTTGCTTGTTCCGCTTCTTGTTTCTCTGCTAATGCCTTTTCCTCAGCTTTTATTCTATCTTCTTCCTCTTTATTTTGAATTTCTTGTAGCTTTTGCTTCTGTTCAACAATCAAATTATCGATTACTTCAAGAAAACTATTTGCATGTGCCTCAGATATTGGTAAAGATTCAACTCGGCATTTATCCAAAATCTGCAATACACGCCGTTTTAAGGTTTGGAATCCCTCTTCTGGCAACTTAATCTTATAGTCCTGTGTGCATATATTAACCTGCCACATTCTCTTAAAGTAATCTACAAAGCTACTTTTTTCTGCATTTGTCACCTTTTCGAACCCATCCGCTGTGGCCTCGGCCATCTCGACATCAAACATATCAAACCGCTTATTCTGCGTTTGAGCCAGGGCATTCAAGGGTTCTTTCTTCATCAAGCTCACATAAAGAGCTTTGTTCTTTTCAAACATCAATGTGTTTGAACTCAAAAATTCATTAATTATTTTATATGCATTCCATTCTTCCGGCAAAAATAAATCCTTATTGTCATCACCAATAATCATACGGTGGCGTGGTTGCTCTTCTCCGGTATGAATCATTTTCTCAATCTGCTTATGAATCCCATCGCAAATTTTTTCCCACTTAATGTCTGGAAGCTGAATATTATACTTTCTAGCCCAACAACTATTGTACAGCAAATTCACATAATCATTTAACTCCAATGTGCCAGTATATGCTTCTTCCAAAAGTATCGGGTATCCGTCTCTTATATCAACTTCATCTAAATCTAAAAGTCTATTCATTCGCACTTTTTCTTCCGGGGTAATAGCTTTGTCTCTATTTATGACATAATCAAATTCTGCATCAAGAGTATCTTTCGCCCACTCTCCATGCCTAATCCATTGCTTAATTCCACCCGTAATGAATTTATCATCATAAAATCCAGGGTAAAGTATAGACACCTTTTCATCAGAAAAAAGCGTTCCATATCGTGCACTTTCTGGAATCAATCCCGCCCGGAAACACAATACATATGAAAGATATGTAAAAAGCCATTTTTCTCTATTTTCAATATGCTTTTCATTAAGTAATATATATATTCTTTTAAAATCTTGAATTGCACATTTAAGGCTTCGGATGTTATGCGGTCTATGTTTAAGCAACTCCTGAATTTTGTCTTTTTCACTTTCGAGTTCTGCCCTTGAATTTCCAGAATATTTCTTTGAGATCAACTGTTCTAGTGGTATTCCTTCTACTGATGCACCTGAAAAAATAGAACTAATAATTTCCTTATATTTTACAAGGAGTGCTTTGTATTCTTGAGAAACCACATCCTCATCCTTACACTCTATATTATCAATTACATTAGAAACCACTGAAGAGTAATCCGGTACATAATGTATAGTTCTTTGGATAATTTTTTCCTTTATTTCACTATACTTAATTTTATCTTTTTCACTTGACTGTATTTTTTCCTCATTTGCCACTACGATTGTATTAATATGAAGATTTTCACAATAATCGTTGATACAGCCTAATAAATCAGACGTTGAAATATCAGTACGCTCCAAATCATCAAATATCAAGATTACTTTTTTATCTCCCATTTTAGGTTCGACTTTTACGAAATCAATAGCATTAAAAGATAATGCTCCACTCACAATGCTTTTCCAAGGCTCTGGAAGGTGTTCAGCACCTTTATCCGCAACTGTCTTAAAAACTCCAGTATACTTTTGAGCCTTTTCAACCCATCCAGACGCTGGAGTATTTAATTCAGCTACGGTTCTAAGCCAACATTGCTTTACTTCTTTCTTTACCTCTTCTATCGACGCCATGCCAAATAGACTCACACGCAAAAACACACATTTATCCTTTAGCACATTTGATAAGCTATTATTTAATAAATATGTTTTTCCACATCCCCACTCACCAGTGAGCATCAGTGCTCCCACAGGTTGTGGTCCATCACAGTAATATTTCAGTTCTTCTAAAGTATCCATATCGTACCTCCTATGAGGTCAATCGCTCATTCTTCACATCTCAGCCGATTATCGAATTCCTGATTCTTAGATCGTTGCCTGCTGCTCACCACGGAGAGGTGTGTGATTATCAGAGCAGCATGGGAGCTACCGCTCCCAGTATATCACAATTTTCTCAAGTTTTACAGACACTTTCTTGCCTTCATCGCTACACAGTACAATGACCCGCTGAGCACTCCACCTACTGTGTTGTAAAAGATTCCTATTAAAATTTAAAAGTATCTTTCAGTCCCAGCCACTTCTGGTCCTTATCACTCAGGTTCAATTCCGTACCGTCTTCCAGCGTATAACCCTCTGCGCTTGCACTGCCCTTATACTCGCCCTTCAACTCCGGCCATTCAATGCCGATCTCCGGGTCATTCCAAGCCATACCGCCCTCGTCATTCGGATGCCAGAAGTCATTGACCTTATAGCAGAACTCTGCCTCGTCACTCAGAACCAGGAAGCCATGCGCAAAACCTTCCGGGATGAGGAACTGCTTCTTGTTCTCGGCCGACAGGGTAACCCCATACCATTTGCCGTAGGTCGTAGAATCACTTCTCAGATCAACAGCAACATCGAACACTGTGCCACGCACGGCGCGCACCAGCTTGCACTGCGGATAATGTTTCTGGAAGTGCAGGCCACGCAGCACACCCTTTGTAGACATGGACTGGTTATCCTGTACAAAGTGGATGTCAATGCCAGCTTCCTTCATATCTTTTTCGTTGTAAGTTTCCATGAAATAGCCACGGGCATCGCCGTGAACAGCAGGCTCAATAACACAAAGTCCTTCGATGCCGCCTACATTTTTTTCAACTTTAATCTGTCCCATTTCCTCTATCTCCTCTTACTGCTCGATTTCTTTCAGGTAACGGCTCAGCGCATCCTGCCAGGTCGGAAGCGGAGTAAATCCAGCCTCCACCAGCTTGCTCTTATCCAAACGACTGTTGAACGGACGAGCCGCCTTGCTCAGACCATACTCTGCCGTGGTCACCGGCAGGACTTCTGTCTTATAACCAGCCTGATGGTAGATTTCTTTCGTGAAGTCGTACCAGCTGATGTAGCCGCCCTCGTTGGTTGCATGGTAGTAGCCGTATTTTTCGGTTTCATTCATATCAACGAGCAGTCGAGCCAAATCGTATGTATAGGTCGGTGTGCCGATCTGGTCATTGACCACACGGACGGTGTCATGGGTCTTGCCGACATTCAGCATGGTCTTAATAAAGTTCTTGCCATTCAAGCCAAACACCCATGCAATGCGGACAATGAAATACTTCTCCAGCGTTTGGCTGACCGCCAGTTCACCTTCCAACTTCGTCTGACCATACACATTCAGCGGCTTGTAATCCTTGCAGTCCGGCTGCCAAGGCTCAGTGCCCTGACCGTCAAACACATAATCCGTGCTGATATAGGTCATTTTGCAGTTCAGTTTCTTGCAGACATCTGCAATGTTCTGAGTGCCTCCAGCATTGATGGCACGAACTTTCGTTACCTTATCGTCATCCTCTGCCATATCCACAGCAGTCCATGCTGCACAATGGATCACGGCATCCGGATTTACTTCTGTAATTACTTTTTCAACGGCATCCTTATCAGTAATATCCAGAGACACATACGGTGCTTTTGTTACCGCAGAACCATCAGCAACACCACTGTAGTTTTCCTGAATGTCAGAACCTACACCTTCATGACCACGCTTTAGCAGCTCATTCATCACATCATGGCCCAACTGACCGCCAACGCCTGTTACAAAAAACTTCATATTCTTTCCTCCTCTGGCTTTTAGCGGTTGCTGTACATTTTCTCGTAGTAGTTCTGATACTCACCGCTGATGATAGTCTCCCACCACTCACGGTTATCGAGATACCACTGGATGGTCTTTTTAATACCGTCCTCAAACTTGGTCTCCGGCAACCAGCCCAGCTCATTGTGGATCTTGGTCGGGTCGATAGCATAGCGCATATCGTGGCCTTTACGGTCACCGACATGAGTGATCAGGCTCTCAGGCTTGTCCAGTTCCTTGCAGATAATCTTCACAATCTCAATATTCTGCTTCTCATTGTGACCACCGACGTTGTAGACTTCACCAACACGACCCTTGTGGATAATCAAATCAATAGCCTTGCAGTGATCTTCCACATACAACCAGTCACGGACGTTCAGGCCCTCGCCGTAAACAGGCAGCGGCTTGTCAGCCAGAGCATTGGCGATCATCAGCGGAATCAGCTTCTCCGGGAAGTGATACGGGCCATAGTTGTTGGAGCAACGGGAAATAGTCACAGGCAGGCCGTAGGTGCGGTGGTAAGCCAGAACCAGCAGGTCAGCAGCAGCCTTGGAGCTGCTGTACGGAGAGCTGGTGTGGATCGGAGTCTCCTCAGTGAAGAACAGGTCAGGACGATCCAGAGGCAGGTCACCATAAACCTCATCGGTGGAAACCTGATGGTAACGCTGGATGCCGTACTTGCGGCAAGCGTCCATCAGAACACTGGTACCGATGATATTGGTCTGGAGGAAGATGCCAGGATCTTCGATAGAACGGTCAACATGAGACTCTGCCGCAAAGTTCACCACGATGTCCGGATGTTCTTCTTCAAACAGTTTATTCACAGCTTCGCGGTCACAGATATCAGCCTTCACGAAGCGGAAATTTGGGTTATCCATAACCAGTGCCAGTGTGGACAGATTGCCTGCATAGGTCAGCTTGTCCAGACAGATGATTCGATAATCCGGATACTTCTTCAGCATGTGAAACACAAAGTTACTACCAATAAACCCAGCACCGCCGGTAACAATAATATTCATGGTTTAATCTCCTCTACACTTATCTATGTTCGTTTTCTAATTAATACAGATGTTCCTGATACTTGCCGTCCATGACATCCTTCAGATACTGTCCATACTGGTTCTTCTTCATGACCTCATAGACTTCCATCAGCTCATCCTTGCTGATCCAGCCGTTCAAGTATGCGATTTCTTCCAGGCAGGCAATCTTACGATGCTGATGCTGCTCGACAGTCTTTACGAAGTTGGTGGCATCCACCAAGCTCTCATGTGTACCTGTATCCAGCCAAGTGAAGCCCTGACCCAGCAATTCCACATTCAGAGTACCATCTTCCAGATAAATACGGTTCAGATCAGTGATTTCCAGTTCCCCACGAGCGGACGGCTTCAGGTTCTTAGCAAACTCGACTACACGGTTATCATAGAAGTACAGGCCAGTCACGCAGTAGTTGCTCTTCGGATGTTCTGGCTTTTCCTCGATAGAAATGGCCTTACCGTTCTTGTCAAACTCCACAATTCCGAAACGCTCCGGATCGTCCACATAGTAGCCAAACACCGTTGCGCCCTTGCCGTTTTCTGCATTCTGGACTGCTGCCTGCAGGCGCTTCTTCAACCCGTGGCCCGCAAAGATGTTATCGCCCAACACCATAGCCACAGAATCATTGCCGATGAAATCAGCACCAATAATAAAGGCCTGTGCCAGTCCATCCGGAGACGGCTGAACAGCATAGGTCAGATTCACACCAAACTGGTGTCCATCACCCAGCAAGTTCTCGAAACGAGGAGTATCCTGTGGTGTGGAAATAATCAAAATATCGCGGATGCCGGCGTTCATCAGAACGGACATCGGATAATAAATCATCGGTTTGTCGTAGATTGGCAAAAGCTGTTTACTTGTTACTTTTGTTAATGGATACAGGCGCGTGCCTGACCCTCCTGCTAAAATGATACCTTTCATAATAGAACCCTCTTCATAGCTTATTTTCTTTTCTATCATTTTTTCTCAAACTATTCTCAACTCTTTGCCACCTACTATTTTCGGTACCCATCATCCGCCACGTGGAGGCTGTTGATTTAGGATGACACCCACCCACAATAAGGGTGGTACAGTTTTCATTTCCCCTGTTTCTTAAAAACAACCAATTTGCTAAGAATATAATTTAGTACAATAACAACAATATTTGCCAATAACTTCATCGCCATACCCTGATTATTACGGTTCAAATGTACCCCTGTTCCGAAGGAACGGATATTCAACATGAAAAATTGGTTATTGCCTCTCAAACTATAATAATTTAATGGTAGATAAATAAAGGACAAACACAAATAGAGTTTTAGTATTCTACTAATCTGCAACATCACTTTTTTCTCGACTTGATTCATAAGAAAAGTATCCCGTAATACCAAAAAAAGTGGGTACAGCAATCGAGGACAATCCACTCACTACTGTGCGATACACTATACAGTCCGTTCCGTCCTTAAAGATATATTGAGCACCATGTCTAACAACAACTAATAAAGAAAGGACAAACTTTAGAATACCAAACTTTTCCGTCCCCCCCGGTGGACACTTTCAATTGTTTTCTCATACAACAATACTCTCTTTCATTAATTTAGATAGAGATTGCATCGTAATATTCTGCCCATAACATTCATCACCATCGCTCAAAAGCACAGTCCTGCACCCTGCATTGATACCAGCTTTAACATCATTTTCACCATCACCGATCATCCATGACTGTGATAAATCAATGTTAAAGTCTTCTGCTGCTTTGAACAACATTCCCGGCTTCGGTTTACGACAATCACATTCAATCTTCAGTTCCGGACGCTCTCCTTCATATCCCTTATGTGGGTGATGCGGACAATAATAAATGGCATCCAAATATGCACCTTCTTGTCCAAGGAGTGTTTCCATCTTATTGTGGATTTCTTCAAGTTCATCAAAAGAAATCTCTCCACGGGCAATAACTGGCTGATTCGTCACTACAATAGCAAGATAACCAGATTCATTAATCTTACGGATTGCCGCCGCAACACCATCAATCAATTCAAAATCATCTATATTTCTAAGAAATCCAACATACTTGTTAATAGTTCCATCTCGATCAAGGAATACAGCCTTTTGTTTGTTTTTCAGATTCTTTCCAGAGACTCTGCCCTCTTTATAATCTTTACATACGGAATAGTACCGATCTGGAGTGCCCATATCTTTGACATACTCAGGACTGTCATAGCAAAACATTTTTCCTGTTCCGGCCAACGATTTTAACAACTGGCGATCCAAATCGACCTTTACCGGTTTACCATTTGTGCCAATCTTACCTATTAAATCCACATCAATATCAGCCAGCTCTAGAACTTGAGGGCTGATAACATGCAAGCCAGCATTTACACGATTCCTGTAATACTGCGGACGCTCATCTTCTTTTGCAAGCCATTTTTCAACCGCACCATTCTTATCAGCAATAATAAGTCCACTGTCGTATGGATGGCTATTCGGATGTGTAAAAAGTGTAACCAAACCACCGTGTTCCTTATGAAATGCAACAAATCTGTTAAAATCCACATCAAACATCGCATCTGCATTTAGGAGCAAAAAATCAGATGTCAGCTTATCTTTTATATTGAACAGCGCACCTGCATTGCCGAGTGGCTCTTTTTCAAAATAGTATTCAATATGTACGCCAAAAGGCACACCTGTTATCGGAGAGTTTCCAGAACCATCACCAAAGTAATCCATAATAATATTTCCTAGGTGACTTACCGTCATAATAATGTCATCAAATCCCTGGTTTCTCAGGCATTCAATCTCTCGTTCCAACACGGGGATACCTTCAATTTTTATCATCGGTTTAGGAATATCACTCGCCACAGAAGTAATTCGGGTTCCCTTGCCGCCTGCCATAATCACAACCTTCATCGCCATTATACGCACCTCAGCTTTATTAATATACTTCGAGTTTTTTAATAGTTACATAAAATTCATTTTCCCCTTCATGAACACAATAATAAGCGCCCCTGCACACGAAAATGTATTTCTGGAATAATATGCAATTATCGTTATCATTCCAACAATAATAGTGAGAAAGATATATTTTTTCTCAAGCAAGCAGAAACATATCTCTTTACATCAAAATATCTATATAGAGCCATTGCCAAATATGCAATAAGTGTCGATACAGATGCTGCATACAAGCAATAATGCCAATATCCACAGCGGCGAACAGATTAAACATTGTATTTTTAATATCTGTCAAAAATATATCTCTATGCCGTTTTTAAGTAGGCTCTGCTACCGTCCATAACTATTATTTTCATAATAGTGTTCTTTCCTTGTATGTAGTATTGTCGGTAATCCATCAATAATAAACCTATCTCCGTGTTTATTCTCGCTTATTTACTATAAACAGATTTCCGTCTTTCTAAAAATTCCTCAAAAGAACATATTTTTCTTGCTGGATCCCCCCCCATACCTCATCATCTGGAATATTTTTTGTCACAACACTTCCTGCGGCAACGATAACATTATTCCCTATTGTTTTACCATATAGAATAATAGAATCACTTCCAATAACAACATTGTTACCAATATGTATTTCTCCCACATGCAAAATCGGAGGATCAAATTCCTTCTCTCCAAGAAAATATAGCATATGATTAATCATATCATGTGTAACAAAACGAACGCCCGCTGCAATCCAGACATTATCTCCAAGATGCAGTAACTTTGCTTCTTGCGGAAGATTGTATGGTCGATATGAAACGTTTTTACCGATATGCCCAAGAATATTGTTTTTTCTTAAATAATCTGCTCTTCCCCAACCATTTTTTTGCAACAACATATTTAACAGAATAAAAATCCTTTTCATAACCATCATTCCTCTTTATTTTTCCCAGTTTATCCCACGCTCAATAATTGTAGCTGGAAAACCTCCAATAACTACATTTTCCTCATCAAACGCTTTCGTTACAACTGCTTTGGTTGCAATTATAGAATTGTCTTTTACAACACTTCCCTTTAGCCAAGTTGTATCCGATCCAATCCACACATGATTTCCTATGGCAATAGGCTTCTCTGATTTCTTTTTCTCTCCATTTATAATAACACTATGCCCATCAGAATCTCTGATTGCAACATTCCAGCCAAGTAATACATTCTCCCCAAATGAAACACCTGTATTAGATGACAGATAAAAATTTTTTCCAGCACTAAAATTATTTCCAAAATGAACTTTTGATTTTTTTCCTATCAAAATATCACATCCCTCGGCTATTCCAATCCTTCCGTAGAAGTGAACATTCGCTCCATCATCTATCCTTATCCCCCCCATTTGCAGGCATATCCGCAACTCCACCAAATCCAATTCTCACTATCCCAGTTCTGCACTCCGACAAAATAATAGTTCCTTTAGCAACTTTTCCTACCTTTATCCCTTTTCCAATAAACACAGGGAAACGTTTATTTAATGCCCCTATAAAACCAAAAGCTTTCGCATTGAATACTAATGTAGGAATTATTGCCCCTATCATTTCTGATATCTTCATAATGCACTCCTTTCGTAAATTATCAATTTACCTTTTTTATCATGAGCAAAATCGAACAAATTCTTTTACGAAAAACAAACACAAATGCTAGTAACAGGCAAATGAGTGAATACCTAAGCAAAATGCTACTGTAGGTCAAGCTCATCGTTATCATGAGCGCCAATAACACTATTACCAACCCAAGAAGCATTTTAATATCAATCAAATGAACATGATTCTTTTTTTTCATAATAAATTCCATAAACAGATAATGACCAAAACAATAAACAAAGAAACATGCAAACGTCGTATATCCTGCAGCAACAAATCCAAATAAATTAATAAACACATAATTTAAAGCAAGATTTAGAATTGCTCCGATCATAGATATATACATGGTAAATTTATTATAATCATAATAAAATTCAATGTTCGCAAAATTAGTATACAAAAATAAAAATACTATACTTCCTGCTACTGGAGGAATTACATATACTGCTGATGCATACTTGTCACCAGCTAAAATATAAATGGCCTCTGGTGCTAAACAAATAAAGATAATAAGTGGCACCATAATCAATGCCGCAAGGGACATAATAGTCTTACTAATCTGACAATAATTCTTATCATCAAGGCTTTGATATAACCAAGGTGTTAAGGCTTGATTTAAACTGCTAGTAATAATAGTAAGAAGCATTCCAGCATTATATGCAACGCTATAAAAGGCCACATCGGATAAGGAGCACATTTTTTGAATCATTATTCTATCTGATTGATTCAATATGTATTCAGAAAAATAATGTGGAATAAGCGGGATATTAAAAAGCACGGCAAACTTAGTATAGGCAAATTTATACTTATATTTACCTTGCTTCATATTTATGATATAGAAGAATAGACCCACCAATGATATTGCCAATACTGTTGATAGAATTCTGGCTGTACCACGCTGCTCATAAGGAGCATTTACCACAAATAAAACACCTAATAATGGATTTAAAAAAGTCAATACAAGTGTTCCAGCCACAATCTGCTTATACTTAAATTCGTACTGTTTTTTTACGGTCCAAAATCCCATAGATGTGTTAAACAGTAATTCAACAAACATTAATAATATCAATCCAAACGAGAGCTCGGTCAGAGAGCAAACTGCATCTCTAAAAATTAAACAAACAAATAAAAGAGCTACTGTAAAAAAAGTGGTAGTATATTGCATTGAAAGACAGTATCCATCTCTGTCCTCTTTAAACTTAGATAGCCCTTTATTATAAACACCTGCATTTAACTTAAAAGATGTAATAATCGATGCAATATTAACCCAAGAAAAATAGATTGAAACTTTTCCATATTCTGTTGTATCCATTAACCTAGTAAAAACAGGCACAGTAATCAAAGAAATACCCTTTTGGATAACAGTACATATCAAAATCCACATTGCCAACTTGGCTTGTACAGGAATATCATGATATTTTAATTTTATTTTTTCTAACAAATGACTCTCTGCCATGACTACACTCCTTATCAAAAAACTATTTCAGGCTTTGATTATTCGTCTCCAATACACCCTATATATCCCCCATAACTTACAAATCAATGCTTCAACCACTACAATTGCAAAAAAAGTTACGAGAATTTGCAAAAAATAATTGTTGATGACCTGTTCTACCGATTTTTGAATAAACGCTCTTACCGGAATGTATTCATGCGTTAGCATTATGATTAGTGAATTTTTACCGAAATAAGTTAAAAGCCTAGACAAATATCGACATCCCTCAAGAAGGCTACACGCCATCAAAACTGCTGTCGTTCCACTTGTTCCAGTTAAGAAAACCATAAAAAATGGATTCGAAACCATATTCACCAATGTAATTTTACCTTGCAGAAATACGGGAATTAAGCAAATACTCAACGCTAAAAGTGATATCGACATCCCTCTGTTTTTACGCCTATTCTCAAAAAGAGGATATCCGTAATAACCAAACCCAAGAAAGAACACTGCAATTACAGGTCGAAGAATCGAAATAAGCCCCCATTCAATATATCTTCCAACTAAATTCGCTGGAAATTCACATAAAAGATATGGAACTACAATCAACAGGACGTTACCAGTAACAAATATCATCAGCATTCCTATAATTGAATTATTCTTTTTGGAGCCTCTAACTAATTGATAAAATATAAGCTTTGCAAAAAACAATGTTGATAAAAACCATAAAACATTAATTCCATATCCCGTAACAATCTGTCCAAAATCTAAAGCAATTAGATGAAAACTCAGTTTTCCACTAGCAAGCCAGCTAATTAAATCCCACAAAAAATAAAGCATTGACATTTCTAGGTATGGAAACAATATTCCCGTCACGTTTTTCAATATGAAATCTTTCTTGGTTTTCTCACATTCATGTGTCAAACGCATTGTAACACCCGATAGTGCAAAAAACATTGGAATATGGAAAGAGTATATAAAATATCGAGCGGCATCATCCCATGTCAGTTCGTGGCCTAATATCACCAAAAGGATGCATATTCCTTTTGCAATATCTATATACTGAATACGTTTGTGCATCCTTATATCCCCCATTCCATTTCACACCGTTTAAATGTCTTATTTCTCTATAAATATATGCCTATCACAAATTTTTATATGAAATTTGTAATATAAGAAAATTTTAAATTTACGAGTCAGTTTCCACTTACGGTTCGTTTGTGCTGCTCTCGCTAGATCTTCACCTAATATTTCTTCTGCCGCTGATATAAAACCCTTTTGAGCCACAAGATTTCGAAACTCTTTTTGCATAGGATGTCTTGGAAATGACTCACGTAAGCTTCTCCCCTCAATCACTGCCTCTTCGAGTGTTCGTTCAACAAGAATCATATCATCTGAATATCTACTTAATAAATCAAGGCCGTTCTCAGTCATACATGCAACAAGTGATCTATGCGCAGGTGAAAACTCAAAAGGAATTTTATTTCCAAGTCCAATAAAATCTCCAATTAATATATCCCCAAGACGTCTCGTATTTTTATATTTACATTGATAGCAAGACTCTCGCAACGATAATCCCTTCAAAAATGAAGCGAAATATCTATTCTCATATGCAGGCATTTCATAAACGAGTCTATCTTTATTCCAAAATGCAAAGCAGAAGTCTAATAGCCAACGATTGGTTCTAAAGCTAATATTATCGAATGTATGTATTCCTTTCTCTTTTTTTAGCTGTTCTAATTCCTCTTGAAAGTATTTGTCAGGACTTACTCCATGACACAGTATTTCGACTGTAACTAAATTATCAAAATTTCTACCAACTATCGAATACAATCCTGCCAATTGACATGGTGTTCCAAAAAACAATACCTTTTTTCCTTGTACAAGTAGCTCTCTAACTTCACTATAGATATAACCAATTTCACTTTGTACATATTTTGATCCTTTGAATTTTTCAATCCCCATTGCTGTTGTTTCCAACTGCATATGAGGATGAAAATTCTTATCATACTCAGTGCCGCAAACAATACCATCATCAGCAATCCAATGTTCTGCCAAAACAGCTCCAATTCCACCAGATGCACTATCTTTTAGTCGCTGTGTGTTTTTTCGCCAAGAAGCATATACCTTTTTTACAGCTAGTAAAGGGATCTCATTATTACTCGGGCAGGTTCTAATACATTTTTTGCAAGAAATGCACTTCTGGCTATTAATAACTGGGTGCACTACTCCATACTGATTTTGTTCCATTGAAATACTACCAACCGGGCAAACATTCATGCACGCTGCACAGCCTGTGCAATTCTCAGTTTTACAAATCATCACGGTCATCCCCTCCTTTCTATTTTAATGCCGATTCCAAATACACTTCAGATTCAGCTCTTAACTCTTTTAGCTTTTCATCAATTAGAAGATAGTCTATCGTTGCTTCTCTGATAAAACTTCCATATGCATTATCTATAAATCGACTATCCAATCCAAAATTATGCAACAAATGATACAGACGCGTATTCTGCGAACCCTTATCTCTGTCGCTAAATCGTTTTAACACATAAAATTCTCTATGATTTATAATGGAAAACACGCTTGCGTGAAAAGAATCAGTACACACAATAGAAGCATTTTTGATCAACCAAACAAACTCTCTTGGTCCGACATTATAAATCGTCTGATACGTCTCTTGAACTTCATTTCCACTCATTGCAATAGTCAACACATGGTAACCTGTTGTTTTCTCAATTTTATCTACATATGACCAATACTCCTTTTTATTTCCCACAAAATAGCATAAAATATAGTGTTGTTGCGCATTCCATGATGGATCAACCTCTGCCTGTCCTACAAAAGCATCCCATTCTTTTTTCTCAAGTAACATAGTGGGATCAACTACGACCTGAACCTTAACGGGACTAATTTCTTGTAATATATCAGCTGCTGATTGTTCCCTAACACTGATTGCTGAATAGGACTTTAATAATTTTCTATATTTTTTCCTTACTTTTTTTGATAACGCTGATACGCCTAGGCTTGAAGCATACGAAATTTTCTTGATGTTATGCTCTCTAACATAATCAAGCATATATGAATTTTGAAAATATTCCGGATTCCAAATCTGATCGCTACCGGTAATAAAGGCAAAGTACTCCTCTTTTACATGATCCCACTGCCTCATATTTCTTACTTCTAATTTGGGAAACTCCTCCTCGCAAAAGGACGTAAAAATTTGCTCTTGAATTGCAAATTTCTTTTCAACTTTTACCGGAAGTTTTTCTTCCTTTTTTACTACATGCCTTTGCCACATATTACTAATTTTTTTAGATATATAACTAAAAAAAACATCCGGATATTTTAAGTAGTTCACATTATGACGCACTACCCCCATGATTGACGGTTGATATCCCATACACTCTAACTGTCGCTTAAGTGCAAAAGCTTGTAAGTTGGTACCATAATTCGTACCACCTGTCCATGTCTCAATTCCTATTTTTTTCATGACTTCTCCAATTTAAATATGGCATATGTATATTCAAAGATTGCCCAAAGGATAGGACAAAGTAAACATGTTGAATTCCAATAACAAATCAAAGATGTTGAACTTGAAACCAAGAACACATACAATCCTAATAACAAAGATCCATCGCTACTATTTTTTTTCAACATTCTAACTACAATAAATCCGAACCTGAAAAGCATTATTCCCACAATAATAAAAGCCCATATCCCAATTTGCCCTATTATTCCTACAAAACCGCAATCATTAAAATAGTAACTCAGCAAACCAGAATTAACAAAATCTCCTGTTTCTTGGAATCCACATCCCCACAGTGGTCGGCTCAAAAATGATTGCCAAAACATTTTCATTCCTTCAACACGAACCAATCCTGTTGCCATAGAATCGTTACCGTTAAAAATAGATTGGAAAAGCTTTCCTATTGCTTTTGTTCTCCACAGAACCCCAAAGCCAAGTGTCATCAAAACATATGTTCTAATAAATCGCTTGCGGTTTTTACTATTATATAGCATTACTGCAAATATTGATAAGAAAATTGCAATATAATAGCCTCGGGTTTGTTCAACGTAAAACATTGTTATCATTCCAAGCAATAGACCAACTAGTAAAACCACTTTCTTTTTAGGTCTTTGATTATACAACTGATCAAAACAGTAAATAATCATAATATGTGCTACCGATCGCATCTCAATGCGAAACATTCCGTTACGTGTATTATTCGAATACATTCCACGCTGTTGTAAATATGGCAGCAATAATCTTCCAGTCTTATTAAATACAAACGCCTGCACAAGTAAAACTAAAGTCCAGAGTATCGAAATTGCAAGTAGATTATTCCACAATTTTTCGGTTCCTCCATTTATATCTATCACATAAATTAACGCAAAAGAAAAAATACAAATTAAATAATAATAAGAATTACGAAGAAACATGGCATTTGAAACTCCGTTCATTCTACTATCATGCAAATAATGAGCAAGCAGCATAAAAACCACTACAATATAATAAATCCGAATCCATTTAATTCCATTCTGATACACTAAACTTTTTCTTTTAGATAAGTTTATGATAATAACAAAAGCAGACAACACAATCGAATATAGCATTCTACTTGCAACACTTATTTTTGAAATCATAAATAAGTTCAAATCCAAGAGTAATACAATATATATAATGATTTCACACAATTTGCTTATTCGAATTTTAAGCGACATCTACTTTTCTCCCTTCACTTGTCTCGTTTTCCACTTTTGTGTTTAACAAAATCCAAGATTCCTTGCTGTACGGCATAAAAATCCATTCTCCCACGGAAAGCCTCTTTTTCCCAAATTACAATCTGTCTTAACAATACTCTAATTCTGTTACTGCTATATATATTATTAATAAATAAAGTATTGCGTACGTTATAGTATTGCGAATTCGTACTTCCAAATCCTGTTGAACGGCTAACCTTATGATAAATCACTGAGTCATTTGTATAATAGATTTTTAAACCATTCTTAATTACTCGACAACAATACTCTGTATCTTCCGCATATAAAAACATTCGTTCATCCATTTTCCCCACATTGCAGATTACCTGCCTAGGTATAAGCCAAAGACAGCCACTTGCAAACGTAACTGCTTCTATCTTTTTGTCTGACTCATTATTTATTTCATCGTAGTGAAAATGCGTTGTCTTCCCTGTTTCGTAATTATATTCACCACCCGCATACCAAACTCGTAATTTATCATCAAACCAGAGAATCTTACCAGTAATGATACCCGCATCATCTTTTTCAGAACCCACTTTAACCAGTTTATCCAAAAAATCCGGTTCCACTTCGGTATCATTATTTAACAATAAATAATAATCTGGATTATCCTTCATGGCATAATCAATTCCCAGATTATTTCCCCCAGAAAATCCAAGATTATTATCACTCCAAATATAATTCGAATGTTGTGATATATATTGAAGTTGTTCTGGAGTTGCGTTCACAGTTGATCCATTATCAATAACGTATATTTTAAAATTATCATAATCTACGTTAAGTAAACTACGTATACAGTCAACTGTATCCGAATAACCATTATAATTTACTAATATAATGCTTACCAATGGTTGCACCATCCTCACCTCAATTCCAATCAAACTACAGATTTCAACGATCTTATTCTCCAAAAAATCTATTTTCAAGCATCAAACATAGACAATGATACACTGGAAGATGAAGTTCCTGAATCATATATGTTTCTGTCTGCGGTACTTTGATACAAACGTCACTCATCAGTTCCAATTTGCTGCTCTTTGCACCAGTCAAACCAATGACCTTCATACCTTTGGCATGGGCAGTCGTTGCCGCATACAAAACATTTTTACTGTTTCCACTTGTAGAAATGCCAAGAAACACATCCCCCGCTTTACCGTAACCATTAACCTGCTGTGCAAAACAAAGTAACGGCTCGCAGTCGTTCATATATGCAGTAGATAATGCCGGGTGTCCATCCAACGCAATCGCGGGAAGTGCACCTTGTAAATTTTCCGCAAGAACAGTTCCTAATTCCTGATTTTCTGACATAAGCTTTTCCGCAAAATCAGCTCTGGGCTTTCTCGGCATTTTAAAGCCTTTCATTAGTTCACCAACAATATGCTCTGAATCAGCCGCAGAACCACCGTTACCTGCAATCAATAACTTTCCATCATTTACATAGCATTCTTCCAGCACAAGATAAGCATCAATAATACTTTGCTCACACACCTTAAGCAATGGATATCTTTCAATCAATAAATCAACATGTTTGTATAATCTTCGCTCTAACATTTTTAACTCCCCTACTAATAGTTACTCATTAGTTATCCTTTGGTTCAAACGTCTCAGGACTATAATGAATTACTCTTGTACCACCATCTTCAAATTTAAATGGAATGTACATAAGATCTTTCATAGACTCTCTTACTGCCTCCTGCTTCTCAGGCTGAACATAAAATACAAGGAAGCCGCCACCACCTGCCCCAAGAAGTTTTCCACCCAAAGCACCTGCTGCAATTCCCTTTTCATAAAGTTCATCAATACCGTTAGTACTGATAGCGTTACCAGTCCCTTTCTTTAATCTCCAAGTTGTATCAAGCAGTCGGCCAAAATCGTCAAGATTTCTTTCTTTGTCTGTGAGCACAGTTTCAGCTTCATCAACAAGCTCATACATCTTCTTTAACTTCAGTCTCTTACCTTCAGTACCACTGACATTATTGGCTTTCTGCACTTCGGAGGAAAAACGCGTAAAACCTGTGAAAAACATCATCAAATTATCGTTCAGTTGATTTTTTCTTTCTGGACTGATAATCACAGGCAAAACCTCATATCCATTCGAACCAAAGTTGATTCTATTAAATCCACCATAAGAAGCAGCAATCTGATCCTGCCATCCTCCTGCTTCTTGACATAATACCCGTTCTAGATAGATTGCCTCATCAGCTAATTTCTTCTTATCTGCGTATTTACCCTTAAGTGCGTAAAAAGCATTAAGCATTCCAACCGCAAATGAAGAACTGGTACCCAGACCAGAGCGAGCAGGAAGATCGGCCTCATACGTAAGACGAATTTCGTACATATCTAACATCTTCATTGCATTACGGATAGCTGGATGTTTAATATCCTCAACATCTGTCACTCTTTCGGTTTTTGAGTAAGATAATTCTGTAGAGTAGTCAAAAAACCTAGGAAGGTGTCTTACATTCACATAACAGTATTTATCAATTGTTGTAGAAAGAACGGCACCTCCATTCTCTCTAAAATAATCCTCCATATCTGTTCCGCCGCCGAAAAAAGACATGCGGAATGGTGTCTTTGTAATAATCATATCTATACCTGCCTAATACTTCCTTATAACGTCACTAATGATGCAAAATATCTATTCTTTGATTTTTCTAAACTAAAGTGCTCATTTACAAAGCGCTGCCCATTGCTTCCAATTGAGTCTAATTCTCTTTTATATGCCTGACGAATAGCTTTCTCGTACTCAAAGGCATCTTCACAATGAACATATTCTTTTTGCGTTGTAGCTGAAATTCCCTCGATACCTATAGCGTTTGTTAAAATTGGAATACCGGCAGACATCGCTTCAAGAATTTTAACCTTGATGCCTGCGCCAAGTACCAACGGTGCTACTAAACACAATGATTTTTCAAAATAAGGAGTAACATCCTCTACAAAACCTGTAACAATAACTTCATCATTGATATATTTTTCAAACACCTCCGCAGGATTACTTCCAAGTACAACAAATTTCAATTTCAAATCTTGTATTCTAGGCATAACATTTTCTATATACCAAATCGCACTCAAATAATTCTCTGGTCTAGCCATTGCTCCAAAAAATAAAACGCTTCTTTCCTCTCCATTCCAATGGCAATCTTTCATATTATTAAAATATGGTGTTAGCCATTGAATCTGCTTTTTATTGATTCCCTCTTGAATCAAAATATCAGTATTATCCTCATTATGCGGCAAAATCAGATCACAGTGCTTTAATGCTCCTAATTCTTTGCTCTTTTCTCTAATATACTTAAATTTCCAAATATAGCCATTAATACCCTTGAAATATTCAGCTTTTCTTTTGTAGCCAACAAAAGTCACGTCATGTTCGGATGCGACGATTTTGCAGCTTGGGAAAATACCTTTAATGTCCTTTGCTAATACTACAAGTTGAGTCCACTCTAAGATTACTATTTCCGGAATATAACCATTTGACTTAAGGCTCTTTAATTTTTTGAATAATTGCTGAACACTATAATTAGGAATGAGCCCTGCATACCGATTAAACGGATTATATCTAGATTCAATATTAATCAGCTTTTGATACTTAGGGATATTATCATAAACAATATAATCTATATCATATCCTCTATTATCCTCTATAGCCTCCTCCAATAAATATTGCTTACAGAAAGCAATCATTTTTATATCAAACCTAGAATCACCTCTCATCTTCTCATAATAATAGAAGAATGTTTTTGTCCCAGCTTCCCTACCATTTTTTACCGGAACGCAAGCTGACAGCCACAAGACTTTCTTTCTATCCATAGATTTGCTTCCTTCCCTATTTACCATTCAGGAAATTCTCCTGTTTTTTCCAACGCTGTCCTTATTGCATCCAGATATGCATACCCATGTTCCTCATCTGGCTCCAAATATCCGCCTTCAGCCCATTCATTCCACGCATACATAAAAATCATATCTTTGTGATAAACGTCTCTAGCACGAACAATTTGCTTCTCTAAATACTTTTCAAAAATCTCAGGTGTATTGTTTGTATATACCCAACCACGTTCTTTGTGTCTAGGAGTATTATCCCAAGCAGCAAATGCACCAGGAATGCACTTATTACTAATAGGTTTTCGAGCAAGAATCGTCTCCCATGCTTCAGAATAATCAATACCGTTAGTATGAAGCAATTTTCTTGCCATCATTGGACTTGTATATCGAAGCAAATCAATACCGAACTTTTTTTCAAACCATTTAGCCACATTCCTTCTGATCTTTTTGAGAACCGCAAGCTTACTTTTTTGATTTGACATATCAAATCGAGCATATGAAGGTTGAAATTCAATGTCATAATCAAAGCGACTTGTATCCGATCCATTTGTAATATCCATATTGATGGTCTGATATGCAAAACACATACCATCGAAACCATTTTCAATAGCTAATTGATTCCAGTAATCCAACATTTCGTTCAAGCATTCTACAACTTCTGGTCTATATATAATAAAAAGTGGCTTATTATTTTCTTTAATATATCTATCATCTTTAAAAAATGGCAACAAATAATCAAAATGCTGCTTCCACTCATCCTTTTCTCCATACTTTTGAAGAATTAAAACCTTCTTTTCATCATTAACCCAAGCTTTAGTCCAAGTCTCATTTGCCCATGAGATACAAAATGGTATATCAACAGCTTTATTTTTCAACATTTGTTCCATCGGTTTTTCTAACAACATTTTTCCACTAAACCAATAATGATAATAGCAAAAACCATATACACCATGCTCCTTAGCAATCTTTGCCTGCCAAATTTTCACATTATCGTCAAGTAAATTGTAATAATTATCATTTAACGGAACCTTTGGCTGTTGATGCCCTTCAAATAGCGGCTTTGCCGCTTTAACATTTACCCATTCCGTAAATCCATCTCCCCACCATTCATCATTCTCAGGAATATTATGAAATTGAGGTAAATAAAAAGCAATAATCTTCATTATTCTATACTCCTTAGCTAAATATCGAATCCTATTGTATCTGCCAGTTCGATTTTCATCTTTTCTTTTTCTTCAGTCGTTTTGAGCGGCCAATATGTTTCATATCTAGGGCAGTTTTCCAACAGTTTCTTATTATTGTCTATAAATTTTGCACAGGTACAAACTACTTTCCCAGGGATTCCAACCACAATGCTATCACTAGGAATTTCTCCTTTTACAACAGCCCCAGCCCCTATCACCACATTAGACCCTATCTTAGTTCCAGGTAGGATAATAGCATCTGCACCAATAAAAACATTATCTCCAATAACCACTTTTCCCACTTTACTATAGCCAAGAAAAATCTTGGTGCTACCATCATGTAAAAGAATCCGTGCATCACTTATGGTTACATTATTTCCTATTTCCAACAAAAAAGCATGTCCTTTATCTATTTTATTAGACCATAATTCAACATTATTACCTATCACTGCACCGTTTTTTCTAAGTTCCTCCACAGTGACAATTCCATGAACTCTACGTTTTATCCACAATTTAACTTTTCGTAACACCGCTCACTCCACCTTCCTGTACAAATTTAAAATTGTTTCAAAAAAACCAGTTTCATCAAATTGACTAATACTAATTTTTCTTGCGCTTTCAGATTTTTTTTGCCAGTTGGCTTTCTCTGAAATCAATTTATATATACTATTGGCAAGTGCATCCACATCTCCCGGCTCAACCAAATAACCATTTTCTCCATCAATAATTGCAGCAGAAATATCGCCTACGCAGGTTGCTACAACTGGCATTCCATAGCTAATTGCTTCAAGAATCGAAACTGGTAACCCTTCATTATAGGACGGAAGAACTAACATCTGAGATTCTCGAAACAATCTCTCTTTTTTCTCACCAGAGGTCCATCCAACAAAATTGATGTATTTATCTAACTCAAGTTTTTTGCACATTGTCTTGAGTTCTGCTTCTTCAACTCCACTCCCTGCAATAACAAACTTTACATTGTCAAGCCGATTTTTCTTTTTGAGAATATCTACTGCTCGGATAAGATCAGCCACGCCTTTTCGCTTAATTAATACTCCCATAAATAGAACAGTAATTGGCAGATTCCACTCAACCGTACAATTCGGAATACGAACTGTGTTGTTAACCACAACAGCCTTTGTTGTTGGCTCAATTTTCTTGACTACCTCTTTCCATTTATCGCCAAGTACAATGACACCTGCACTCTCTTTCAAAAGTGTCTTAATCTCTTCTTTCTTCTTATCATCAGATTCATCGAACCATTTTTTAAACTCAGAACCATGAAGATGAATAATGTCAGGAATACCATTTTTCTTACAAAGTTTATGTAAGAAAAACTTTCTGGTAAAACTTCCTTTATAGGACATGTGCATATGCACAACATCCGGTTTATTTGTTTTAAACTCTCTCTGTATTCTTTTAACAGCTTTCGCAAAGAAAAGTATTTTCTTTACATTGTTGGTCTCAACGTAGGTTGGAATAAATTTCATATCAACGCCTTCTGCGTTCCAATCATGAGCCAACAACTGGCTTATGACACTGGTTATTCCACCCTTAACAGAAGGATCATTTCCAAGCATTAATACCCTCATCTATTCTTTCCCCTCGATAAATCTCTCAATACTTTCAATAATCGTTTTCGTATTACTCTGGTATACATCAAACCCATGTTCTCTTACGAAATTTAGAGCATCTTCTAATTCCGTAGTGTCATCAATTCCACAAATCAGATTCTGTCCCTTGAATTGCTCAATCAATTGAATCTGATGATCATCAACATGCTCTCCGTATTTTTCTAGTCTAGGAATCGCTATAACCTTCTTTCTTTTTTTTACAGCACCAATAATTGCACCAGTACCACCGTGAGTAATTAGAATGTCACACATATCTTCCTGTGCAACAAACTCTTCTCTATCAAGGAACTGCTTATATTGAAAATGCTTCGGCTCATAATCACTATAACCGATTTGAGCAAACACAGTATCATCAATAACGCCTTTTTCAATCAACTCATCCACAGCTCGGAGGAGTCTATTAAATTGAAATTTCTGTGATCCAAGTGTTATAAAAATCTTATTCCCCATTTAATAGATTCCTCCTAAATATATAGCTTTAGGATAGACTTTCAGCATTGGCTTCCACTGAACATAAAACTGATCTGCAAATTTATAGAGTAATTTCCCTGTTTCTGTCGGAGACGTAACCTTTGCAAAAGACTCTATGTAAATCAGCTTTTTACCCATGAATTTAGAAATCAAACAAATCGGTATCATAGCAAGAACTCCTGTGCAGATAACTACATCAGGTTTTTCTTTTCTGTAAATGCCGATAGACTTCCAAGCATTTTGAATCATCCGCAAGATAAAGTCCTTCTCTCGACGGTTGACCTGCTTCATATAATAAGTTTTTTCACCTTTTGCTTCTGCGCTATAGTCTGTCTTTTCAGTAATCACAAAACTGTCATATTTTTCCATCAGTGGTTTTAACATCATGAGCTGCTCATAATGTCCACCAGATGAAGCCGCAAAGCATATTTTGATGTTTTTCTTTTCTTCCATTTTTCTACCAACCCACACTTGTTAATCTCGCTGAAAAATATCTCTCGTATATACTTTTTCTTTCACATCATCCAAACACTTGTCATAGCGGTTTGCGATGATTGCGTTACTCAATTCTTTAAATTTAGTCAAATCATTGACCACAAGGCTACCAAAGAACGTATCGCCATCCTTCAAAGTAGGCTCATAGATAATGACAGAAGCGCCCTTAGCCTTGATTCGTTTCATAACGCCCTGAATAGAACTCTGACGGAAGTTGTCAGAATTCGACTTCATGGTCAGACGGTACACACCGATGGTCACAGACTTTTCATGCTTCTCATCATACTCATTGTCATCATCATAGCCGTAATATCCAGCCAGTTTCAGAACACGATCTGCAATGAAATCCTTACGAGTACGGTTACTCTCCACAATTGCTTCAATCAGATTCTCTGGCACATCGGCATAATTTGCCAGCAGCTGTTTAGTGTCCTTAGGGAGGCAATACCCACCATATCCAAAGCTAGGATTGTTGTAGTGGCTACCAATACGAGGATCAAGACAAACACCGTCAATAATCTGCTGGGTATTCAGCCCTTTGCTTTCTGCATAAGTGTCCAGTTCGTTGAAGTAAGCCACGCGCAGTGCCAAATATGTATTAGCAAACAGTTTAACCGCTTCTGCCTCGGTGAAGCCCATAAACAGTGTGTCGATATTTTCCTTAATAGCACCTTCCTGCAGCAGACCAGCAAACTCATGAGCAGCCTCAACCAAACGCTCATCATCTAAATCAGTACCAACGATGATACGGCTTGGATAGAGGTTGTCGTACAATGCCTTGGATTCACGCAGGAACTCTGGGCTAAAGATGATGTTCTTGCTATTGAACTTCTCACGCACAGAAGCGGTGTAACCAACAGGAATCGTAGACTTGATGACCATAATGGCATTCGGGTTATATTCCATCACCAGTTTGATTACAGCCTCGACCGCAGATGTGTCAAAGTGCTGGGTATGGCTGTCGTAGTTTGTGGGTGCAGCTATTACAACAAAATCCGCATCGGCGTATGCGGTCTTCGCATCCAGTGTTGCGGTCAGATTCAATTCTTTCTCTGCGAGATACTTCTCAATATAATCATCCTGAATCGGAGACTTGCGATTGTTAATCAGATCAACCTTCTCCGGCACAATATCAACTGCAGTTACCTGATGATGCTGACTCAACAAGGTAGCAATCGACAACCCAACGTAACCAGTGCCAGCAACAGCGATTTTGTAATTCTTCATATTTACTCCTCCGGTCTTCTTCGGACCCAATTCCCTCAAAAGGTGTTTTTATCTATGTACACATCCCGAAGGATGGTATTTCTAACTATCATATTCTCTTACCTCTCAACCCACTTCACAGCACAACAACAAGCCTGTATACAGATTGCAGAACCAATCTATACGCAGGCCTGTCCTCGTACCTCCTTATTTTGTTTTCTGCTCTATCAGCTTTCGCTGTGGTGGGTTAAGTATAGAGCGCAACCAGAAGCCATTAACCCCTGAAAACACGCTGGCCGTAACGCACCATGACAAGCAGAAACAAGTTGAGGTGAAAAGGTCAAGCCGCGCAAACCCGCATGAAATCAGGATTTTCTCTGGTTGTCCATATTATTTCACACTCCCCATGAATCGTAACCACTACCCGCTTTCGAAACAGCTTCGGCAGCCATGCAAAAAATGCCGGTCCCTCTGCATGAATATGCACCACATCGTAATGTCCTATTGCGCTGAAAAACGCAGCAAAGAAAGAAGAACTCACTGCTGCCAGTCCTTTTCCTTCAATCGTCGGAACCTTTTTCTGGCAGATTCCTTCATATTCTGTTTGTTGGTCATATTCCGCACCGCTGACATGATGTCCTGACCTGTTATAACAGGTCACCCGATATCCGCCCTGCACCAGTCTGGTGCAAAGCTCCTTTACTACGATTTCAATTCCACCTTCTCTGCTCAGTCTTTTCTGTCCAAACATAGAAACTGCAAGCTTCTTTTTCATACTGTCTCCGTTTTTTATCATTCTCTGTCTTATGAAGTCTATAAGGATATCCTGCGCTCTACACAGCCCCATCTCTCATAAACACCGCCAGCACCGTCTTCACCAGGATCTTCACATCCAGACCAAAGCTCCAGTTCTCGATGTATTCCCGGTCTAGCCGCACCACTTCCTCAAAATCCGTGATGTCGCTGCGGCCGCTGACCTGCCACATTCCTGTGATACCCGGCTTGATGGCAAGCCGCGCCCGGTGATGAAGCTCATACAGGCTGACCTCTCCAATCAGCGGCGGTCTGGTTCCTACGATACTCATATCTCCCTTCAGCACATTGAAAAACTGGGGAAATTCGTCCAGACTTGTTTTCCGGATAAAATCTCCGATTCCTGTTTTTTTCGTTCCGTCCGGAAGGATTTTATTGCCGATGACACGGGGATCGAAGTCCAGCTTGAACATCTTTCCGTCTCCCATTTTGTTTTCCTTCATCAGCTCTGCTTTCCGCTTTTCTGCATCCATATACATGCTTCGGAATTTGTACATTTTAAACCGACGTCCGTTTTTCCCTACTCGCTCCTGGGAAAAGAAGATAGGGCCAGGGGAACTGATATAAATGACAGGCGCAATAAACACAAAGATGATTCCTGTCAGCAGACAGCCTACCAGACCTCCTGCAATATCCATCATCCGCTTCAGCACCAGCTGACGATCAGTAGCATAGTTAATACTGGTAGTCAGTACGGTATAATTTCCCACCCGCTCGACAAACTGACGCTTTCCTGTTTTGTTGGAAACCTGCGCCAGGTTCATATGTACGATGACTCCCGTTTCTGACAGACGGTCAATCATCTCAGCCGGATAGGGAACTGATTTTGAGGCTACAATCAGCACCTCGTCGATCCATTCCTGACACACATATTCCGGTGCCGTTTCTTCGCTGGCTACTACTGGAATTTCTGCGATAATTTCTCCTGTTCTGTCACGATCCAGGATCACTGCTCCTGCAATCCGGTGTCTTCCGTAGTTGTGATCCTTCATATTCTGAATCACTTCTTCTGCGATATCCGATGTGGTTACAATCAAAAGCGAACCTGTTGTTCCCGTTTCCATCTGTTTTCGAAGCAGCTGCTTCCACAGTTCCCGCACCAGAAAAGTAAGAAAAATATAGAGAATGATAGTAAGCACCAGGGTTAATCTGGAAAAATCCTCTCCCTGCTGAAGCAAAAACAAATACAGAATCGTCAGCGCTCCTACAATGGCGCTGTGCTGAACAGTAATCTTCATATCCTGATATGAGCCCTGCTTCAGCACATTTTTTAAGGTGTCAAACATGAAAATTGTTACCAGATCTGCCAGCTCCAGAAATATGGCGATATTTCTGTAAATCTGAACAGAATAAAGATTTCCTCCGTATCCGGCCAGTGCATAGGCCAGCACATAAGCGATTTGCAGACAAATCATATCCAGTATGATAAAATCCACATGTTTTTCCCATCCCTGTGCTTTTCTGTACATCTTCTCTTTTCCTCCCCTGTACTTGAATCCCTTTTTGTATTCCTGATATGTTCCCGTTTTTTATAAAATCCTGCTACAGCCTGTTCCCTTTCAGACTCAGCTGGTTATGTCCCAAGTTAAATATTTTTTGCTTCTTTTATTTTTGATAACAGTCCGGCTATGCAAAGATTCAAACAGGAAAAAGCTTTGAAAGCTTATTTTCATAAACGTTTTCCTGTCGGAACCTTTATAGTGCAGTCGCCCCGATGCTTCTTGTCCACTATACGCAGCAGAAAAGCTGCGTGGCTGAACGATTACTGTTTTTGATATACTTTCTCTTGTTCAAATACCGGTTCCCCGACTGCATTTCTGCAGCCGGAGTCACGATGTTTTCTTTCTTATGAGCCTGGAATCGATTCTTTTATCAAGCTTCGATTACCGGGTCATAATTCTTGCTGTACCGGAACCGTTAACACGAATGTTAATGGTCTGGGTTGCGTAATCAATTGCTACAATTGGTACCAGAATATACTGGCCGGTTGCGTTGTCGTAGTAACCTACCATCAGGTTTTCTGCGTTCATTGCCTGAGTCAGTCCGGTCCACTTAATGGGCACGATCTGAGTTCCGACTACAGCAGCTCCTGTTGCTGTATCGTACACATTCAGGTTAATATTTTCCTGTACGGTATAGCCTGCAGCCTCCGGCAGTACGCCTGCCATGGATTTTGTTGTATCAATGGCCTCAAACTGGCTGATGGTCTGCTGGCTCAGTCCTGCTGTGCTGTTTTTACCGTCAGCAGTTTTTCCTACTACAACGGTAACGGAGCTTCCGGTTGCCTGATCGCGGATAACCGTATTTCCATTTGCATCGCTGGTAACAGCCTGACCGGCTGCATTCACGCCGTTAGACGGAACTGCGATAATGGTTCCGTTTTCGCTGTTTACTACTGTGCCTGCACCGGTTGTCTGTACGCCATTTGCATCTACGGTTACCTGAGTCGGCTTCTGGATGACAGAACTACCGCTGCCTGCTACAACGCTTCCGCTGCTGCTGGATGAACCGCCGCTGCTTTCCTCTTTCGAACTTGCACCAAAGGTCAGTACCGGCATAGCTGCCAGAGCACATACCAGACCAAATACAGTGAGTGCTTTCCACTTTTTCATGGGATTCTCCTCCTTTCCTGTTTCGGCAGATCTCTCATTACTTCAAAATCTGCCTTATATATTCAATAAACGGCGCCCTGATGAGCTGCCGGTTACTGCATTATGTTTCCCGGTAAAACAAATCCAGGAGAACGGGAACCAGAGCCTCCTGATCCACATAATATTCATCATAGGTTTCTGTGGCAGTACCTGTTCCCGGAGCCATTTTGAAGCTGGCGGAGGTCAGTCCTTCTCCTTCCAGAGCATTGATGGCAAGCTTTAAATACTCATCCTTTGCCATATCTGTTACCATGTAGTCCTGGCTCATTTCAAACAAATGCTCTGTAATATTGCTCTCTGTCCTGCTTTTTTCTTTTACTGCCTGGAAAAAGCCGCTGATATACAGCTTCTGCTGTTCCATTCGTGATATGGCAGAATTATCCCGCTCTGTATCACGAAAGCGCACAAAACGCTCTGCCTGTTCGCCTTTCAGCCGAACCGTCTGTCCAAATACAAATTCTGGATCTGCCTGCTCCATTCCCATCGTGGGAATCGTTACGGTAACTCCTCCTACCTCATCATTTAAGGATGCAATGATCTCCAAATCGGCTGCCATGTAGGAATCGATTTTCAGCCCCATCAGAAGATGGGATACTGCCTGTTTTGTATACTCACAGCTTTTTTCCCGTCCATCTCCATAGGCATAGGAAAGGCTCAAATGATCCACTACCTCTCCCAGCTTTGCGCCGTTTGCCTCTGTCCAGGAGGTATCTGTTTTCGTAATTTCTGTCATAGAATCCCGGGGAATCAAAAGAATTTTCATGCTGCCCCGGGCAGTGTCGTTGGCTAAAAGAAAAATTCCGTCTGCCTGTCCTCCGTCTCCGGAAAGGGTCGTTTCTGTCATGGGACCATCCCGATCCACACCCATGCAGAGCACTGCTTTTACATAGGTATTTCTCTTATATGTTTTTCCATTCCAGAAAACGGTATTTTCCTCAAACAGCATTTCTTTCTCTGTCTGCGTTCCGCTGTCTGCGCTTTCCTGATCTTCCTTCGCCATTTCCGCCAGAGTCTCTTCCGGATTCTCCTGCTGAGTCTCATAGCGGGCTGCAATCATAGCTTCCTGATCCTTCCTTTGCTGATACATTCCAACTCCGTACCAGACAGCCAGTCCGGTTCCGATGACAGCCGCAGCAATCCCACAGCTTCGGAGCGCAGTCCTGTTTTTTCTCAGCCAGCCGGAAAATCCGCTGTAGCGTTCATCCCGGTTGTTTCTCATACATTTGCTGCCTCGTTTTCTTTTTCCTCTGCTCCCTGCTTTTTGCTTCTGTGACTTCGGGCGCCAGTCTGATATCCCTGATCCCGGTTTTTCTGATCATAGGATGCATAGGCATCATACTTTTTGTATTTGCCGTATTTTCCATAAGTGCCATAGTAGCCCTGGGCCCTTACATCTACCTTATTTAGTACCACTCCCAAAATCCGGCAGCCTGATTTCTCCAGCTGGGCCTTTACTCTCTGCTCTACCTTATAGCTGATCGCCCCACTTTCGATCACCATAACGGCTCCGTCGCACTGCCTTGCTACAATGGCTCCGTCAATCAGATTTGCCATTGGCGGCGTATCGATCATAATATAGTCAAATTCTCCCCTTGCATATTCCAGAAGACTGGTAAACAGCTTTTCCTCCAGAAGCTCTGCCGGATTAGGAGAATAAGGGCCTGCAAAAATCATGCTCATATTTTCTACGCTGGTATCGTAAATCACATCTTCCAAATTTTTCTGCCCACAGAGATACTGAGACAGACCGTTCACCTTTTCCTTCAGCTGATACCGGGTTACCAGTACAGAACGGCGGATATCTCCGTCAATGACCAGGACTTTTTTTCCCAGCTGGGCCATAGACTGGGCTGCAGCCAGCGTGATATCGCTTTTTCCCTCTCCCGGAACAGAGCTGGTAAACATAATTACTCTTACCTTGCTTCCGCAGAAAAGGATATTGGTACGCAGGGTTTTGATCGCCTCGTTATAACCGTAATCATCCTGCATCTCACGGGTTAAGGTCACCATTGTTCTGCTCATGCTTTCTTCCTCCGTTTTCTGGACTTGGTATTTTCGCCATTGCTATTGTGTCCCGGTTTTGTCCGTTCCTCACCTTCCCGCAAAGGCACAGATGCCAGAACACTCAGTCCCAGATACCGCTCTACATCCTCTTCCGTGCGGACGGTATCGTTCATAATTACCTGAATCACAATGACTCCGCAAACCAGAACCATACCAGCCAGGGCTCCCAGCACTGCATTCTTTCCGTTGCTGGGGCTTGTTTTCCTTGTCGCAACTGTTCCGTTTTCAATAATTTTAGGCGGAATCATTTCCATAATCTCTCCGATATAATCGGAAGCTGTCTCTGCCACACAATCCACAATAGCCTTTGCCCGGTAAGGATCCGGATCCGTCACCGTTACAGTCAGAATACGGGTATCGGTCGGATTTCCGATAGAAACCTTAGCCAGAAGCTGTTCATAGCTCATATCAAGTGCCAGGGAATCAATCACCTCGCCCAATACCGGCCGGCTATTTACGATTACCTTGTAATCTTCTGTCAGCTGGCTTCCTATCTGCAGATCTGCCAGTGATGTCAATGTGGTTTCCTTGGACAGTATGTACATCATACTAGTAGAAGAATACTGAGGTGTAATCAGAAATTTGCTGTATGCTCCTGCCAGTCCCCCGCCAATAATCATGGCCGCCAGAATGAACCAGATCTTCTTTTTTAATGCATAAAACAGCTGAAGAAGATCGATTTCCATCTCATCGTTGTCTCTTAAATTTTTTTCATTTTCCATGCGATTCGTTCCTTACTATATTTTTTCATTTTTAATTATGCAGACCGGATTTCTGTGAACCATTTCTTCCAGCGCCTCCGGATTGATATGATGAATAAGCCACTTTACAGCTTCTGTTATGACAGGCGGCCTGAAATCCGTCCGGTGCAGATCCGTTCCCAAAAACTGGATTCTGCCCTCCTCCACCTGTTTGCGGCACCAGCGCACATCCTTCTGATACCAATGCCCCTGCAGGCTTGCAAAATTCATCTGCAGATAGCAGCCCAGGGAGAAAATCTCCTCCAGCCCATGCTCTCTTAGGCAAAAATACCGTTCTATATGAGCCAGAATTGGCCAGTAACCGGCTTCGGACAGTCTGCGGACACCTCGCATCAGCTGTCCGTAGCTTACTGCCGGGTCAAATTCCACCAGAACATAACGGCTTTCCGCCATAGTCAGGGCTTCCCCCTGATCCAGTCGTTCCGTCAGTTCCTCATGATAAAAATTTTCCTGTCCGAGATATAATTGAAAATCGGGATTGTGTTTTTTCACTTCCTCCCGAAGGGTTGATAGTTTCGTCTTTAGTGAAGATACGCTTTGATGTCTAGAAAAATGGGGTGTGGCAATCATGCCCGTAATTTCCTGAGCCGCTGCCTGTTCAATCAGCTGTATGGATTCCTGTATTCCTCTGGCCCCATCGTCTGTTTCCGGAAGAATATGCGTGTGAATATCGATGATTTCACACATTCCATTCTCTCTTTGCGATATTTGCAAAAATATATCATTCCTTTCCATAAATCTATTTTTATGATAAATTTACGCAACGTTTTACATTTTAATACAAATCTCGTTTGTCATTGTATATTATTCCACATTAATTGTCAATGCCCCTTGTCTTGATTTTCGTATGTTTTGAAGCTGATACAATGGCAGTTTATTCCAAATACATTCTATGGAAACAGCCTAAAACAGAGTCTGATTGGATAATCCTGATAAATGAAGAAAAGAAAATAAAGACATTTCTAGTGAACTTTGTATATTCAGTCAAGAAGCATTCCATTTATTGTGCTTCTATTTAAAAATATCGGATTTAATTCCATTTATTTTATCTATATTACTATTCTAATCTCATGAAACGTTTTATATCATAAAATGAGTTTTCCTTATCTAAAATAAGAAAGAAACTCGCGAGCTTCTCCGCCTCCGGCGGGTCGCTTCTGCGACAAAATTCTCTTCCAACCCATGGCGATCCTCGCGGAGCGTTTTTATTTCATAGGACGCAAATTCCTATGACATAAAAAAGCACCTATCGACCCTGATAGATGCTTTACAATAGAATTATCGTTTTCTTACACTATAGAGAGGCAGTGTCCCCTAGAAGCTTCCTCACCACATTTTCATGAATTCCTGTCAGATAGGCAATTTCGTCCATTGTCTTTCCTTTTCTTTTTAAAGAATTCACGATTCTCCTTTGTTCATTTCTTACGCCTTGTTTCTTTCCCCGTTTTTGGCCTATTCTCTCTCCAGCTCTCTCTCCATCCCTGTAAATCTTGTCCATCTCTCTGCACATAAACGTCACTCCTTCCCTGGTCTTTTTAAATTGATAAACCTGCCGGCGCAGCACGGGATTATACATCTCTTCCGGCGCTTTGCAGTGAAAATCATGCATCAGCCTTCCAAGCTCCGTGTCCTCCTGATTTTTTGAATCCACATAAATGATATGAGCGCAGTCTGGAAAATCCTTTCCGTTTTCACGGATTTTTCTGCTGCTGTGATAAATCGGCAGATGATCCCCCAGCGCATCTGTTTCCGTAATAAATATGACATAACTGGTTGGAAGCTTCTGATACGCTTCCCCCGCCTCCAGAAGATTCATATCCAGTAATCCGCTGTGATATCTGGCCCGTTTCGGAGATGCCCCTTCCCTTTTTTGCTGAATCTCTACATTATAAAGATTGTGTTCTCTGTCCACAGCCACACAGTCCAGTATCGCCGACCTGCCCTGCAGATTCTTATAATCTGCCTGTAATCTCTGGTCAATGACCTGTAACTGGTTTTTATTCAGAATAATCCGCAGCACCTCCTCTGTACATTTCGGATTTTTCAGCACAGCCCGCATAAAGCTGTCGCTCATCAGCGTAAGATCCTTTAGAATCTTCCGGTACCGTTCATAACGGTCTTCCAGTTCCTGAGCCAATTTCTTATCATATTCCTTTTCCGAAACAGAATATGACATACCGGAAGTTATCCGGGATTCCAATCTGGCTTTCTCGTTTTTTTCGATTGTGTTTGTGGATGTTGACAGGCTTTCTGCCTCCCGTTTGACTGCCGGACTGCTCTTTTGATGATGCTTCCGGCTGTTTTCCTTTGACTGTTTCTGTCTCATTCTTCGCCTCCTGTCTGTTATGGCAGAAAGCAGCTTCTCTGCCTTCTGCATTTGTAAGCACTGCAGAAGACAAGCTTTTTCAAGATCTTCTGCTTTATCATATGGGGATTATAAGCATAGACCTTTCTAAATGATTCCAAGACAGAACCGGACGGGCCATAAGCCCATAGAAATATAAGAAATGTAGTATGCTTTTTTTCAGTTTAGCACAAGAATACAGACAGTGCAAGCAGAATGTTCTCTTTCCATTCCAGTGTATAAACCAGAATGTTCTCTTTTCATCCCAGTGAAATTGGAGTCCTGAAACTTCATCATCTCCTCTCTCAGTGCCTCCTTCCGTGAAATATTCTCTGATACAGGAATCCGGCTCCGCAGCCCAGCCAGCCGCCCAGGGTATTATTGAAAAAATCATCCAGCTCGCTGAACCCGGTTCCCGTTATATACTGAATAACTTCTACCAGCACAGAAAGAAAAAAACACAAAATAACAATTTGAAAGGTTTTCCAGGGTCTGTCTGAAACCGTTTGCCAGAGCAGAAATCCCAGAGGCACAAACAGAAGAATATTTCCCACAATAAAATACCAATACCTCCAGTTTCCTGTAGCAAGAGCCGCCTTCAACGTCCAGAAAAGCTCCAGAGAAAATTCTGGTTTCTGACCGCCGCTCCTTCCCAGAACTGTTGCACATAAAATAGTAAATACATAGAACCAGAGAATTCCTTTCCACAAAAAGATCCCCGGTCTGTAACCCTCATTTCTTCTCAGGTATTTTCCCGCTTTGCTTCCTGAGTAAATATCGTTTTGCCTTCCTGCGCATGGATACACAAAAAGGGCCTTTCGTCTCCGAAAAGCCCCAATTTCCAGGATCACAGCGCCCAGAAGGCAGATGACAGCCACAGCCCCCACCAGGCGGTAATCCACACCCAGGTATGGGTTCCAGTCATCCCATGTCATCTGCATTCCTCCTGCCATTGTCCAATATCCTTTCTGTTCTTTCCTGCTCCTTTACCGTACCACCTTTGCAATATCTACCAGAGTCAGCTCTCTTGCCCTGTTTTCCAAACTGGTTGCCAGAGCAGCAGCCGTATCCAGACTGGTCAGTACATGTACGCCGGTCTCAATGGCATTACGCCGGATAATAAAGCCATCCCTGCTTCTGTCCGCTCCCTGATGAGGAATATCGATGATCAGATCAATCTCATGCCCCAGAATCAGATCCAGAATATTGGGAGATTCCTGCTCCAGCTTCTGCACAGTAAGAGCTTTGATTCCATGATCATTTAAAGCCTTGGAGGTACCACGGGTGGCAAAAATCCGGTAGCCCACATTCTGGAAACGGCGGGCAATCTCTACCACATCCTCTTTTTCCGAATCCCGCACCGTAATAATCATATTTTTATGCTTAGGCAGCTTAATTCCTGCACCTTCAAATGCCTTATAAAGAGCCTCGTTAAAGGTTTTGGCAATTCCCAGACACTCACCGGTAGACTTCATTTCTGGTCCCAGGCTGATATCTGCTCCGCGGATTTTCTCAAAAGAGAATACCGGCATTTTGATTGCGATATACTCTGCCTTCTTCTGCAGCCCCGGCGTGTAGCCCAGCTCCCGCAGACTATGTCCGCAGATGACCTGGGTGGCCAGAGGCACAATGGGGATTCCCGTAACCTTGCTGATATAGGGAACGGTTCTGGAGGAACGGGGATTTACCTCGATGATATAAACCTCTTCTCCTGCTACAATAAACTGAATATTGATCATTCCCTTTACATGAAGAGCCCGTGCCAGCTTTTCTGTATAATCCACCAGCTTTGCTTCCACCTCAGGGGTAATGCTGGGGGCCGGATATACGGAAATACTGTCTCCAGAGTGTACTCCTGTCCGCTCAATGTGCTCCATAATACCAGGAATCAGAATGTCCTGACCGTCGCAGACAGCATCCACTTCAATCTCTTTTCCTATAATATACTTATCTACCAGAATCGGATGATCCTGGGCAATCATATTAATAATACCAATAAACTCATCAATATCATGGTCATTGATGCAGATCTGCATACCCTGTCCGCCCAGCACATAGGAGGGACGCACCAGAACCGGATATCCCAGCTCATTCGCTGCCTTCTTGGCCTCTTCTGCAGTAAATACCGTCTGTCCTGCCGGTCTCGGAATCTGGCACTGCTCCAGAATCTGATCAAACAGTTCTCTGTCCTCTGCCGCATCTACATCCTCTGCCGCTGTTCCCAGAATCGGCACGCCCATTTTCATCAGCGCTTCTGTCAGCTTAATGGCTGTCTGACCTCCAAACTGAACAACAGCGCCATCCGGCTTCTCAATATCAACGATGCTCTCCACATCCTCTGCTGTCAGCGGCTCAAAATATAGCTTATCTGCAATATCAAAATCCGTACTTACCGTCTCCGGGTTATTATTTACAATAATGGTCTCATAGCCTTCTTTTTTAAAGGCCCAGGTACTGTGTACAGAACAGAAGTCAAATTCGATTCCCTGGCCGATCCGGATAGGACCGGAACCGAGCACCAGAACCTTTTTCTTTCTGTTTTCTGACTCATCCGGCTCCACCTCGCTGATTCCGTCAAAGCAGGAATAATAATAAGGAGTTTCTGCTGCAAATTCAGCCGCGCAGGTATCTACCATTTTGTAGGCCGCCCGAATCTGATTTTCATGACGCATTGTCTTGATCTCTGCCTCAGTTTTTCCGGTAAGGCGGGCAATCACATTGTCCGGGAATTCCATCCGCTTCGCTTCCTTTAACAGCTCCGGAGTCAGCGGGCCCTTCTCTAAGGCCTGCTCCATCTCTACCAGAATCGCCAGCTTGTCGATAAACCAGAAATCAATCTTGGTAATGCTGTGAATGATCTCATAAGCCATTCCCCGGCGCAGTGCCTCTGCAATCACCCAGATTCTTCGGTCATCCACCTTTCCTAACTGCATCAGAAGCGCATCGTTGTCCAGATGTCTGAAATCATAGGATTTCAGACAGTCTACATGCTGCTCCAGGGAACGAATGGCTTTCATCAGAGCACCTTCAAAATTGGTACAGATGCTCATAACCTCTCCGGTTGCCTTCATCTGAGTTCCCAGAGTACGTTTTGCGCTGATAAATTTATCAAAGGGCAGACGGGGCATTTTTACCACACAGTAGTCCAGCATAGGCTCAAAGCTGGCATAGGTCTTTTTTGTAACAGCGTTCTTAATCTCATCCAGAGTATAGCCCAGAGCAATCTTTGCAGCAACCTTGGCAATAGGATACCCAGTCGCCTTCGATGCCAGTGCAGAGGAACGGCTGACACGGGGATTTACTTCAATTACACAGTATTCAAAGCTGTTGGGATTTAAGGCATACTGAACATTGCACCCTCCGGTGATTCCCAGCTCTGTAATAATATTTAAGGCAGAGCTGCGCAGCATCTGGTATTCCTTATCCCCCAGAGTCTGAGAGGGAGCCACAACAATACTGTCACCTGTATGAACGCCTACGGGATCGATATTTTCCATATTACATACCGTAATCACGTTTCCGGCGCCGTCACGCATTACCTCATATTCAATTTCCTTCCATCCGGCAATGCAGCGTTCAACCAGAACCTGTCCCACACGAGAAAGGCGAAGACCGTTTTCCAGAATTTCCCGGCAGGTTTCCCGATCCTCGGCAATTCCGCCGCCGCTGCCGCCCAGGGTGTAGGCGGGACGAAGAACCACCGGATACCCGATTTCTTCTGCAATCCGCAGACCGTCCTCTACATTTTCTACAATATCTGAGGGCGCTACCGGCTCACCGATTTTCTCCATGGTTTCCTTAAACATTTCCCGATCCTCTGCCTTTTTAATGGTCAGAGCCGTAGTTCCAATCAGTCGCACATGGTTTTTCTCTAAAAATCCGGCCTCCTCCAGCTCCATAGCCAGATTCAGTCCAGCCTGACCGCCCAGAGTGGGAAGGATGCTGTCCGGATGCTCCTTTTTAATCAGCTGCTCTACTACCTCTACTGTCAGAGGCTCAATGTACACCCGATCGGCAATATCCTTGTCCGTCATAATGGTTGCCGGATTGGAGTTTAAAAGAACAACCTCAATGCCTTCCTCTTTTAAGGAACGGCAGGCCTGGGTGCCTGCATAGTCAAATTCAGCTGCCTGGCCAATGATAATCGGGCCGGAGCCAAGTACCAGAACTTTTTTAATATCAGGATTCTTCGGCATTATTCATTCCCTCCCATCATCTTCATAAACCGGTCAAACAGATATCCAGAGTCCAATGGTCCGGGGCATGCCTCCGGATGATACTGAACGGTAAAAATATTTTTTCCTGTGTACTTCAGTCCCTCATTGGTTTTGTCATTTACATTGACAAATGCGGGAACTGCCACGGACGGATCCAGGCTTTCCGGATCTACCGCATAGCCGTGGTTCTGAGAAGAAATGTATACTCGTCCGGTTTCCAGATCCTTAACCGGATGATTTCCTCCCCTGTGTCCATATTTCAGTTTGAAGGTGTCTGCTCCTGTTGCCAGCGCCATCAGCTGATGACCAAGACAGATCGCAAAAATCGGTGTATCGGACTCATACAGCTTCCGGATTTCCCGGATAATCTCTGTATTTTCCTTGGGATCTCCCGGTCCATTTGACAGCATAATGCCATCGGGACAGGATGCCAGAATCTCTTCTGCCGGTGTATCACAGGGATAAACCGTTACCTCGCAGCCACGCTCAACCAGAGAGCGGGCAATATTTTTCTTTGCTCCCAGGTCCAGAAGCGCAACCCGGCGTACAGGCTCCTGCAGCTTGCTGTCTTCTGGCTCCAGCACATATTTCTCTTTACAGGAGGTTGCCTTTACAACGCCCTTTACAGAATATGCCTTAATACGGCTGATTGGCTCTTCCAGATCCTCATACTCTCTGGTCGTAATCATACCGTTCATGGTTCCCTTTTCTCTTAATATTTTAGTGAGCGCTCTTGTATCTATTCCGCTGATGCCGGGAATATCATTTTTCTCAAGAAAATTCTGGATAGTATCCTCACACCGGAAATTGCTGGGGAGTCTGGATAATTCACGTACAATAAAACCGTCAGGCCACGGCCGGGCGGATTCCATATCATCATAACAAATGCCATAATTGCCAATCAAGGGATAGGTCATTACAACTGCCTGACCTGCGTAGGATGGGTCAGTCAATACCTCCAGATAACCGGTCATAGATGTGTTAAACACAATCTCGCTGACTGCCTCTCTGGCTGAACCAATGCTGGTTCCTGTAAAAACAGTTCCGTCTTCCAGAATAAGAAATGCTTTCATATGTTGGTACCTTTCCTTTCTGTTCCAGGTTGCGTAGAATATATGTTCTTTTGGGCTGTCTGACTTGTGCCCAAATTGATAAGATTATACATGATTTTATTTGCATTTTCAAGCCATTGTTAAGAAAAAATATATCCATACATTTTTCTTAACCTTTACCGATATACTTTAGAAACAGATTGTGTGAGGATCTTATGAAAATAAATTCCTTTTGGAGAAAGGATATGACGGCAGCCGAAGCTCGAACCGGCCGTGGTTTTCTCCAGGTCAATGTTGTAAACATCGAAAACAATTTTCCTGTTCAAAATGCCAAAATCTCTGTTTCCAGAACTGACGCTCCCCTAAGGCCTCTGGAACAGGCAGATACCGATCGTTCCGGGCAGACACCGGAAATCTCTCTGGAAGCGCCCCCTGTGGAATACAGCCTGGATCCGGAATCCGGTATCCGCCCTTATGCAGAATATAATCTGGAAATTACAGCCCCCGGTTTTAAAACCGTCCGGATTGACGGAACTGAGATTCTGGCAGATTCCGTTGCCATTCAGCCCGTTCGGATGGAGCCGGAAACCGATCCTGCTGCCGTAAAGCCTGTCGTGATTCCAGATCACACCCTTTACGGCTCCTATCCTCCGAAAATTGCAGAGCCGGAAATTCAGCCTGTAGGAGAATCTGGAGAAATTGTTTTAAGCCGTGTTGTAGTTCCCCAGACCATTGTAGTTCATGACGGTGTTCCCACAGATACCTCTGCATCTGATTATTATGTGCCGTACAGAGACTATATTAAAAATGTAGCTTCCAGTGAAATCTACGCCACCTGGCCTCAGGCGACCATTACTGCCAATGTACTGGCTATTATGAGCTTTACCCTGAACCGGGTTTTCACTGAGCATTACCGAAACAGGGGCTATGATTTTACCATTACCTCCTCCACTGCCTTTGATCACAAATGGATTCCCGGAAGAAATATTTATGAGAGCATTTCTGTTATTGTAGATGAAATCTTTGATAACTATCTTTCCCGTCCAGATGTGCGCCAGCCTATTCTGACCCAGTACTGCGATGGGCGCCAGGTTCAGTGTCTGGAACGCGGCTGGATGACCCAGTGGGGCTCCTGCAGCCTTGGCGAGCAGGGCTACAGTCCCATCAGTATTCTCCGCCATTTCTATGGAGACGATATGTACGTCAATACCGCCGAGGAAATCTCCGGAATTCCAGCCTCCTGGCCTGGCTATGATCTGACCTACGGATCCTCCGGACAGAAGGTAATGCAGGTTCAGGAGCAGCTTGCTGCAATTTCTACTGTTTATACTGCTATCCCCCGCATCACTCCAGACGGCATTTATGGCCCTGCTACTGCAGCAGCAGTCCGGCAGTTCCAGTCTGTATTTGGCCTTCCTCAGACAGGAGTTATCGATTTTTCCACCTGGTATAAAATATCCCACATCTACGTGGCTGTCTCCGGTATCGGAGAACTATATGGCTGATAACAATTCCTGACTGAAAGAATTATTTTGACTTTTGTAATAAAACTTACCTATTTCTTTAAGGGAAAAGAAATACAGTTATTTTCCATTTCTGGTATGATCTAGATATAAAAAGCAGCAATGAAAAAAGCTGCAATGCCGATTAGGCGAAGGGAGGATAACAATGATTACAAACAGAAAAAAATGGATTCTTACAGCAGGCCTTACTGCCGCCGTTCTGGGTTCTGCCTTGGCTGCCTCCGGATGCGGCGCTGGAACACAGACTGCAGTTCCCTTTCCGGAAACCATCCAGGTTCAAAATGCAGATAATTCGAATACGATTACCGTTACTGGCACAGAGGAGGTCAAAATCACTCCTGATATGGCCCGGATCACCTACTCAATTTATACAAGAGCAGCTACTGCTTCTGCCTGTCAGGAAGCCAACAGCCTGGATCTGAACAAGGCCATTGAAACCCTGAAAGGACTTGGGGTGGAAGAAACCTCTATTAAAACCACCGCCTATGGACTTCAGCCTATTCACAACTGGAATTCTGACAACCGGGAGATCACTGGATACGAGATGACCACCTCTCTTACGGTTTCTGATATTCCTGTGGATCAGGCAGGCGCCATCATTTCTCAGTCTGTGGAAGCTGGAGTTAATGGAATTGAATCGGTTGACTATTTCTCAAGCAATTACGATGCTGCTTATCAGGAAGCTCTGGAAAAGGCGGTCGCTGCCGCCCAGACAAAGGCAGAAACCATTGCCCAGGCAGGAGGAAGAACCTTATCTGGTATTCTTCACGTTGAGGAACAGGGCTACAATCCTGCTGCCCGGTATTCCAATTCCGATACATTGACATACGGAGCAGGCGCTAAAATGGAATCTGCTGCCGATATGGCTGTTATGCCAGGACAGCTTAGCGTCAAGGCCACCGTCACTGTAGATTTTGGAATGAATCCTTAAGCTTTTGATCCACCAGGGCTGGTTCAAAGACCAGCCCTGATGTTGTTTCTTCTATATCCATCATTCCCTTGTTTCCGCAAATTTCCGGATATTCGATGCATTTACAAATTTTTCAATTTTCCCGTCCTTTACAACTACCAGCGTTGGCGCCTGCATCACGCCGAATTTCATGGTAATGTCAGGATTTTCTTCCGCATCAACTGTCTGATAAGGCACATTCCGCAGAAATTCCTTCGCCATTTTACAGTTGGGACATGTTTTTGTTGTAAACAGGTATGCGATCTGCTCCTGCCCGTTTTCTCCTGTGTATTCAAAACCGTTTTCCAATTTGCTTTGTCTCACTGCTTCCTTTACCCGTTCTGAGGCTTCCGGATTCTTCCGCAGCACAGAATGAGCTACATCGTAGGTCGTGCGATTCTTGTACTCCTGAGTTTTTCCTTCATTCCAGTTCTTCACCGGTCGGTAATATCCTGTAATCCTGCTGTACACCTCAGCCTCTCTGCCGCAGATGGGACAGGTCTTGTGCTCCCCAATCAGATAACCATGCTCCTGACAGATGGAATAGGTTGGTGAAATGGTGTAATATGGCAGCTTGTAGTTCTCCGCAATCGTTCGTACCAGGCGAGCTGCTGCCTTCCAGTCAGGAAGCTTCTCTCCCAAAAAAGCGTGGAACACGGTTCCTGAAGTATAAAGAGTCTGCAGCTCGTCCTGAATATCAAGAGCCTCAAAAATATCAGCCGTACAATCCACAGGCAGATGAGAGCTGTTGGTATAATAAGGCGTATCCCCCTTGCAGCCTGCAGTCCGGATATCGGGATAACGCTGTACATCGTGCTTGGCAAGGCGGTAGGTAGTGGACTCTGCCGGAGTTGCTTCCAGATTGTACAAATCACCGTATTCTTCCTGGTAAATCACCAATCGTTCCCGCATATGGTTCAGCACATCTTTCGTGAAGATCTGGGTCTTCGGATCTGTCATATCTCGTCCCAACCAGCTGGCATTAAGCCCCACCTCATTCATTCCAATCAGTCCAATGGTGGAAAAATGACTGTCAAAGGAACCAAGATACCGTCTTGTATAAGGATAAAGACCTCCCTGTAACAGCTTGGTAATTACCTCACGCTTTACCTTCAGAGAGCGGGCTGCAATGTCCATCATGTGATCCAGCCGCTCGTAAAAATCCTCTTCATTTTTTGCAAGATAAGCAATCCTGGGCATATTGATGGTCACAACGCCTACGGAGCCTGTACTCTCTCCAGAACCAAAGAAGCCTCCTGTTTTTCTTCGAAGCTCACGCAGATCCAGCCTCAGACGGCAGCACATGCTGCGCACATCGCTGGGCTGCATATCGCTGTTAATATAATTGGAAAAATACGGAGTGCCGTACTTGGCTGTCATCTCAAACAGCAGCCGGTTATTTTCCGTATCCGACCAGTCGAAATCTCTGGTAATAGAATAGGTAGGAATGGGATACTGGAATCCCCGTCCGTTGGCATCTCCCTCTATCATCGTTTCAATAAAGGCGCGGTTAACCATATCCATTTCCCGCTTACAGTCTTTGTATTTGAAATCCATCTCTTTGCCGCCGACAATCGCAGGAAGCTCTGCCATATCATCCGGAACAGTCCAGTCCAGAGTAATGTTGGAAAACGGCGCCTGGGTTCCCCAGCGGCTGGGCGTGTTCACTCCATAAATAAAGGACTCAATGCACTTTTTCACTTCCCGATAGGACAGATTATCTGCCTTGACAAAGGGAGCCAGGTAGGTATCAAACGAGGAAAATGCCTGGGCGCCGGCCCATTCATTCTGCATAATTCCCAGAAAGTTTACCATCTGATTGCAGAGAACAGACAAATGCTTCGCCGGAGAAGAGGTAATCTTTCCGGGAATCCCGCCAAGTCCTTCCAGTAAAAGCTGCTTTAAAGACCATCCGGCGCAGTAGCCGGTCAGCATCGACAAATCGTGAATGTGAATGTCCGCATTCCTATGAGCCTGGGCAATCTCCTGATCATAGATCTCTGAAAGCCAGTAATTGGCTGTAATGGCCCCGGAATTACTTAAAATCAGACCGCCTACGGAATAGGTTACGGTTGAATTCTCTTTTACCCGCCAGTCCTCTACCTTTACATAGCTGTTTACTACATCCTTATAATCCAGGATGGTATTTTTCATGTTGCGGATTTTCTCCCGCTGCTTCCGGTAAAGGATATAAGCCTTTGCGACATCCGTGTAGCCGGTCTGCTCCAGCACATGCTCCACACTGTCCTGAATCTGTTCTACAGAAATATTGCCATTCTCCAGTTTACTCTGGAAATCAGAGGTAACGCGAAGAGAAAGAAGCTCTAAAATCTCGTTGTTGTACTCCTTTCCCGTTGCCCGAAAAGCCTTCTTAATTGCTTCTGTTATCTTATTCAGGGAAAATTCTGCTATTTCTCCGTCACGTTTTACCACACTGATCATATAAAAACCCCCTTCTTGCCTTCAAACCATATCCGGTTTCTGACGGCGCTATGGGATTATTATAGCAAATCACAAAACAAAACACAATATCTTGTTTTCTCGTCAAAATAAAAACATAGATATTGTGTTTTATGATATTTTCTAATAAATATATTATGACTGGAAAAAATCTTATTTTTCCATGACTGCTGCAAAAAATTCTGCGGGAACATACGCTTTTACATAGATTCCATCTCCCTGATACTCCTCGGAAATCAGCTCTCCATATTTTCTTATGGTCTGAATCTTTCCTGCTTCACTGTACGAAAACAGGCGTTCCAGATATATTTTCTGACTTCTCAGAACTTTTTCCAGGGTACTTATAAGCTGGTCTAATCCTTCTCCTGTTTTTGCAGAAATCTGAATCTGATAATCTGACTGGAGATCTCTGGGATATTCCCCATCTGTTTTTTTGTCAATCTTGTTAAATACAGTGATAATGGTTTTATCCTCCACCTTCAGCTCCCGTAAGGTTTCATAAACCACATGCATCTGCATATCCATATTGGGATTGGAGCAGTCCACTACATGGAGAATCATATCACTGTAACGCGCCTCCTCCAGAGTACTTTTAAATGCTTCAATCAGGTGATGCGGCAGCTTCCGGATAAAACCTACCGTATCAGTCAGCAAAATCTGCTGCCCGCTCTCTAGCTCCAGTCCCCTGGTCGTCGGATCCAGGGTGGCAAACAGCTTGTCCTCAGCCAGAATTCCCGCATCCGTAAGCTTGTTCAACAAGGTTGATTTTCCTGCATTGGTATAGCCTACAATAGCTGCCACAGGCGTGTGCTGCTTTTCTCTCTGTCTGCGGATCACGTCACGGTGACGCTTCACTGTTTCCAGCTCCGATTTCAGCTGGCTAATCCGCTCATGAATCAGACGGCGGTCCATCTCCAGCTTTTTCTCACCTGGTCCTCTTGTACCGATTCCGCCTCCCAGACGGGAAAGGGAGCTCCGCAGTCCTACCAGACGAGCTGCCCTGTATTTCAGCTGTGCCAGTTCAACCTGAATCTTTCCCTCGCTGGTAGTTGCACGGGAGGCAAAGATATCAAGAATCACCATGGTTCGATCCATCACCTTTGTATCCAGAGCATCCTCCAAGTTTCTCATCTGAGCCGGGGACAGCTCATCGTCACAGACAACGCCTGTAGCTCCCAGTTCCCAGATCAGCTCCTTTACCTCTTCTATCTTTCCTTTTCCCAGATAGGTTCCAGGATGAATCCGCTCTCGATTCTGGATCACTTTTCCTACCGTAAAAGCTCCTGCCGTTTTTACCAGCTCCTCCAGCTCATCTAAGGATGCAGCTGTGTCCTCCTCCTCATTTACACTGACGGCAATCAGGATCACCCGCTCCTCAGCTTCTTTGATCTCAAATAAATCTGCCATTCTATCTCCTTATTCGCTTTACTGACGGGACTTTAAAAAGATAATTTCCCGCTCTGCAGCCTCGTCAGCCCCGTATTTTTCCCGATAGGCCTCAAACAGCTCCAGGGCTGCTGCAAAATCCCCCTGCTTTTCCCGAATCACTGCTTCATTAAAATCCAGATTTCTGGCAGCCGACTGGTCTGGAAGACTTCTTCCCTGAGCGATGGTCTGCATAGCCTCCTCATACTGTCCTGCCTCGATCTGTGCAGCCGCCATCCGGCTGTAAATCTGGCTCTGAAGAACCCCAAGAGCCAAGGCCTGATCCCATTCTCCTGCTTCTGCCAGACAAAGAGCCGCCCCCTGTCTGGCCATTTCATTCTCTGAATCCGCATTTAATATAATCTGATAAGTAGCAAGAGCTGCTGCAAAATCCCCCTGCTTATATTCTGCCTCTGCCCGGTTAAACAATACGTCCTCTTCAAAATTGCCAATTCGTTTTCCAGAGCCTTCCAGGGCCTGATCAAAGACTGTAATTGCTGTCTCGTAATCGCCGACGTTCATAGCCATTACCCCTTGTTCCGCCAGCTCCCTCTTCTTACTGCCTGCCTTCCAGCGAACCAGACCAAATCCTGCGCCTCCTGCCGCCAGAGCAAGGATCAAAAGTCCTGCGCCCCAAAAAGCCCTTCTCTGCCTTTTTTTCTTCCGGCGGACAGCTGCCGCGCGAGCTCTGTTTTTTCCATACTCCTGCTGTTCTTTCGCAGGATGAAATCTGGGACGCTCTCCTGCTGCCGGCCGGGACTGCCTTCCTGAAACGGCTGTACCGGTTCTGCCTGCAGCTCTTCCTGATGACATGCTTCCCTCTGCCCTGCTTTGGGATGTCTGATTTCTTCCAGACGTCTGCCCCCCTCTGCCTGACCGAGATACCCCCGACGACTGCACGGGCTGTGTCTGCCGCACTGGCTGTGCCTGCCGCACGGGCCGAGATAAAGCACCCTGCTGCTGCGGCTGCACGCGGCGGTAATCCTCCCGCTCTGCTGCCGTACTTCTCCCCCCGGTTCGAAGGATTCTCACAGTAGAACCCGGTGCGCTCTCTGCAGCCGCTCTCTGCTGTTCCAGCTGCTCGTACTGAATCTCTCCCCGAAACCTGGGACGGGAAGCAGCTGCCTGCTTTCTTACATCTGTTTCTTTTTCTTTCTTATCCACAGCCTCACTACTTTCTGCCGGTGCTTCCAATTCCGCCCCGGTCTTCATTTTCCAGACTTTCGACCTCTTCAAACCGGATTGCCGGCTGATGCTCCATAATACGGAACTGGCAGATTCGATCCCCGGTCATAATTTTTGTATCTCTTAAAGCATAGGCAGGGAAAAACCACTGATCATTATCTCCACAGTAGGTTTCATCTACTACACCCATGTGATTTGTCTGAATTACACCGAAATTCTTATAGGTGCTGCTTCTGGGAACAATGTGGGCCTCATAGCCCTTTGGCAGCTCCATGGCAACACCAAGAGGAATCAGCCGGAACTCTCCGGCCTTCAGTTCCACATCCTCTGCCGCCCGCAGATCAATCCAGTCGGACTTTCCTCCAATATAAGTAAGCTTTTCTATTTTATCTGTTAAATATTTGATTTTAATATCAGGCATCTTCTTCCTTATCCTCCCTTAAAATTTCCTGGTTTTCTGCTTCCGCATCCCCCTCAGCCATGTCCTGAGGTCTTTCCTCCGCGTCCTGAGTTTCTTCTTCCATGGCCCGTTCCACTGCTTCCTCCAGATCCAGAGCATCATCCTCGTTCCCGTTTTCCAGTGCGCCCATTTCATTCAGCTTCATCTGAAGTTCTTCCTCTACCTCCTGACGGATCTCCTCCTCCTGTTCCGGATTCATTGTAGGAAGATCCGTTGTAGAACCTACGCCAAACCGGCGCAGGAATTCTTCTGTTGTTGCAAACAGAGCCGGCCGGCCGGGGGCGTCCAGCCTTCCCGCCTCGTATACAAGACCATACTCTACCAGTCGGTTTACAGCATGATCGGAGGATACGCCTCTGATTTTTGAAATTTCCATTTTTGTCACCGGCTGCTTGTAGGCGATAATAGAAAGAGTCTCCAGAACCACATCCGTCAGCACATGCTTTTTGGGAGCAGAAGCCACGCGAATCAGATTCTCATAATATTCTGCTCTGGTACACATCTGATAGGCATTCTCTAGTTCGATAATCTGCATCCCTCTGTTTTCCTTCTGATACCGTTTTTGAAGGCTTGTCACAACCCGGCGGGCCACATTCTCACTTTGATCAATAGCCGCTGCCAGCTGTCTGAGTTCTACGGAATTTCCCATTGTAAACAGCACAGCCTCCACAATCGCTTCCCAGTCACTTTCTGGATATATTCCATCCGGATTTTTCTCGTCCGTGATATTCTGACAGCCTGGAATATCCAACACCAGCTGTCCTTCTCTGGTATCCAGTGCCTCCAGCGCTTCCAGCTCCTCATGGCGTGCCTCTACAGCAGCCAGATCAAATTCCTCGTCGTCATCGTCGTACAGACTTCCCATATTTTCTATCCTTCCAGATCCCCTAAATCTTCCAGCAAAAGTTCTGTTTCTTCGCCCTCTGCTTCCTGAATCTCTATGTACATATCATCAAAGGCATGCTCCTGGGTCAGATGAATCTTTCCAATCTTCATCAGCTCCAGAATAGCCAGAAAGGTCACAACCACCTCCAGCTTGTCAGACTGCCGCTCCAGCAGCTGACGAAAGCTGAAATTTCTGTGCTTTCTTGCATAAGCCATCACATCCAGAATCCGTGTTTCCAGACTGACCGGCTCTTTTTTGATAGTTCCAAACTTGCTGCGGATGGGATCCACCTTATCCTGCTGCCGCTTCATAACAGACTGGAAAATCCGCTGCAGCTTTGCCAGAGTCAGCCCGTCCAACAGCTCATCCAGATCTACCGGCGTCTCATACTTTGCCACCTCTTTTGGAACCGTAGGCTTTTTAAAAAGCAGTCCACCGGCATTCTCCTCCATATCGAGAAGCTCCTGAGCCATTATTTTATACTGCTTATACTCCAGAAGACGGGAAACCAGCTCTGCCCGGGGATCTTCTTCGCCCTCTTCCTCAACCGTCTCTACAGGAAGCAGCATCCGGGATTTAATATCCAGAAGCGTTGCCGCCATAACCAGGAAATCACTGACCAAATTCAGATCCTCTTTTTCCATCTGATTCACATAATCAAGATACTGCTGTGTAATCTCCATAATCGGAATATCATAAATATCTATTTTATTTTTATCAATTAAATGAAGAAGAAGATCCAAAGGACCTTCAAACTTCTCCAGTTTATAAGATATTGCCATTCCAATCCGCCCTTTGCCTTTTGTCACGTATGTATCAGTATAACAAAAAACCCCCGCTCTGTAAATATCGAACAGGGGTATCTATCCTATGGCAGCGGCCTGCTATGATTTTGGCTCCAGCCTTATTACCGCCAGCTGCGGTCTGTTTCCTATACGGATATTAATAGAATGGGTTCCAAGCCCGCGGCTGACAAGCATCCACCGACCGTTTTGCTCAAACACGCCTCCGCAGAAGGGATGGAAAAACTGATACTGAGGAGTCATGACTCCCCCCAGTCCGGGAAGGCGGATGGTTCCGCCGTGAAAATGTCCTGCCAGAGACAAATCCGCTCCCCAACCTGCATACGCATCAAAAAAGAGAGGGGAATGAGCCAGAAGAATCTGAAACCTTTCAGACTCTGCCTTTCCCAGCCGTCTGGTAAGATAATACGGCACCATAGAATCCGGATGAAAATCCTGATAATACTTCCAGGCTATGTCCACTCCACTGACTGCTATATCGTCCCGCCACTGTACCGTTTTGTTCTGTAAATAATTCACCTGATATTCTTCCAGCAGCTTCCGAAATTCATCATACATGGACCCGTAAACTCCCCGATCCCGCTGCATCCTCTGCTCATGATTTCCATTTGCATAAAAAACCGGACAAGAAAGGCGGGAAATTCCCTGAAGAAGCTCCTTTGTCCTGGAAAGATCCGCACGCCCTGGCTTTGTAACCATCGTATCGCCGCCAATCAAAACTGCATCCGGATGGATTCTTTTTATCTCCTTCAGCAGCTTCTCATTCTTTTCTCCAAATGTATTGTCGTGAAGATCCGATAAAAACACCAGAATAGCCGGCTCTTTAATTTTCGAGGAAGAAAAAACCAACTCCTCTGTCACAAAATGCCCCCGCTCATATTTGCTCCATGCCAGCCCTGCCGCAGCAGCTCCGGCGGCTGCACATAAAGATAACTCTATATTTCCTGCCCTCATATCCTTATCCTGCTCTTTCTGCTTCCAGCATTTCCTTTACCTCCAGAAGGGAACTGCAAACCCGGTATACCCGCTTTTTCAATTCCTCCTCTGGCTGGGTCAGATCCGGAACCATAACGGTGACAAACCCTCCCCGAAGCCCTGCTTCCACTCCATTTAAGCTGTCCTCCAGAACCAGACAATCCTCCGGCTTTTCTCCCAGAAGCTCTGCAGCCTTCCAGAAAATCTCCGGATTCGGTTTTGCATGGCTGACCATATCTCCAGTAACCAGGTGACAAAAATATCTGCGGATTCCTGTTTTTTCCAGATTTCTCTCCGTATATTCCATTCTGCTGGCAGATGCCAGAGCCGCCGGAATCTTCTGCGCCTCCAGATACTCCAAAAGCTCATAAAGTCCCGGCTTTACTGGAATTCCGTCCCTCTCCAAAAGTGCCTCAAAAATCTCCTGTTTTTTTCCTCGAAATGCCATAAAATCCACAGAGTCTCCAAATACCTCTTCAAATCTTATGCGGGCATCCTGGTGATTCATTCCGCGAATAGTCTTCAAAAAACTTTCTTCCAGATGGATTCCCCATTCTTTTTCCGCCTGATGCCAGGCAATTCCTGAGATTCGCTCTGTGTCAAACATCAGACCATCCTGATCAAAAATCACTGCCTTTATCATTTGTCTCTCCTCGCTATCGTTTTTTCTACTGAATATAGGGAGCCAGCTCCATGCGAACAAAATATCCCTGCTCATGGCGGCAAACTGGACAGTGCTCCGGCGCCATGGTTCCCCGATGAATATGACCGCAGTTCAGACACATCCAGCCAGTTTCCACCTCAGATACAAACAGCTGATTTTTCTCCAGATAATCTGCAAACAGCTGGAAACGATCTCCGTGAGTCCGTTCAATTTCTGCAATCATTGAAAAGCTGGTTGCAATCTGGCTAAACCCCTCTTCCTTTGCCGTTTTTGCAAAATTCTGGTAGACATCTTCAAATTCCTCGTATTCATTGTGATGCGCTGCTTTCAGATAATCCAGGCTTTTTTCGTATTGATCCACCGGATAACCGCCGTCAATAAAAATGGTTTCTCCGCCCAGCTCCTTCAGGTAATTATAAAAAATTTCTCCATGCTCCTTTTCCTGATCTGCTGTAAAGGAAAATACCGACTCAATCACAAACAGCCCTTCTTTTCTGGCAATGCCCGCCGCAAACGTGTAACGGTTCCTGGCCTGACTCTCACCGGCAAACGCTCTCATCAGATTTTTTGCTGTCTCACTGTTTTTAAAATCCATCATAGAAACCTCCTAATGTCATATGCATACTTCTGCTTTCCATTAGGATTCCCTGGATAATTCGTAAATATGCTGCCAATCACCGGCTATTTTCTATTCTGAAAGACCGGATCTGCCGGATGGCCTCCGGTCAGCTTCTGCATGGTTCTCTGTACCGCATCTCGCGATTCCTTCCAGTCTGCATCACGGTTTCTGTAATCGTATTTTTCTATCAGCCAGTCAATATCCTCCTGAATCCGATCCAGATTTCGTGAAGTCAGCTCTGTCAGCCTTGGAATCCACACCTCCTGCTCCTGTGCGGTCAGCTTGGCCTGACAAATATCCAGAACATCAGCAAAATGAGGCAGGCAGAACCCCTTAGAGGCCATCAAAAGCTCTCCGAAATCCGTATCATTTTTCAGCATATAAACAAAGGTATCCAACATTCTCTGATAAATGCCGTCCATCCGCTCACAGATATAGCAGTGACTGTTTTCTCCTCTCAGCCAGGCAGAAGCCCCGGACTGTCCTGCTGCCGGGCCGGAAACAGAGGCAGTCTGCTTTCTGCCGGAAAATAAACGTCCCAGAAGAGAGCCGCCTTTTTCCACCGCGCCTGCCTGTCCCATCTGCTTTTTAAAGTCCCGATTGACCTTTTCCATACGGGACTTTAAAATCCAGGCATTGCCCAGAGAATTTCCGTAATCAAACATCATTTTCGTATGATGACGGCAAAATCCCCGCTCACTGGTATTGTCACGAATATCACTCTCCATATAAGAAGATCCCAGGACAAACTCCAGATTTTCCTGCTCCAGCTTTCTCTCCAGCCAGCAAAACAGGCACTCATCTCCCGCTTTCACGGCATCTGTCAGTTCTATGGTATATAACTTTTCTTTCATCTCCGCACCCCTCGTTCTTTCTTTTTCCAGCTTTCTATTCCGCTCTGTCCTTTCACGCTCCTATCAGGCGTCACCTGAGGCAGCTGCGTTTTCACTGCTGCTGCGCTTCTTCCGTCCGCTTCCGTTCTGTCCAGGCAGCCTAAGCACCTGTTTTTTCATCCCAGATACCATATTCATTGACACGATAACCGTCGGGAGTTGTTCCATTGGTCAGAAGCTTTCCGTCTGCACTTAAATAATACCAGGCGCCTCCATCCTGAATCCACCGATCGGATACCATAGCTCCGGTCGCCGGATCAAAATAATAATAAGATCCATCCGTATAATTCCGCCAGCCGGTTGCCATATATCCATTTCCGTCAAACCAGTACCAGGTGCCCTGAAGCTCCAGCCACTGATTGGCTGCGCTGGAACCATTTTCCCCGATATAATACCAGCCGGTCTGATCCTGCTTCCAGCCCTGACTTCCGCCTGAGCCTTCCGGTATTCCAGTCTGGCTTCCCGGTCCTGCTGATCCGCTCTCTCCCGGCACAGACGATGTATTCTGAGATGGAATACCACTTGGACCGGAAGATGTTCCAGGCACCTCCTGGGTTCCCTGGCTGTTCCCATTTCCCGGTGTCACTGTTCCGCTCTGATTGCCTGCCCCCGGCGTCACCACTCCATTCTGGCTTCCTCCTGCCAGCTTTTCATAATTTGCAAAACCGTAATCCAGCATGGCAATGGTATCTGTATAATGACTTCCGCTGGCCTTCATGACCACTGCAATCAGACGAACGCCATTTCTTTGTGCCCCTGTTACTAAAGTGTTCCCTGCCTTTGAGGTATATCCCGTTTTCCCTCCGATAATGCCCTCATAATACCGGGAATCTGTGGGATACATCATCTTGTGTCCCATGGTAATCGTTTTAGCAGCCGACTTTTTTGTAGCCGGAAATTCATAGCTTGTTGTAGTATCAATTTTCCGGAAGGTTTCGTTCTGGAGAGCCGCCCGCATGATCAGCGCCATATCGTAAGGCGTTGTTTTATGGGCCGTATCATTCAGCCCGTGAGGATTGGTAAAGTGGGTATTCTTACACCCAAGTTCCCTGGCTCTGGCGTTCATCAGATCTGCAAATGCGCTGACGCTCCCTGCCACATGCTCGGCCAGTCCATTTCCAATCTCATTGGCTGATTTTAAAAGCAGACCGTACAGACACTGCTCCACTGTCAGCTGATCTCCCTCAGATATGCCCAGGGAAACTGCTCCCGATTCCAGATTGGTTGTAGCAGAAGCTGAAAAAGTCACTGTGTCATTCAGGCTGCAGCGTTCAAGCACCAGAAGAGCTGTCATTACCTTGGTAATACTGGCCGGATAAAACTGCATGTCCTGATTCTTTCCAAACAATACTTTTCCTGTTGCTGCATCCATCAAAACAGCGCCTTCTGCCTTCACCTGCGGCAAAGCTGCCTCCTGTGCGTGAGAAGAACTTGACTGACTGCCGCTTTGATTTCCTGATACACCGGGACCACCCTGATTTTCTGTACTGCTCTGTCCTCCCGCTCCTCCAGGACCGCCCTGATTTTCTGCGCTGTTATTCTGACCGCCTGTCACTCCCGGCTGTACTATGCCATTTCCAAGTCCTGTATTTCCTGTCTGACTGCCTCCAATAAAAGGAGGCGGAGGAACCATCACTGTATCTGCATAAGCTGTCTGACTAAACAGCATAGCCGTTCCAAGTCCCGCTGCCAGTACTTTCTTCCATTTTATCATCATGTCTACTCCTTTAAGCCATTTTTTTGGAACACCTTCCGCCAGTTCCGGTCAAACATCTCTATCCGGATACTGCTTTTTTTAGTATAACATAGATTCTTTCTATAAAATATGACAACTTTCTTAATCTTCCCGCATAAGCTTTAACAATAAGATTCTCCGGAGTCTATCATGAGCCAGAAATTTTTTCTTCATCAATCCAGCCTGTGCAAACGGACTGCTGCTGTCCTGTTTTTTCTGATTTTCTCTTTTCTTGCAGGAAACTGGCTGGGTTATCTTTCCTTCCGCCATGCCTCTGCTCCCACCAGCGCAGGTGCTTCTGCCGAAAACTGGGGACTCAGCTTCCAGCAGGAAGGAAAACCGCCGGTTGCAAATGCAACCTCTGACTATCTAAAACAGTTTCAAGCCCATTACGCGGCAGATACCACAGAAAAAATCATATATCTGACCTTTGATGCCGGCTATGAAAATGGAAACACCGCCGCCATTCTGGACGCTCTGAAAAAGCATCATGCACCAGCTGCCTTTTTCCTTGTGGGAAATTATCTGGAAACCAGTCCTGAACTGGTCAAACGGATGGTAGAGGAAGGTCATACTGTAGGAAATCATACCTATCACCACCCGGATATGTCTAAAATAGCTGCAAAAGAAGATTTTCAGAAAGAGCTGCAGGATCTGGAACAGCTCTACCAGCAGATAACCGGACAACCGCTGAAAAAATATTACCGGCCGCCCCAGGGAAAATACAGCGAATCTAATCTGAAAATGGCAAAAGAAATGGGATACCATACCTTTTTCTGGAGCCTTGCCTATGTAGACTGGTACGAAGACAAACAACCCACTCATGAGGAAGCTTTTCAAAAGCTTCTTGGCCGCATCCATCCAGGAGCCATCGTTCTTCTCCACAGTACCTCCAAAACCAACGGAGAAATTCTGGATGAACTGCTGACAAAATGGGAATCTATGGGATATCAGTTTCATTCCCTGGATGAACTGGCCGGACAGCCTGGATAACTGCAGCTTTTCCTGATTACAGCTTTTTCTTGTATCCCTTCAGCAAAACTGTTCCTTTTTGTTGCCGTTTATTATTAAATTTTACTGGAACCCCTTTCTTTTTCATGGTAAAATATCTTCAGAAGAAGAAAGCTCCCATGAATCATAAAATAAAAAAGAAAGGTGGAATTTTCCATGCATTCATTTACATACTACTCCCCTACAGAGGTAATTTTCGGCAGGGATACCCAGCAGAAGACCGGTGCCTGTATCCGCAAATACGGCGGCAGCCGCGTGCTTCTTGTTTACGGAGGAGGTTCTGTTGTACGAAGCGGGCTTTTGGCGCCGGTGCGCCGCTCTGCGGAAGAATCAGGCCTGATTTGTGAGGAATTCGGCGGGGCCAGAGCCAACCCGACGCTTGAACATGCCCGCAAAGGTGTTCAGACAGCCATTACCTTTGGCGCAGACTTTATTTTAGGCATTGGGGGCGGTTCTGCCATTGATACAGCAAAAGCCATTGCCATCGGCGCAGCCAATCCAGATACTGACATCTGGGAATTCTGGAGCCGAAAGAAAAAACCGGAACAGGGACTTCCAACAGGCGCTGTTCTGACTATTCCTGCTGCAGGCAGCGAAACAAGCGCCTCTTCTGTTCTCACAAACCAGGAAACCGGATCTAAGCGCGGGTTGAGCACCCACCTGAACCGGCCTAAATTCGCGATCATGAATCCAGAGCTTGCCTGTACCCTTCCTGTCTATCAGGTGGCCTGCGGCGTTACGGACATTATGATGCATACACTGGATCGCTATTTCAACCCTACAGATAATGAGGTAACAGATGCCCTTGCTGAAGCGCTGCTGCGCACAGTGATTGCAAATGGACGGACTGCTGTTGCCGATCCCCACAACTATGAAGCCATGAGCGAACTGATGTGGGCCGGTTCCCTGTCTCACAACGGACTGACAGGGCTGGGCTGTCAGGAAGATTTTGCAGTACACCAGCTGGGCCATGAGCTCTCTGCCATGTTTGACACTGCCCACGGCGCATCACTTGCTACTGTATGGGATTCCTGGGCGCTGGCTGTTATGGATGCAAAGCCGTCCCGCTTCGCCCGATATGCAAAGAATGTCTGGGGTATTTCCGGATCAGATGAAAAGGAGCTGGCTCTTGCAGGTATCCAGGCAACCAGAGAGTATTTTTCTTCTCTGGGAATGCCCGTGGGATTCCGGGAAAATCAGGATATTGGAGAACAGGAGGATCATGTCATCCGCGAACTGGCCAACCGCTGTTCCTATCAGAAAACACGAACTATCGGAACCTTCCGTCAGCTTGATGAAAATGGAATCTATGAGATTTACAGACAGGCAAACCAGAAATGAGCCTTCGTCTGTACTTCTGAAACAAGTGTTTGAGCTCACTTGAATAAAGAATGTGCCTTGGCACATTCCCGCGACAAAGTGCAGCTGCGCCAGCAACATTTTCGCTAGTGCGCAGCTCACATTTCCGCAAAGCTTTTTATGACATAAGAGAGGTTTTCCTATGAAATAAAAATGGGCGTTGCAAAATTATCAAATTAATAATAATTGCGTAACGCCCCTCGTTTTGTGAGTGCAAAAATCTTAAAAGAATTGTTGTTTTTATTTCGGCATTCCCACGCGGCAGAAATCGGCTTTTTCTTCTGAAAATGCAAAATTCAAGTCTGATTTTGTGCAGGAATCAACTATTTCTCCTCAAAATGCAAAATCCACGCCTGGTTTTATGTTAAAATCTACCCTATAAGGTGAACATGCCAAATACCTATTGATACCCCAAATATTGGCTAATCCTTTTTAAGGTGCAGAAGAAAGCATGGATGATATCTCATTCCCAGACATTTTTCTGGCTGTCCCTACTTTTCAGACAAACGCTATCTTCCATTCATTGATCTTGTAATACAATCCAAACAATGAATATAAAGGTACTTTGTATATCCTTATGCAGAACCCGAACTGGCATTTACCAGAATCCAGCCTTTTTCAGGGCGCTATTAAATCGATTCCCTTCTGCAGAGTTTTTCCGTCAATCGCCCCGGCAGCGTGAGCAATCACATAACCATCCTTATCCAGGAAAAAGGTTGTAGGAAGAGAATATGCCCCAAATGCCATGGCAGCATCAAACTCTGTATCAAAAAATACAGGAAATTCATACTGCTTCTTTTCTATAAATCCAACTGCAGTTTCCTTTGTTTCTCTGGAACCATCTGTCATATTGATCATCAGGAACTGAATCTCTTCTCCTGATTCCAAATACTTTTCATGAAAATCCGGCGCTTTCATGCGTTCTGCTTCTGAAGACTCTTCTGACGCAGAAGGCTCAGCAGCCTCTTCCTGTTTTTCAGAAAATTCCGCAATGCTTTCCTGTTCCGACGGAACCTCTGCCGGTTCCTTTTGCTCTGCAGAATCTGTCTTTGCCGGCTGTTCTGCCAAGAACTGCTCCTCTGATATTACAGCCAGCTGCTCCCTTGCCTGAGCCTTCCCAAGCTTTCCATAGAGAACAGAGGCGCCTCCAATTAAAATAATAAAAGCCAGAACCATCCATAATAATGTTTTTTTCTGTTTCATAATTCCTCCTTAGCTGAGCAGTACCAAAAGCCGCCCCAAAGTTCCTGTTACCATAAAAATGCCAACCACCACCAGAAACAGACCGCTGACTGTATTGATTATTCCGTAATGCTTCTTAATCCACAGAAATGCTGTTTTTAAATAGTCAATCATTACCGCGCTGAAAAGAAAGGGAATTCCAAGTCCCAGCGAATAGGCTAACAGCATCATCATACCTTCTGCCACATGGCCCTGCTGAGATGCCAGCATCAAAGCTGAACCAAGGAAAGCTCCTACGCAGGGAGTCCAGCCGATGGAAAAAACCATACCAAAAACCATTGCTGAAAAAAAGCTCATATTGTCTGTATCAACAGAATGACGGCTTCCATGAAACAGATTCAACCGGAATACTCCAAGAAAATTCAATCCGAAAACAATTACCACAAGACCGGAAACAATCTGAACCGCTGTCTGATACTGTCTCAAAAAACTTCCTATGGTACCGGCCAGCCCTCCAAGCGTTACAAACACCACAGTAAATCCCGTTACAACCCCCAGCGCACCCGTTATTGTTTTTCCAGTAGTCCTCTCTCCACCGCCTGCAAAATAAGAAAGATAAATAGGAAGCATCGGCAGCAGGCAGGGGGAAATAAACGTAATCATTCCTTCTAAAAATGCAATGGTATACTGCATCAAATAAATTCTCCTTCCCGGGTACGCTAAAATTTTATTTCTGCATTCCCTGTTTCTTTATGGATAAAGTATAGCGAAAAAATCCTTCTCTTTCTGTGACAATATCACCATAGGGAAAAGCGCCCCTCTGCAGACAGAAAAATGCACAAAAAAATCCGGAAAGAATCAACAAATTACAAGATTCTTTCCGGATTTCCCCTACAGAATAAAACCCTCACTTTATCCTTTTACTGCTGAATGCCATCAGACAGGCATCCGGCATCAATCATCATAACTCAGTCATCCAGAGACCATGAAGATTGCAGTACGCATAAACTGCAGCTGCCTTATCATCACCCAGACAGAAAGAAACCTCAGGCGCATCACCGGGCTTTAAGGCCTTTCTCTGGCCGCCCTGATCTGTCTGTACATAAACCCACTCAATAAAGTGTTCCGGAAGCATTGGATGATCCACACTTCCCACATGAACACGAAGCACATTTCCATCCATAACAGCCACTGGCAGATGCTTCTCGCCGCTGGCTTCAACTGTGTTAGGAACCAGGGCTTCCATCTTCTCGCCACAGCAAATCATAGGAACGCCTGAATCATGAACCATGCCAACCAGGTTTCCACAGCGGCGACAAATATAAAACTTAGTCTTCATAACCTTCTCCTTTCGTCCTCATTCGCAGCATATCTTTTCAATTTTCAGAAAAATCAGATATATCCTGCGTATTTCCGTGCAAATATTTTTTTTACTTTCTATTTCCAGTATACTTTTCATATAGGAATCTGTCAAGAATGGAATTGACGCATTGATACAAATAACCTATACTAAATAAAAACTACTATGTAAAACAGTTAGGAGGGGAACATGGATTTTCAAGACTACTTTCCCATATGGAACAAGCTGACTGCTCTGCAGCAAAATCGAATACTGGGAAGCCTGATTTCACGAAAAGCAGAAAAAGGCACCATCATCCACAATGGCAGTATGGACTGCACAGGTCTGCTTCTCATAAAGTCCGGTCTTCTTCGGGCATACATTCTGTCCGACGAAGGACGGGAGATCACCATTTACCGTCTGTTTGAACAAGATATGTGTCTCTTCTCTGCCTCCTGCATCATGCGCTCTATTCAGTTTGAGATCACCATTGAAGCGGAAAAAGATACAGAGCTCTGGGTCATTCCTGCAGAAATATATAAAAGCATTATGGAAGAATCTGCGCCTGTAGCAAACTATACCAACGAGCTTATGGCTACTCGCTTTTCTGACGTCATGTGGCTCATCGAGCAGATCCTCTGGAAAAGCCTGGATAAACGCGTAGCCGCTTTTCTTCTGGAAGAATCTGCCATCGAAGACTCTAATGAGCTGAAAATTACTCATGAGATCATTGCCAACCACCTGGGTTCCCACCGTGAAGTTATTACCCGGATGCTTCGCTACTTCCAGAGTGAAGGAATGGTTCGCCTTTCCCGCGGAACCATTGTTCTTCTTGATCGAAAAAAATTAGAGGCACTGCAGCTGAATGCATAGCCTCTAGTCCATCATCCGAAGCACAGCCGGACGCATTTTCATAGCAGTGGCCGCTGCAAGGATGCAAAGCACAAAATCCTCTCCGATTGTAAGCAGACAGCAATTAATCAAAACAGCTTTCCAGCCTATAGGCATAGAAATCACATAATTGCTGATAAAATAAAAATACAGAATCCCGGCTCCATAATACACAGCCAAACCTGCTGCTGCAGGAATCATCATCCGGGTCATTTTCACCGGCTTCATCCATTCACAAATCTTTCCTATGACCCAGGCTGCCAGGAGAAAACCAAGCAAAAAACCAAAGGTGGGACGAAGCAGATACGCCGGCCCGCCTCCTGCAGCAAAAACAGGAACCCCTAACAAACCGATCAAAAGATAAGTTCCTACACTGGCTGCCGCTACTCTGGAGCCCAGCAAAAAACCTGCCATCAGTACAAAGAACCACTGCAGAGTAAAATGCATAGGAAACGGCTGTACCGGTATTGTGATCTTAATAAAGGCCCCCGCTGCAATCAAAGCAGCAAATAGCCCGGAAATCGCCAGTTCACGCCCCATCCCCCTGTCTCGTGTTCTTATTATCTCCTGCTCCATCCAAATCTCCTTTTCATGTGTTTCGCATCTCTAAAGCTGACATTCATTGTACTATTATTTTTTCGTTTTCACAACTCATTTTTCGCAGGAAATATTATCTTTATTTACAGATTTAGGCTTTTCCCCCTCATATAAAGGATTCTCAATGACCATTTACTTCTTTTTTATAAATCTGGATCCTCATCAGAACCGTCGCTCTGCAAAATATCACTCACTGGAAATCAGCAGTTAAAAGACAGAGGAGCATAACCTTTCAGTCATGCCCCTCTGCGACAATCAAATTACTTTTTTCATATGGACTGCCCTTTATCAGGAAATCCTTTCTCGTTTTACTGATTCGCTCCGAAATTCCATTTTAATCACGGAACCCAACGTCCCAGTTCATCCACATGGTATCCGTCAGGAGTTGTCATATTCACATATAACTTTCCTCTTGTTCCATCTGATACCGGATTGAAATAGTAGCAGTATTTCTGTCCGTTATCCTCTGTAATCCAAGACCATTCTTCGCTACAAGAGAACAACTAACTCCTTATGATTTTATTGATTTTCTATTTAAAAAAGCCGATGAACTGTGATTTACCACAAATTCATCGGCTCTGCGTCTATGCGTCTGGCTCTTTGATGACTTTTACATTTAATTCTTCCACTTCTATCAAACCTTCCAATTTGCATTTTGGACAATAAAGTGGAAAGTTCTTTAAAATCGTATCTTGTCGTATTTTAAGTCTTGTTTTATTTCCACAAATCGGACAACTAATCCATTTTCGATTTTCCATCACCATCACTTACACCTTCCCTATTGTTTATATTTTCCTCACTTCACATTATCTCTTACATTAAATCTTTCGTTTCAATGTCAAAGAGATAAAAAGTACTAATCGTAGCAGCACTAATCAAATTAAAAGTAACATTATCTGAAAGGCTAAAATCTCCGATACTACCTTGAAATAGAAAAATCAATAGGAATGACGCAACAATAGTAACTGTGAAGATTTCATTTGGAGTATTCCACTTCAATAAAGGACACTTGATTCATAGTTATCCAGCCTTTCATTTGACACATATATTTTACTGTATTTTTGTCAAAAATTGCTTGAATGAATCAGTTTTTCCCTAATGCCTCCGCTCTATTCTCAACTGTTTTCTTAAAATTCTCTACTTGATGAACATACTCCTCATCCATGAGAGCGGAATGGATTAAGAAATCAGCCGTTGCAATATTATTGGCAATCGGAATATCATATACCTGTGCTATTCGTAAAAGAGCCTTTACATCCGGATCATGTGGCTGTGCAGCCAAAGGATCAGAAAAGAAAATGACTATATCAATACTTCCCTCAACAATTTTAGCACCGATCTGTTGATCCCCGCCTAACGGACCACTGTTATAGCCTTTTACACTCAACCCTACCTGATCTGTAATCATTCTCGCAGTAGTTCCAGTACCAGACAAACGATGTTTCTTTAAAGTTTCTTTATTATTGTGACACCAGCGAATCATATCTTGCTTTTTTCCATCATGAGCTATGAGTGCAATATTTTTTTGTTTATTTATAGTCATTTTTAAAAGTTCAATCATTTTTCTTCTCTCCTTTCCTATTGGCAACTCCTACGACACAAATTCAAAAATTTTATTGTATATCAATCATATCCATCTTCTCCAGCACGTAACTTCATTGCCCTATTGCGGAATTCTCTCGGAGTCATTTTATATCGTTCCCTGAATACTCTATTAAAAGTTCTTTGGCTTTCAAAACCGCAATCCAATGCAATATTTATAATAGATTCCTTTGAATCCTGTAACAAAGCTTGAGCATAATTCAAACGGATGCCATTGACATATTTACTAAAATTACAGTGAAATGTCTTTGCAAACATTCTGGATAATACATATTTGCTCACACACAACTCGTAAGCCATTTTTTCTAATGTAATCTCATCCCTAAAGTTCTTTGCAACATATTCGACAGCATTATAAATAACATCATCTTTTCCGGAAGATTCCCTTGGAATAATTTCCATATCTGTAAAGACATGAGCCAAAATCACTTGCATATATGCCTTTTCCAATCTCCCATTATATTTTTCTTGTTTGATCAGTTGATTGATAACATATTCTATATCAGGAGAAATATTATCTTTTTTTATAATCGGGATTCTCGGACAGTTGCTCTGCAATTCTTCAATATAGGATGAAAAAAATGTAGGGTTTGCGAACAAATAGATTGCTCTGTTTCTTCCACTTCCAAATACCTGATAATGATGAATTACATTTGGAAAAACAATTCCAAAATCTCCCTTTTCCAAATGATATAATTCCTTTCCAACTCCTAGTTCAACACTTCCCTCTGTCACAAAAACCATTTCTATTGCATCATGTAAGTGTGGTGGAACATGGATAGATTTCTTGCGTTCATATGATATTTCCGTATTTCTATTTTCGTATGTTAATATCAATCAAATCACTCCTGTTGCAATTTTTGTCCACATATTATTCTATTATGACACGAATTCCAATTCACTCTTATATATAATGGAAACAGAAAAGGAGGTATATAACCATGAAAAAACTTATCAGTTACTTAAAATATGTTATGTTTTTCTATAAGGACTACTATAAATGCTACCATCCAATGTAGTTATGATGCTAAAGCAGGCATTTCTTTTTTAACAAATCACAAAAGAATATTTTATATCGTCCTCTGCACTAATATGATAAGCCTCTTCCACATCACTGCCCCAACTGTCAATTCCGCCTACACCTCTTACCGCTCCATAAATACAAAGCACAGTTCTTCTTGCCGGCGGAAGTTCTTCATGATGAGTTGCATTTTCAATCTCACTAGCTGTATAAGGCAGACAGGAAAATGCGAACCCTTTGTCTTTCTTCTCTATTCTAAGAATCTGATTGGAATTTCCTTTTCTACAGTTATTAAGGCTTGTATGCCTTGTTACCTCCAGCCACTCTGTACCCATTCTCATTCCACATTCCTGCGGAACAAGATAATTTGTAAGGCTTATATCGTCTATCTCAAAGATTCCCTTCTCAGCTCCCGCCATTCGATCCGGATAAGTTTCTCCAGAAAGTCCTTCATATGTATATTTGTCTGCAAGTGTTGGCATAATGAAACGAAGTCCAAATACCGGAAGCTGCGGCAAGCCCTTTGCTCCTTTATAGGAAACATTTACAGCAATCTTTCCCTTGTTATCCACACTATATACCACCTCAACCGTTGTAGCAGGTGTTGTTATCGTTTCATATACATATTTTACAATTACATTCTCGGCAAATACATCACCGCCATACTTGTTGTTTTCCGGAGCACAGGGCTTTCCCTGAGATTTACCATCGGTAATTACTTCAACATCTTTACATTCAATAAACATATCTGCTGCAAGCCAGCTTCCGCTCTTAATATGGAACTTACTGCCTCTATCATTATCCGTGGTTGCTCTCCAGAAAGTCGGTTTCGGACAGCGATAAAGCCACTCATATCCATTTTTCATAAGGGATTCCAGACCCCCCTGTGCATAAGAAAAAATGTAATCAAATCCTTCCCCATGAACACCAAGTGTAAAATCTCCATATACTACTCTCAATGTTTTAAATGTACAACCCATAGTAATACCTCACTTCCTGCATTGCCGGTTTTTCTTTTCTGTCAGCAAATAGAATTCCGTTTCCTGAAAATTCATAGTCTGCCGGTCTGTCATCAAAATCTCCGCCATACCTTAGTACTTCTTTCCCTGTAACCTCATCTTCTACTAAAATTGCCTGGTCAATGAAGTCCCAGATAAAACCACCCTGATACATTTCATATTTATCGATCAGCTCCATATAAGAACCAAGACCACCCATAGAATTTCCCATATCATGCATAAACTCACATAAGATATACGGTTTTTTAGCACTGTTAATCAGGTACTCTTCAACATCAGCCGTTTTTGCATACATACGGCTTTCTATATCAGAAATGGTATCTTCATACGCCCTGTTGTAGTAAGAACTTTCATAGTGAACTAATCTTCCATCCTTCTTATCTTTAAAATATTGATTCATCGCCTCAATATTATCTCCGGCATATGACTCATTTCCCAAAGACCAGAACAAAACCGATGTATGATTTTTAAATGTTTCAAAGTTATTTCTTGCTCTGTCAATAACCGCTTCTTTCCACTGCGGAATAGAACCCGGTACATTACAGGATGGCTCAATGGCTCCCAGTTTTTGAAATGAGCCATGACTTTCAAGATTTGTTTCTGACATTAAATAAATTCCTTCTTCGTCACACATATAGTACCAAGGAATCTGATCCGGATAATGGCATGTCCTCACTGCATTGATATTATTCCCTTTCACACATTTCATATCAGAAATCATCTCGTCCATTCCGATCACCCGTCCGGTTTTCGCATTCCACTCATGCCTGTTCACACCTGTCAGAATCAATCTCTTTCCATTTAAGTACATTACCTTATCAATAATCTCAAGTCTTCTAAACCCAACTCTGTAAAATACAACCTCTGCAAGCTGTCCATTCTCATAAACTTCAATAAATGCCTCATAAAGATAAGGGCTGCGATTATCCCAAGGAATTACTTTTTCTACTTCTGCCATCATAGAGCCTTGTACTATACCTGCGGTATCTTCTAAAGCGATATCTTTACATAAAAGTTTATTTCCGCTCTTGTCAGCAAGTATAAATTTTGCACTCTTTTCTCCTACCTTTACAGCAGAAATCTTTACATCTACTCTAATTGCACCACTTGTATTATCCTCGTTCAAAGTAGGTTTAATCCACATATCCTGTACATGAACATCCGGAATCGCCTTCAATGTCACATTTCTAAAAATACCAAAGAAGCGGAAGAAATCTTGATCCTCTAAAAAAGCTGCTGTGCTCATCTTGTGAACCTGTACCGCAAGCACATTATTTTTTGCTTTAATATATGGGGTCAAATCAAACTCCGATGGTGTAAAACTGTCCTCTGCATATCCGATAAATTCCCCATTTAACCAGACATACATTGCCTCTTCCACACCTTCAAAGCAAATATGGATTCTTTTACCAACCAGATTCTCATCAAGATCAAAGTGTTTTACATAAGAGCCTACCGGATTATACTCTGCTTTGCTGAACATTCCAGCTCCATCACCAGCACCATCTATGCTATGTGCACCTCTAAGGTATCTTTTCCCCTCCCAAGGATACAGCGTATTGATATACCGAATCTGATCATAACCGGCAAGCTCAATGTGACCGGGAACTAAAATCTTGTCAAAACCACTTCTATCATAATCTGTCTGATAAAAATTCATCGGTCTTTCCATAACATTGATGCTGAATTTAAAATCCCATTCGCCATTTAATGATTGCATCAGTTTATTCTTACCGCTCTTGAACTCCTCATAATTCAGATAATAATTATGATCACTATGAGCCTCTATCTGATTTACACGAAACACTTCCGGATTATCTAACCATTTAATATCTGCCTGCATAATATTCCTCGCTTTCTGAAATAGCCTCTAAAGCTTTTACTCTAGAGGCCATTTTTATTTACTGTCTTTCTGCTTTCAATTTTTCATTAGCCTCTTCCACATTCATAAATGAAAGAATGATTGTAATAACCAAATCAAAAATGAACGGAAGCCAGAGGTACATAAAATACATCATATTAATACAACTGTCTGGCTGTACCGCAGCATCACCATTGATAAATCCACTCATTTCGAGCAGCCAACCTGCAATTGCTGTACCAAGACCACCGCCAAGTTTTACACCTAATGAAGTGCATGAATACATGATTCCATCTACTCTTTTTCCGGTCTTTAAATATGTATGTTCTGAGCAAGATGCAATAACCGCATTCATGTCGCCCTGCCAAGGTCCCTGTCCTAAAGCTGCGATTGCTGTAAAGAGTAACATCAACGGTATACTTCCCATGTATCCTGCTACAACTACCAGCAAACGACCTGCTGTTGCTACCATATAGCTGTACTTATTGAGTTTATACATTCCCTTCCATCTGGAAACCAAATTAGGTGTAAACACCAATGCTATAATTAACGGAATATTTACTGCCCAGGAGAATGCTCCAAACAAATTTTTATTAAGAAGCACATATGTCATAAAATAGATTCCAATGTTAATCATTGCTCCATATAACTGCTGAAGAATATATACCCCACAAATCATTAAGTAATACTTATTGCTGAACAGTAACTTTGCCGACTGAATTAAAGTAAGTTTGTCATCCTTTTTTTCCTCTGCATCTTCACAGTCCTTCAGTTCTTCTTCCGGAAGTTCTTTTACAGAAAATACTGCAAGAGTATTTGTAATAACACCTAAAATACAGTAAATAATAGCTATGTTTCTCCAGCCTACTGCTCCACCACCTAATACATCAACCGCACTTACTGTAATTGTCTGAATAAATAAGCTTGTAGTAAATGCAAAGATGAATCTGAAAGACCCCATCTGCACTCGTTCTTTACTGTTTTTTGTTACAAGTGCTGTAAGTGCCGAATATGCTATATTGTTAGCCGTATAAAACACAGCATTCAATAATGTATACGCAATAAAGAACCAAGCATACTGTGCTGTTTTTCCAATATTAGTAGGGATTGCAAATACTCCGAATAATGTGATTGCACATCCGAAGAAGCCCCAGAACATCCACGGTCTTGCTTTACCCATTTTGCTCTTTGTCTTATCAATCATTGAACCAAAGAATACATCTGAGATTCCATCAAACAGCTTTGATACTGCAATCAATGTTCCTACAATACCCGCATTTAATCCTACCGTGTTTGTCAGATAAATCATTACAAACGATGATAAAAATGCATAAACCACATTACCTGCAATATCACCTGTTCCATATCCGACAATGTTTCGCATTTTTAGGTAGCTTTTTTGCTCCATAATAACAATCTCCTTTTCTTTTGATAAATGTGTAACCTCGCCGTTGCAAATCATGTCTTTCTTATGTAAGAAATTATACTAAATCGACTCTGAAAAATACATATCAAGAATTTGACAAAACATGAACAAAATGATACAATTTCTAAAATAACATAAGTTTTATCTGTTTTTTTCATCAAAGTGTACATCAAAAAAATGAACCAAGTCAGAAAAATGGGAGGGATAAAGTAAATATGTACACCAACAATGCCTACCTAAACAATACAACTATGGACATAAAAGATAAATCGAAACCATTAATTGTAACCAGTTGCGGTACCTATCACTTGTTTACCCGCCCTAAATTACCAACCTGGCGACCACGTGGTCGTCGTGACTTTCAGCTACTGTACATTGCATCTGGAAAAGCCCACTTTCATTTCAGCCAAAAAGAAGAGATTGTTACAGCCGGTCATATAGTTCTTTACAGACCAAAAGAGCCGCAAAAGTATGAGTACTATGGCGAAGATCAAACCGAAGTATACTGGGTTCACTTTACAGGAAACGATGTAACGAACATCCTTCGCTATTACGGTTTCACAAAAGGCAAACATGTATATTACTGTGGTAAGAGATTAGAATATCAGAATCACTTTAAAACAATGATTCAAGAACTTCAAATGTGCCGGGAACATTATGATGAAATATTAGAAATGCATTTAAGAGAAATATTTATCATGACACACAGACATTTTCAGACAAGTTCAAAAACGGGTAACAGCCAGATTGCAGAAGACATGGACTCTGCAACACTCTATTTTAACGAACATTATAACCAAGAGATAAACATTGAAAAGTACGCACAAAGCCACAATATGAGTACAAGTTGGTTTATTCGTAACTTCAAGAAATACACAGGATTTACTCCTTTACAATATATATTATCCATTCGAATATATAACGCAGAAGCCCTGTTAAAAAACAATATATATAATATCACAGAAGTAGCCAGTATTGTTGGATATGATAATCCATTATATTTTAGCAGAACATTCAAAAAATTGAAGGGTATTTCTCCTTCTGAGTATCGAAACAGTATTGAATCGTAGCATTACTAAAAAGTCATACCTGCACATATTTCTTTATCTTGCAATTTTTGTCCACTTTTAAAATTAATTTGGCAAGCAATATATCCTATTTGGGGTTATGATTACTTCAGAAAAACAAAAGGAGATGAGAAATATGAAACAGAAAGTAATTAATTTCATTGATGAAGTACTTAATTTTTACAAACCAGTATTTCTTCATCCGACAAGCTATGTGCGGTAACCCGCAGAAAAAACTTTTTCCTTTTCTTAAATTATTTAACCTCGCCAGTTATTATAAATAAGAAAGAAATATTCTAAATCATTCTGTGTAAACCGCTTAGATTGATGAACAAATATTAGATTTAAGTAAAGAATAAACAGGACTGAACAGCAAATTTCTATATTTTGCTGTTCAGCTCCGCATTTTATCATGTATACCCATAGAAAAAAGAACGACTAATTTTCAATCCCAAAACACACAAAACTTTATTTTTCCTGTATTTTCAAGCTTTTCACACGCAAAATACTCTCAAACCACGTCCAAGAAATTATCATCCTTTTTTAGTACCAAAATCATCAAAAGTCCACTTTTATACGTTGCTGCTAGTCCTGCAATCGCTAAAAATCCACTCAAAGTTGTTGAAGCCATGTAATCTAAGCCCATTTTCCCAAAAAAGCAAAAAGAGATACCCAATGATTTCTCATTGGATACCTCTTTTTTATTATTTAACGTAGTCTAAAGTTACTGAATGTAGTCACATTCCTTTAGACATGTAATTTACATCTCTGCAATCGCTGCCTGCGCCGTACATACCTTGTGTATATAACGATGTACATTTTGAATTAGAGCTGTCCGGGCAGCTCACCGACGCAGGCTGCCCGGAAAAGGGATGGTGTGCCCCTCCTCATCAGCAAAAGGACCAAAGTGTAATTTACTATCCATAGAGCAGGTCGTGTACTTCCTCTGACCGGCTAAATTCAGAAAGGCAACTGTGGGCTGCGGAGAAAAGTCCAAGCACCAGGCAAAGCGGGAATCAGACAGTGGTGTAACCTGTGAAACAAAGAGATCAATGAAATCCTCGCTTACCAGACCGTCATGCATTTCAACTGCCTCGCACAACGCTGCTTCAATGGCTTCCATATCCAGGCGTCCGGGATTGTAGTCCTCTGAAGCAATTTGAGCTTTGCTCTGACGAAGGGCCTCCATCTGCTGCTGAATTTCTATGGTCCGCTGGAGGAACTTATCCTGCTCAATCTCTCCACGGGCACGGACCACAACCAAGTCATCCAGCTGTTGTTGGAGCAACTGAATAGAATCATCTTTCGCTTTCATCAAATCTGCTCGACGATCTGCGTCTGGCTTGTAGCAAGCATCCAGCATTTTGCAGGTCTGGAGGACGATTTCTCTTTGGTCTCCCCATACCCTCTCAAATATTTTGGAGGCCATCAGTTCCAGTTTGCTTTGTCCAACTGGCTTGATCTCACAGATAGGTGTTGGATTGCCTTGTTCATTCTGAAGGCGGATGCGGGGGGTATCATGGTGTCGCTTGCATTCATATCCATAGATAGGCTTTCCTGCATTATTGGTTCTCCAACGATGTCGAAGCATGGGAGAACCACAACGACACCTCATTTTTCTGCCCCACACATTCTGAGCCTGCTGAATACCAAAACTCCGTGTACGGCCTTTCTCATCAGTCAGCCGTTTGGTCCTACTGCGACGAATGGCATTACACCGCTCGTACTGTTCCTCCGAGATAATCTGAGGGAAGCCACCTTTTACATAGACAAACTCGCTCTCGTCACGCTTGAGTCTCTTTTGCTCCAAATAGTTATTGGAATAGGACTGACAGTAAACTGTGTACCCCAGATAGTTTTTTCGCTTGATGATCTTTGATATTTTTCCGGCATCCCACTTGACCTTACCTACTCCGTTTTTGCGTCCAAGGCGGGTTAGCTCTTTTGCTACTAAGGTTTCTCCCATGCCGGAATCATAGAGGTCAAAAATCATTTTTACAGTTTCCGCCTGATCGGGATCAATTTCAAACTGCTTGGTGAGTTTGTTCCTGGTATATCCGAAAATGTTCCCGTTTCCATAGAGGACTCCTTTTTCGCGGCTGACCCGTTGTCCTGCAAGAGAGCGTTCACTGATTTTGCGGCTCTCTTCCTGTGCCATAGTAGCCATAATGGTCAGCCGCAACTCGCCATCACCGTCAAGCGTCCAAATGTTATCATTCACAAAATAGACTTCAATCCCTATGGCGGCGAGTTGGCGAACACAGACCAATGCATCTACCGTATTTCTGGCAAAGCGGCAGACCTCGCGAGTGACAATCAAATCGAATTTTTGCTGTTTGGCATCCTCCATCATCCGCATAAAGGCATCCCGCTTATAGACCTGAGTTCCGGTAATGCCTTGGTCGATGTAGCGGTTGATAACATTCCATTGAGGATGAAATCGAGCAACATCATCATACCACTGCATCTGATTTTGCAAGGCTTTGACCTGGGCCTCGTGTTCTGTTGAGGCACGGCCATATATGACTGCCCGACAGGGTTTGTCCCGAAAAGATCGAGATAATGAGTACGGAGACATATTGTACATAGCATCTTCCTCCTTTAGTGTTCCTGATTTCTTCTGACAAAACGAGAATACTCAAAAAATCTTTAATCTGCAATGATATGGACGCTGGGCTGACATCCTTGACAACCCAGCGCAAAAAAACTACTTGTTCTGATAGGTTCGTTTCACATTAAAATAGGTTGCTTCGTTGATAAGTCCCTTCTTGTAGAGCATATCAATCAGCTTTAAGCACACATAAGTGCGGTCAATAATTGTTTCATTCATGGCTCATATCCTCCGGTAAGTGATGCTGTTGTGGTAATGCTGCAAGCCGGATCTTTTGAAGTGTCAACGCCGTAAGGCTGGATAATGTATAGTATTCGACGGGGCTGAGCGCAGACGCCTTGTTGTCTGCCGCGCGAGCTGCCATTGTATCAATACTGCGGCGAAGTTTAGCCAATTCATCAATCAGAGCTACATAGTCTGCTGGAGGGAGTTCAACAGGACGAACTCCTTTAATTAAACTGCGGATATATGCGCCTCTGGATGACGCACCTACACGACGAACTTGATTATCCAGATCCGCCAAATCATCTTCCGTGAATCGTACATAGGCTATTTGGGTTGCACAGACATCTTTCTTGTTCATAACCTCGCCTCATTTCCTGAATGGTGGCGTGTCGATTTACGAGGAGTAATGATATAGTCATACCCATTGCGGACCCCACAATAAGTACAGGTATCTTTTACAAGTTGATAGCGATCCACACGCTGAATCCTTATGGTTGGCACATTATAAAAAGCATTGGCACAAGTTGCACACAGGCAAATCATCTGCGGCCTCTGTTGCCGATTTTCAGTTTCTTGTTTCATGGCCTGTTCGCTCCTATTACTGTTAATTTAGAGACTGAGGGACCCAATACCCTTCCCTGGCATTTGTGCCTCTCACTTGTAGGCCACGGCAGAGGCCGTTTGTTGCACAGATTACGAAATTTAATTCAAAAAGTAGCATAGCCCTGCCAAAATGGCAGGGCTGTGCTTTCGATGGTTTGTTGCTTAAGGATTATAGTGCATCATGGCATCCTGTATCTTCTTAATTTTTCTGCATATTGAGGACCGATTGACCCCTTGCTTACGAGCAATTTCTGCGGCAGAAAAACCCTCACACAAAAGGCGAGCAATTTGTTCCAGGTCTTTGGGAAGTGAAGTGAGAAAATCTTCTACTTCCAATTCAAGCTGCACGCGTTCCATATCATCACCTGTATAGTACCCTCCCATTCCTTCAGGGTCCTGAGCATCCAAAGAACAGTGACGGCGTGTTTGTGTGTGTTGATTATTGTATTCCAAGCGATCCAGTTCTCGCAATTCGGCAATCCAAGCTCCATTGACACAGGAAGTATCGTCTGCTCCTAAAACCAGCGTAGAACGCGATCCATCTGCAAAGTAGTAGACATAGGTATCGTGTCTTTGGGGAGAGTTCGTATGAACCACATCTTGATTGATAGTTCCTAATTCTTGGCGATGTGTTTTATAACGAGCTTGTGAGCACTCGGTAATAACTCTTTCGTTGTGACCATCAACATTTTCGGTTGTCTCAATAAAAAAGCGCCCAGTAAAGCAACCGTTGCGGCGTGCCTTACTGAACGCTGAAAAACTGATTTCCTCCCATTCCTGTGGGCTATTATTTTTCCAAATGAATACTCTTGTCATATCCTTTCCTCCGTTCAAATTCTTGGTAGTCAGTGAATTTGAACGGTGTCATGGATATTTTGCTATGTACGCCTCCCAGCGCATACCGGCCTCCTAATACCGGGCAAAGAAAAAGGCCGGAAGTGTTTTCACCTCCAGCCATGTTCCTGCCGCCATATTACAGCAGGAATGAAAAAAGCCCGGTTAATGCCGGGCCTTATATAGAAAAGTATTCAATTTAGCGCATTCCTGCCACTATACCAAGTATAGCAGGTCGGAAGTCGGAAGGGAGTAGGGATTAGGTCGGGGATTTGTCGGAATTTAGTCGGGATTTAGTCGGGGCAGTTCCTCTAGGACTTCTGGAATAGAATATCCAAACAAGCAAACAGAAAATAAATAGATAGCTTCTCGTTTTCGGTCATAAAAGACGCTGCGCTCTATATTTAGTTCTTCCAGCAATTCTTTCTCTGTACTGTTGAACCGATAGATGAATTGCTTAGTCAAAATTTCATAGTAAAGTTCTCCTCGATCTGGATACCGTTTCAGACGAAGGAGCGCACGGTCAATAATATTGACCAGCATTTGATTTTGAACAAGGCAGCACACTTTTTCTTCAAAGGCTTGTAGTTCAATATCTGGTGCAAAATTTTCAAGATAGCAGAGGCCAGACTCTATATCTTGTTCTCCCATAATCCAAGCAGCTTCTTGCAATTCTTCTGCCCGTTCACTCAGAACCCAGACTACATCCCGGTAAATCTTTAGAATCAGCCTGCTTCTATGAAACGCAGCGTCGCTGTTAAGCCCTAAAGCTGTTAGTCTGCTGTTACATTTTTGAATTGTTGTGCTTTCTTTCCTCATAGAATATTCCTCCTTGTTCGCAATATTGCGAACATATTAGGTACAAAATAGCATAGCGGAGGAGATAGAGAGAGGGGAGAACCTCTCTCTATTCCCGCTCTTTGGTTATATCAGGTTCCTGGATTTTAGACGAATCTGCATTGCTTGCTTGGAAACCTCAAAAATGTTTGCCATTTCAGCAATGAGCTGTTCATCTGTCCGACCCATTCTAAGTCGGTAAAAACATTTTTTGATCTGCGGTAAAGGCATCAGCAGAGCAGAAGCCAGAGTATCTGCCTGGCGCTCAATTATGCCATGACTTTCATCGGAAGAAACATTTCCGTTATATGCAGCAACATCTCCTGTACCGGAGTACAACTTCTTATGTAGTACCCAATGAGCCAGCTCATGGGCACAGGTAAAACGGAGCCGCCCTAATTTTGATGGATCACAAAGCCGTTCATCAATTAAGATTGTACCGGATCTTACTGCAATCATTCGATACTGTCTCTGTATCTGGTCATATAAAACAACGGCACCGTCATCGAAAATTGTTTCCCCTAATATCTTGGGGTTTTTTCTTAGTGTATGAAACTCCAGGATTAGATCAAACTTTGTCTCGATAATGGTTTCGATTGGCACAGGACATGGTTGCCCGGATAGCAGAGAGGGATCATATTCCATCAAGATTTTTCGCCCTACCGCTTCGATTGCTTCTGTACGGATTTGTGGAATTGACAAAGCTATCCCCCCTATCGTTTACGCTCCTTTAGCATTTTCATAAATGTCTGCCATTCTTCATCGGTAGCGTCTACTTCTTTTGCCACACGCAAGGCCGCCCGAACAATATCTTTTTCCATGATATAGTCTGGCAAATCAGCAGATACTGTATTGCGTGATTTTGCGGCCAGATCCAAAAGCAACTCATGTTCTGATTTATCCAAATTCAGAAAGGCAGAGATGCGTTCCACAAAATCTCCAGTGGGAGCAGGACGGCGGCTTTGTTCAATGTCACACAGATAGCCATAAGCAATATTCAAATGCTTGGCTGTATCGCGTAAATTGAATTTATGTGCCTTGCGTTTCTCAGCTATAAATGATCCAAAAGTTATATTGCCCACAGCATTCACCTCTCATTTGTTCGACGAACTGCGAACATCTTGCTTATATTGTATATCGAACATCCGTTCACTTCAAGGACAAAAATTCCATTTGAAAAGAGGTGTTAAAAATCAATAACACCTCTTTTGCACTATATAAATTCCTGAGCGATTTGCTGCATTTCCGTAATGCACTCTTTGGGAGAGAGAATTTTTATTTTCCCTTTGAATTTGAATATCCAGCCATAAAAAGTTCCACTGGGGTTCACTTCAATTTTGGCTGTGAAGTGTGTATCATCATACCTATCAACAGCAGCATCTTCTCCATAATGATCTATAATTACTCTCATCAATTCGTTTTCACATAGAAGGGTTACTTCCTTCGATGACTCCGATGTAAACATATCAACCATTTTATTTGTATAGGAGGCTACATCAAATCCCTCTATCGGCATAAAGTAAGTTTCCAGATTTTCTACACTTGTTAGCCGATCTACACGGAAGTGAGCAATCTTCTGATGCTTCAGAGAAAATCCAATCAAATAGTAATGGTCATTTTTCCATTCAAGCGCATAGGGATTTACGACATAATAATATCCATCGTGCTTTAAGATTTTCTTTTTTTCCTGAGTATATTCATAGTATTGGAACCGAATTTGCTGATGGTTTCCAATCGCTGTTTGGATATTATCAATGATATAGTAAACCTTTTCATTATGCGGTTTGACACGGCTGGATAAAGCAGCAAATTTTTGAAGCTGCTCTGCCTGATGTGTGCTGGCTAAACAGCATAATTTCTGCACCAGCTCCTCGGATTTCTTGGCAGAAATAATCTTTGAGGAAGCTACTGCGTCTGTCAGCATTTTTAGTTCTGGATACTCAAACAGTCGGCTTCCCATAAAATATTGGTTTTGGGTACTCTTGACCACCACAATATCAATCCCTGCATCGATCAGAGTATTGGTATCCGCGTAAACAGTCTGCCGCACTGCCTGAATTCCTTTTACATTCAGATGGGCAATGATGTCAGATACTGTGGCGGGATGATTTTCGTCGGTCCGCGCATAGAGAAACCGGAGTAATTCCAGTATCCTCATATTTGTTGAATTCTGCATACTTCACCTCCTCGATTCTTAAAATGGCCTATTTTGTATGGTGTCCAGCCCCAAAGACCAGAAGCAGGGCGACAGCACAGAGAAGTAGGCCAATCCAATTTCGATCCATAATCAGCTTGATTACCGCCACAAGCAGCAGTCCGCCCACCAGGAGCACAACGCCGTTCATTCAGCGTCCTCCCGAGGCATAGTTCCCCATGTGGATGTCCAGCACCCCTCTGGGCAGCTGGATTGTTCCTTCTTTTCCGGAAACAGCTTCCAGTTTGATTGCTTCCGCTTCATCTGCGTATCGGTATTTTTGAGAAAAATATTGGATACTTTTCGTGAAATGGTCCTTGTATTGCTGTATTTCTGCTCTTTGCTGCTTTACTTTAAGTTGCGCTTTTTTCTGAGCCAAAAGCTCTTTCCTCTCATGATCCATCATTCATTCCTCCGTTTCAGAGGGCGCAGGAATAGATGCTCATGGCCCCGTAATCGGTGTGCAGGACAAGACCGCTCTTGGTAAAGGCAAAATTCACCTGCCGCACCACAAAGGGGTCATCAATGGTAGCCAGCAGCTGGCCGCTGCCGGTATCCCACAGCTCTATGGGGGAGCTGCCCCGATCCTGCTGAACGGCCATCAGACTGCCCCTTGTCCGCGCCGTGCAGGTATCCGAAAAAACCAGCCCCTGCCGGACAGAAAACGGGAAAGGATTGTCCATCTCCTCTCCGGTCTGGATCAGATAGAACCTGCCGCCCACCGAGAAGCACTGGTCATCCGGGGAGAAGAAGGGATGCCCGCCCTCATTGGGGATCACTACTTTTTGGGCGGACTTCAAATCGACCAGCACATACTCACCCTCGGTAACACGGTAGGCCGCTTTGCTTTGCCGAGGAGAGAGCATCCCAAAGCAGCAATAGGCAAAATTTGGGTTCTTAGACTTCTTGCATTTTACCGTTTCCCGCCACACCTCTGTGTTGCTGCCAAAGTCAAAGATGACGATCTCCTCGCCCGTGTACCACAGGGCCAGGTCGCTGCTGGCATCCAGCATGGCCTTCATGCTGTTTTTCTTATTGGCAAAAGGCGTAATTTCATGGGTGCGGAGGGAGAACTGCTCCAAAAGATAGCTATTGTTCAGCAGCAGAGTATCATTGGGACAGAGAACCTGTTCATAGGTCATCCGCTTGCCGCCCAGAGAGACCGTTTCAAGGATCTCCCCGCTGCCATCGAAGTGATAGAGGATCTCATCCTCAAAATCGCCCACCACCCGCGTCAGGAAGAAGTCATCCCGTGTGAGGGCGGCAGCCAAAGGCATGAAGCCGTTGCTGTCCTTTCCAATAAACCGATGGCACCGCGCTTCGCCAACGGCGGCATCCGGATTCTGATAGACGAATCCTTTCCGCATCTGGCTCATCATGGCGCTGGCCGCCTTGCTCTTGACCTGGAAGGTGGAGTCGCACAGAATCTCCTTGACCTTCCTGCCATTCAAACAGGTTCGGATGGTATATCCGTCAATTTCAATCCTCCACTGTTTGTTTGTGGCGGGGTTAATAAAGGTTCTTTCTATCATGACTGCTCCTTATAGTCCATGCCCATCAGCGTCCGGTTCCTCCTCGGACGGCGTTTTCAGATTAACAATGCCTACTTCCCGACGGAAGGTGTGGAAGCTGGCCCAGGGGATGTCGCTGCCCTCGAAGAACTCCTTGGCCATCTGGAGCGCCGTAATGTCGCCAACTGCTTATGTTCGTCCTTCGCTTTTCCCAATCGCATCCGCCAATTGACCACTAACAGTATCTATGTAGAGATATACCCCGTCCCGGTCGCAGTGGTACAGGTTGGAATAGCTGGTACTCTCATTGGGGGAGATGGGGTTTGGTTCCACCACCTCGGTAGCTTCCAGCAGGCCGACACCCAGTTCCGCCGCGGCAGTGAGGGCCTTTTTCAGCACTGCAAACTGTCCATCGCTCCAAAGCCCCTCCAGGTCTTCCCGTACCTTTGGCTCCAGTTCCAGATCCCGGAGAAGTTGTGTGACCTGTTCCGGAGACAGGTACACACCGGAGCAGTAATTTTCGATGATCTGATTTTCTGCCGGATTTGGAAAAGCTGTTGGCACCACCTGTTCCCATGAGGTAAAGTAGCGCGCATATTCTGGCTTCTCCTCTATCAAAAAGGAAAAACCGCTCCCTCTAGTGTAATAGTAATCCCGGAAAAATCCCTGGATCACCGCAATATAAAAGCCGTGGCTCTTGTCAAACAATTCATCCGGCTCTGTCCCCGCACCGACCCGCAAGGTATCCAGATATTTTTCCGCATAGAAATCCTCTATCCCATTCTGTGCGGCAAGAGCCAGCACCTTTTCTTCCTGCCCCTGCTGGACCCAGGAAAGCGGGGTAAAATACCATTCCTGCATTTCTTCTGGGGAAATCGGGTGAAAACTCACATCGTATCCCATAAAATCCTCCTTTCACTCACACTCAGGCGATTCCTCTAATGAACCGATTATTTCCTGTAGTTCAAAAAGCGCATCTTCTGCCTGGCGGCCTGTTTCCTCGCCCCAAAACCGATTTCCCCCAGCTAACTGATCAATTAGATTAAATATGGCGACTGCGTCAGGGATGGGGATAGCTCCCGCTGCCTTCCATGCTGGTTGATTTTCAAGAAGATAGGCTTTTATTTTTCCAAACAACTGCACCTGAAATGTGTTATTACAACGCAGTTCCACAAGAAATCCATTTTCGCCATAAACTATATCTGAAAAATTTGTATTCAAATATTCCTTCATAGACATATCCTTCTGCTCAATCCCACCAGAAGTACCAGACGGTAGACTGCCTCAGGACATCCGCCAGATTGCCCACAGTGGGGTCATCCTGTTCTTGATCCACGATGTCCGGGCAGAAACCGTACTGCTCTGCGGCGACCTCCATGGCCTTCTCCTGGGAAACAGGGGCCGGGAGCAGGAATTCCAACTCATCGTGGCTCATTGCAGCGGGCACCGCCCCATGCTGCTCAAACCAGTATTTGGCCACCGCCATCAGTTCCGGCGTGTCTGGGCACTCGTTCCAGTTTCCGAAGGGCAGCCAGGCGAAGAGCTCCCAAGGGTTCTTCACGGGGATTTTAGCCAGAATGAGAGGATAGGTCATATCATTATCGGAATTCCAGTAGCTTGAAAAACGACGGTTATCATATCCGCCCTCCATCTCGCCCAGGACTTCCTCATCCCAGTCCATATCGTCATCCTCAGCTTCTTCCTTGCGCTGGCCGGTCAATTCCTCCAAAACTGCCTTTCCGTCCTTGATGGGCGCAGAGAGCATCTTCTTCCGGTACTCCGTTACGGTTTTGAGGTCAAATTCGTAAATGTCCGCATCATTATCCGGGTCGGCGTTCATCACCAGACATTCCAACAGCGTTTCGTCATCCGCCTTAATGAGAACCGGCACAAAGCCCTCTTTGAGACTTTCCCGTTTGGCATAGTTATATGCCGACATGATGGGGTCATCATCCGTCATTGAGGGGAAATAGGTACATTCACAGTCCAGATACTCCATGATGGCCTGAGCCACCTCGGAAGGTTCCAGAGTGGCCTCATCGAAACTCTGTCCCTGCCAGTTGACGAACCGTTTTTCCATGACCTTTGCCATAGCCTGGTAATAGTTTTCATCAAAGGGAATGAACAGGTAGGCTTCGTCCTGGAACTTATCTGAATAATATTGCTCTGAGCCAAAATATTCTAAGGCATAGTTGTCAATGTCGCCGGGGAAGTAAGGGCTGTCTGCCTCCCCATAGTAGTAGGAAGCAAATGCTCGGCCAATCTTATTGAACAGCGGGCCGACCAGCTGCCCATCCAGCTCATCCCGGATAAACTCACGCAGATCCACATTGGCAGGATCAGCTTTTACCTTTTCTACCACAGATCCGTACTCAGCGAGGAATTCTTCGCCCACTAGGTCATGCTCCATGCACCAACGCAGGTAAATGGCCATGTGGTTGTAGGCGTTGTTTTCATCCACCGGCAGGTTCTTTTCTTCAATGGTTTCCAGATGCCAGGCAGCATCGTCCATTTCCACCACATAGTCATCTTCTTCATCCCCGCCAAGGGTGCCTCTGGTGATGGCATTCTGGCGGGTGGGATTAACCACAAAACTGATGCCTGCCATTTTTTTAAGCAGAGCGTCCGCATCATGCTCCATCTTATACTCCATCTCATTCTGATAGAGCGGGATCACCTGATAGAAGTTGACCTCCTCGCCGCTCGGCAAAGTGCAGACTTCACCTCCGTTCCAGACAACATCCTGCGGACCTACCAGAAGTGCGGCGCAGAGTTCCGTATCCTCTGCAAACGGCGATTGCTTATCCATTGTGTGGCCAAAGCCCAGCCAGGTATCGTTGGAAATAGGCAGGCGTGCCAACACTTTCAAGAGACCAATCGGCCAGTACCACCGCTCATCCTTCAGGGATTCCTCATCCAGTTTCCAATCCGGTGGCAGAGCGATGGCCAGCTCTGCTCGCTCCAGCTTGTATTCCGCCAGTTCCTCCGGCACATTCATCCGGTGAGCACCCATGCCCATCGTTACCAGTGTGTAATAGTCCCGCTCATCAGAGGGAGGAACAACGCAGATGTCCACATGGATGTCAGGGGAAACCAGCTCATGGAACACATTCTCAAACTCACCAAAGGTGTTTTTGATGTGCTGCTCTATCGCAGACATCTCATCCTCCGAATAAACCTCCGGCTCGCTGTTTTTTCTTGAGGACCAGAAGGCATCCGCCTTCGTGCCGTCCGGGTTCAGGAAAATCTGAAAATACTGATCGTCTCCCGGCTGTTGATAGACAAGACCAATGCGGCGGGTCTGGTCCACAAACACACCTGTTAGAATGCCCTCTGGTTCTCCTTCAGGGGTGTGGGTTAGCCATTCACCGCTGTCCAGCCGTTCCTTGAGCTGCCGCAGCCAGTCGGTTCCCATCTTGGAGAGTCCAGCTTCGTTCATACGGAAGGAAAGCTCCACAAGATGTTCCTTCACCGGGTATTGGAATTCACAGCAGGGGGAATTTTTCTTATAGCTATACCGCTCTGGGTGGAACAGTTCATAAAATTCGGCAAGTCCCGCTTCGTCCACCCGAATGCAGGCTATGGCGCATTGTTTATCATCCGCATTCTCGTCCAGTCCCCGCTGGAGCGTTTGGTCAGCATCGGGATTGATCCAATGATATTCCATCTGTTCCAGGGTGGCTCCGGCTTTGATCTCTTTTTTTAAGGTCAGGAACTCATAATCTCCCGGTTCCAGTTTTAATCCTTGCTTGACGGCATCCAGCGCACCGGATTTATCGCCAAAATGCGCCCGTAGCTTGCCCAGATGGAGCCAGATCCAGGGGTAGTCCGGCTCCTCCAGAGCGCCCCGCTCCGCATATTCCAGTGCTTCTTCCAGCCTGCCGCAATACATCAACGCCACAGAATACCGGTAGTACCAGGTAGCGCAGCCCGTGGCGTTTTTCTCCGAATCCTTCATCCATTCCGCAGCGCGGTAGTAGTGGATGTAATCGTCCAGGTTAAGGCAGGCAAAGGCATACCAGAGGGCAATCTGTAAATCCTGGTGAGCCTGTTTTTCGCTGAATCGTCCTTCTTCTACGCCGCTTTTGATAAAATTCTCCAGCCAGTCGAGCATTTTCCCAAAGTAAGCGGCAGTTCCTTCGTCAAAGGACTCCAGTATTTCAATATCCTCTGTCGAGAGCAGGGAGCCAGTTTCCTCATGAATATCAGGCTCCGGTTCTTTCTCGTCCAGTAGCGGCACACCGCCCACATCCCGCCGAAATGCGTGGAAGTGAGCATAGGGCAGGTCGCTTCCCTCAAAGAATGCCTGTGCCGCTGTTAGTACAGCGGGTAGATCCCAGGCGATAAAATCCAGATACCCACAATACAGACCAGTGGCCCCACCCAGGAAGGTCACGGCTTCCTCTCCTGCATCCCGTAGGATGGCATCCCGCAGGTTATCCCGGAAATCCAGAATAGCTTTCACTCGTTCCTCACCGGTAAAACCGGACAGCGGGTACAGGAGGAATCCAGCGGCAATGCCATCCTTGTGGTACTCATCCACCATATCACTGCGAGCAGTCAGGTAGTCGTTGATGAGCACCGGCAGGCGGCAGCTTCCAGTATAAACATCCAGCCGCCAGTCAGCCTCCGGGTCCTCCACCAGTTTCAGTTCATAGGCAAGGTAGCTGTTTTCCAGGTAGTCGCTGCCATCCCGCCAGAGAAAAAGTCCCATGCTTTGCAGCAACTCCGGCAGTTCAGAAAGCAGCTTGGCCGGTTCGTCTTTCGGCTGAGCATAAACATCAAACCCAGCAACAAAGGCGATAGCGGAAACTTCTCCGATAGTTTGATCCACCAGCATAGAGAGTGCCCACCAGACCTTGTCTGTGTCCTCTTTCAAGATCGGGGTCAGCTTTTCACAGTAAAGGACCAGACTTACCTGATGATCCTCTGTTTCCTCTGCCCACATCTGCACATCATCAGCCCGAACTTCGATCTCTCCAGCCCGCAGCTCGAACCCCTCACAGGGCTGGCGGCCTACCCAGATATTCCAATGCTCAAGCACCGATTCCGGGGCCTGCTTCTGGAAGTACACCAACGGGAACAGGCGGGAGCGAAGCCCCTCTGGACTGAGGATCAATTCATGCTTTTCGCCATTGAAGCCCAGTTCAAAGGAAGTATCACGCAGGGCCGTCTTGAGTGCATTCCCACATTTTTCAACCAGTTCTTCGCCGCGCTGATGTGTTTCGTCAGTATCTATGATTTGACGCAGTTCTGCCTCAATTTGAGAAAAGGCTGCCCATGCTTCCTGCGTCCTTTCACGGAAGTTCTTTTCAAAGCGGGGCAGGGACAAACGACGGCGGCAATCGTTTATGTACTCCTGAGTATCTTTGTCTCCGGGGCGGGCTTTCAGAGCCTTTTCAAAGTAACGAAGGGCAGGGCCTTCCTCATCCAGAAAATAATAAGCGGAAGCGATCCGATAATTCCAGCAGTGATCTTCGGCAAAATACTCCTCATGGGGAGCCAGAAGTTCCAGCGCCTTTTCAAAAGGCTCCCGTTCTCCTATATGTGCAACAGCAATATATGCCTTGGCCAATTCGCTGTCCAGTTCCGGGGTGCGCTCCTCGGCAGGAATCGCTTCCAGGGTGTCGATTACCTTCTGCGCTTCATCCTGTTCAAACCATTGCTGGCATTGTTTCAATAAATCCATATCATGACCTCCTTTTCCATCTTCGGTAGGGATAGGTTTCACTAATAAGCAGAGATTGTAATTTCAAAGCTAAAATTCATATCTGCATTTATGGTGGCTTCTTCATTTGTGGCTGGTTGTATCACAAACTCAAATGTAGGTTCATAGTCCCCGTCCTGCAAGGTTTCTCCACCCAAAATCTCGATATGATACCAGCCATTTGCAAGCTCAATCATCGGCTTCTTATGCACTCTATAGTAAGAAATCAGATCTTTCACCTTTTCAGGCGTAAACTGTTCCAATATTGGCCATGTAAAAAGCATCAGCATATTATGATCTACTTTGAGGGAATAGCCACCTTTTCTAAGCTGCAATCGGTTTCTTTCTTTGCACAGCTCCGGTCTATCACCAGAGAGATTGAACAATATGGTATAGGGATAGTTTTCAATACCGGTCATTGGGATTACAATTCCTTCGGCAAATATCCTGTCGCCGCTTTCGTTTGTGGTAAACTCCATCGCTAAATCATCTGAAAGATGATTTGCCTGCTTCCAGTCCTCCAGCAACAAAATGTCACCAAGGAGAAAATAATTAACAAGATCGTTTAATACTTCCGTAAACCTATATATCATCCATTATGCCTCCCTTACAATCCTGTCCGTTGCCAGCCGTCCAGCCGCTCCTGCACCGCGTCAATCATCCAACCCTCGCCCACGCGCTTCATGAGAAAGCGGCGGTCAAAGCTGGTATTTTTCTCTCTGGTGTAGATGTAGAGCTTGTTCTTAGTGATCTGTTCCGCGTCAAGGAATTCTTCCCCCTTGTAGGTGCCCTGGGCACTGTATGAGAGGTCCAGAGGCAGATAGCCCGGACGGGGTTTTTCGCTCACATACTTCTCCCAGATCGCCAGCAGGCGGGGCACAGCCTCGGGATCTTCAAACCCAGCCTGCTCCATGTACTGCTCCCATTCTGTCATCTCGGCAAAGAAGGCAGACAACACCCTGCGGCATTCCGACGCTGCCTGCTCATCCAGCTGGACGGGCTTTTTGGCCTTTTCTCGCTGGAACTGAGAGAAGTGTTCCATTTGCTCCTTGGTGAACTGCACATGGACCACCGGCTTGATGTAGTTGTTGCCGGCGACAGCCAGCAAGCCCTCATAAGTGACAGCAGTATGGTCGATCCAGATATGGGATAGCTTGGGGATGGAAGCCGCCTGGAGCAGACCGGCATCATCCAGCCCAGTGTGGTCAAGGGCCAGCAGGTCCAGCTTACAGCTTTGCAGGGCGGACAGGCCGCTTCCGTCGATTCCGGAGTTCCCGGTCAGCAGCAGGATGCGCAGCTTGGACATGGCGGAAAAAACGGGGAAACAGGCGTCGGTAAGGGCGCTGTTCTCCACGCCGAAGTTGACCATACTTTTATGCCCGGCAAAGGGGGCAAGCAGTTCATCCGTCACCGGATACCCTTTCACATGGAAGCCCACCAGGGTGTAACCGGCCAACCGCTCCATGATCTCTGCGGTCAGCTTCGGGACTTCAAATTGTTTCTCTCTATCTAAGGCCAGGACACCATTTTCCCAATCCGCTGTCCGCGCCCGTTTTGGCCATTCCATAGCTTTCCTCCTTACTCCTGTGCTCAATCTGCTAACATTTCATGGGGAAATCTCTTTTCAAATATCCCAGTCTATGAAATCTTCACGGTTCAATACAAAGTGCTGATACAGGCACTTCAAATTTTCCTGTTCATCCCGTGAGAGCTTCGCCCCGTTTTCATACTGTAAAGTGTCGGCATACAGGATAAAGCCATCCACTTTTCCTGATGAAGCCCGAAACTCACCGTTTCCAATAATAGCAACATCGCCACATACAAATGTAACCGAAGAAGAAGTGGTATGGATTTTCATAATTGCTTTGATCATGACTTCCTCCAAAAATCACATCATTGTGTACTTTGCTCATTTGGATTGTCTTTAGCGGGCTCCAATGCCGATGAATCGCACCTGCACAACGCAGCTTCGACCTTACAGATTGCGGATATATGCTTGATCTTCCAGAAACTTTTCCAACGAAATCTGCTGCTTTTCGTACATCAATCCCCAGCGGTCAAGAGAGTTTTCCTGCGGGGCGGTTCCGGTATCAAGACCGGAATAGATCAAGAGCGGCAGTTCTTTCAGCCTGTCTTTTGTCTGCTGAAAGCTGCTGTCGCCAAAATGCTGTTTTAGAAACACCAGAGCCTTTTTGGTGTCGGAAATCCCGGTTACAATCAGGCGGATGTAGTGATAGGGATATGCTGTTTCATATTCCTGCGTTTTGGGTACATCCAAAACGCTTTCGAGAAAATCTTCCAAACAATCAAAGGCAGGCTGAAAGTCCCAAGTTCCGGCGCCATGTTCTGCCCAGAACACGGATGTATCGTTCCGTCGCAGGTCCAGGCAGTATGGATCACCAGCATCAGACGCAATCACCACAAGATGCTCGTCCCAATCTTTAATTACCTTTTGTTCCACAGGATTATAGGCGTATCCCTCCTGGCCCTTCACAAGGGTATCCAGTCCCCACAGTTCCAGGGCCTCATAGGTATCATTGCTCCACACGGTTCGCAGTCCACAGCAGCGCTCCAACAGCATCCAATAGTCTGCCGGAAGTTCCCAGCGTCTGCGGATCTGGCTCTTATACTGCTTGGACATGGCTTGCTCCATCGCAGGTATATCAATTTGTCTTAATAGCTCGTCCAATAATTGCTCCAATCGGCTTTTCATCAATATCACCTCTCATTTTCGGGTGATACCATTCTCCACCCGGATGTCTGCACCCGGATAACAGGACGGAAAAAGTCATAGTCATTGTGAATCTCATTATCTTCCCGAACCTCCGGTTTACAATGAGGGGAACAGGGTAAATATCCAAGCAAAGGACCCATGCCACCGCAGACATTGCAGCCACCGTCACCGCCGCAGGTGGTCAATGTTTTCCCGTCTACCAACTCTCGCTTATAGGGGTCGTAGGCAATAGACAGACCAAAGAAGTTAGCCTGCTCCATGTTGTATGGCTTGCCCTGATCTTCCTCGCTTTCAAAGTGATGCAGTTTCATCTTGTGGTCCAGTCCATCCCCCCAGGGAAACAGGGTGCGGCATCCGCCTCCGCACAGATAGGCCCACTCATCCGGCGTGGGAAGGCTGGCTGCCACCTCCCACAACAGGAATCGCTGAAACTCTGCGTAGGTCATGGGATGGCACAGCCACGCTCGCCAGCTATCACCATTGCGTTCAAAGCGGACAGTTTCATGTATCTCAAAACTCTGGCTGTTCTGGCCCGCCCACTTCTGCAAGTTCTCCAGCCAGTCGGGGTGGGCGGTGATGCGAGGGTCGTTCATAGGTACGCTTTCCCAGCCGATCTCCTCCAGTTTTCTGCCTACGAACATGGGGCCGATGGTCACCTGGCGTACTGGGGTCATGCCCTGCCGGAGAAATTCCTCCACAGAGCCCTCATATTCGATTTCTGCAAAAATATCCGCCAGTTCCTCTTGGTTGGCCTTGTCCATCCCTTGGACAAAGCTCTCCCAGCCAAGAATCACGGTATCACCTGGGACAAAGACAAACTCCCGGCCACCTTTTTCAAACAGGCCGGTGGTGCAGCTTTGTCCCCAGCGGGAAAAGGCGTATAGTTCTTTGAATGTCAAATTATAACGAGTCGCCAGCGTCTGCATCAGCCAGAGCTTATCTGACAGTTTTAATGTATCAAATTGTGGGCGAAATAAATTCTCGTTCATAACAAGACCTCTTTCAATTTGCTCCGGCAGACTGTGATTCCTTTTCCACAAGGCGAACCGCCTCCGTCAACAGCTTGGGAAGCTGATTTGTTTCTGTCGTTTCATACTGCTGGACTGGATTCGCCCAATCGAAGTTATGAATGACAGAAATGATGTATCTGTCCTGATACCAGCCCATATCCAGCAGAAAGCAGTTCGGATATTCCACTTGCAGCATATCTTCTTTTCGCGTGGCATCCAGAAAAATGACCTTTCCAGTGTCAAAATCTATCTTTGACCAGACTTGCACGGCAAAATTCCTCCTCACGATTCTCCGAAATGCTCCAGGTACAACTTCCGCACGGAATAGGGACCAACAAGGGTCGTTTCCTTTCGGCCATCCCAGGAATACACATGAATTTCGCCTTCATCCCCAATGTACCGCTGTTCCTCAAAGGGTGCGGGAAAGGGGAAGCTTTCTACGATGCTCCAGTCAATCTTGGGCTTCAGCCCATCAAACTCCTCGCGCTTGAGCCTTTTGAAGTTAAACACCAATGCTGCCCCAATCCCATCGAACAGCAAGTCTGCGTATTCTCTGGGGGTGATGCTCTCGCTTACATTGGCGGCTTTGATGTCCACATTCAGGACCTTGTCGCCGCAGTTTGTCCATATTTTATTGGGAGAGAACCAGGTAGTCCGATCCTTGCCGCCTGCAAAGTCCTCACGGAAATAGCTTCTGTTTGCGCTGTCCATCTCGACACCTTCCCGAAGCGGCCCGTTGTACGGGGAAAGTGGATAATATCGGTGTTTTGCTGGGTCAAACTGGTCAAACGAAATGTCCAACAGATACCCATGCTTCTCACTGCGCATAAGCTTGTGTGGCTTCACAATGTTTTCTTCGATGAAACTCCAAATGTACTCGTCCACATGAATAGATACACGAGGGCGACTGAATAATGTGATTTTGTAGTGATCCTCTCTGTCCATTCTCTCCGTATTGAACCAAATACGATGAATTTTAACCATAGTTATCCCCTCGCATGATTTCTGCCAACGACACTTCTGTTTCCGCCTAAAAAAGCAGTTCACCGAAAAACAGCCTGAGCATCACGGCAGATAATGATTCAAGCTGTGGCTTGCCGAGAGGAGTGTAGTGAAGGACGATTTCTCCATACAACTCCGTGTTGATGTGGTGTTCTTCCAGATACCGCAGAACTTTTCGGTTGTTCCGCACGATATTTAGACGAAACCTGGTATTATCAAGGGCATATTCAAAACAGTCCGGGTCAATCAACTGACCATTGGCTGGATCATTCATTTCCAAGCGGAGTGCTTCCGCGCCGGTCTTGCGGGAGAGTGTAAAGTAGCCATCCTCCAGTTCAAAGGACAGGCAGGACAGTCCTTCCTCATTGTCCAGCTCCCAAGTCATTCTTTTTGCAAATAATTCCATTGGTTTACCTCATAACTGTTCCAAGGTCATTTCACAAAGAACCAGCTTGTTTTTCTCATCGCTGAGAAATGCCCGGTTTCCCCATACATCCAGCACATGGAAGGAAGCGTATCCACGGGGCATGGCAAGGTCGATCAGCACCAAATCTGAAAGGCGCAGCACCTTTTGTTTACCCTTCCAGTCATCATTCTTAAAAATGGGAGACAGGATCAGGCAAGTCCTGTCACCGGAGAATTTTCCGCGCATCCCGTGTTTTCCGGGCAGGCGGCTTAAATTATCTTTGCCCCACAGTTTCTTTTTGAATAGTCCGTTTTCCTCCAGTTCCAGATACCAATAGTAGCCCATGAGAGAAAGACCTGCCGGATTGATGGTGCTGCTTTCCAAAAAGGCATAAAACTGTCCATTCTGTTCCAGTATAGAGCCAATCATAGGATAGTTGTAGTGAAAGTCTGCCTGGGCAAAATTTCCGCCAGCACGCTCTACTGCCGCCAAATGGGTCTGTCGGGTTCCTGCTTTGCTGTATACACAAGAGCCGCTTTCTGCCCAGTGTGCAGTCATGGTTTCAAGGTCTACCGTCAGGCTGGTAAAACTGTTGGTCGCATCAGCGGAGTTGTCCACTCGGCACACAATAGGGAAAACGCCCTGGCTTCCGGTGACTGCTACCGGCTTGGGAATACCCTGGGCACACCAGTTATCCATGGGGATCGGAATCCACTCTCCATCCATCTGCGGCATCCACCAAAGGGATTTACTGGCCGGGCAAACCAACAGTATTCCTCTGTCGCATGAGAGCAAGACAGGATCTTCCCAAACATCTTGCTGCTCTTTCGGCTCCGGGCTGGGAATCCACCTGGAAACTTCGCCTTTGACCCACAAAACGCCGCTGCACTTTTGCGCGAGATGATAGGTCCAAAACACAATTTCATCCTCGCTGCGGGCCACCATACCTTTGCATCCAGTCGGGCTGTATTTGAAGGAAGTTCCCGTCAGTTCAAATTCCTCGAACTCCCAGTCCTTTATCACTTTTAGTTTCGCTTTCATGCTTTCACCTCACAGCAAGTCTACCTTGATACTGCACCGTTCCAGAACCGGCAGCACCTGTTCCGGCTTGGAGGACATGAGAGTAATATGGTTGAGATTGGGGAACTGGCGCAGTTCCGCCTCCGTAATGGTATTAAGATCAAAGGCTCCATCCTCGCCATCCCAGAACGGACAGAGCTGGGTATAAATCTCGCTGCCGCCATCCATCTCAATTTCTGTGACCTCCGGGGCCAGCCGCTCCGGGACAGGGTATTTCTCCAGCCACTTCCGAATCTCTGGGATGGGTTCATACCCTTCCGCGTCAATGTCGATCTTGCGTCGGCTATACTCTCTGGCAAACTCATGTGCATCCAGTTTAGGAGCCAGTAAGCCTTTCTCGTACATCAGGACTTCCATAACCGCCAGCTTGAAGTTGAAGCTGGTAAAGGTGAGCACTGGTTCAGTCGGCTTGGATAACTTGTATTTCTGCGCTTTCGCCGCCTTTTTCTCTGGCTCTTTCCAGCTGATCTGCACCATGGCGGAGAGGGCCTCCAGCTTTGCTTTCTGCGCTGACTGCTCCTCTGGAACAGGACCCGGCAAGCGGGTATAAACGGTAAAGCCGCCTAATTTGAGGGTATGGGCAAATCCGGCGAAATCCTTCCAGCTGGCCTCCCGGTAGTCCTTGGACCCGATCCAAACCGCTCCGTCAAATGTCTGCCGGACCGCATACTCTCCCTGTGCCGCTACCCGGACACCAATGGTTTTGATGGTCTGCTCATCTTCGTCCAACCAGCCCTGTAGTCCAAGTTCGTCCCACAAAGCAAGTGCCTGGGTATAGGGACTCTCTCGGCCTGTAATGGGGCTTTTTCGTGTTCCATTTTGCAGGACAATGTGGGCAGGCCCCAACTTTTCCGCCAGCTGCGACAGAGTAAGCGGCGGCGTAAATACCGCCCCCAGGATTGTCAGGCTGTCTTTTTTGAGAATGATTTTTCGCTCCGTGGCCTTGGACGGTAGAAAGATGGGCAGATTCGGGTACACTTCTTTGTACTCCCGCCATTCCAGCTTTTTGGACTTGTTTGCCGTCCGAAGGAAGCCCCAGAAGTCGATGGGATAACGAAATACCGGCCCAACTCTGTCCCGCCGGGTGACGATGACCACCGTGCCATCGGTGAGTATTCCAATGTGCTGCATTTTCTCCCCACCGAACATTTCCGGACGGATACGCAGCACTTCACGGGTGTTCATGTTGATGAGCTGGGCAAAGTCATCGGAGAGGATTTCGCCGTTTCCCTGCACCAGCAGCCAGTCCCCGGTAAACCAGCGTAGTTTCAGCCCCTCGCCCATTCCGGGCAGGGGGGCGATGCGGCACCGCCCGGTGTCCATGTCCAGTTCCAGAAGGCATTCTTCCACCCGTCCCTTTCCGCTGACGGCGTGGATCATGGTAATGCGGCCTGTGCCGGGAACGGGAACAGCCTCAGAGAGATGGTCGTATCCATCCAGAGAGAAGGTGTGTTTTGTTACCTTGCCGTTTTCCCAGCGGTAAATCTGCCCCTTGTACCACTCATTGGAAAAGTAGACCCGGCCCAGACCATCTGTCGTAATGCCGCAATGGTATTTGGTGCTCCATCCATCTTCCGGCAGGGGCCAGTTTTTCACATCCTGACAGGTGCCCCGGTCGGTGAGTTCAATCCGTGTGGCGTTGGTGGGATCGCCCACCCATAGGGAATGGTCAGCCCAGCACAGGGTCTGGGGCGGACCGTCATATCCAATGGGGGACGGCTCGAACCAGTTGAGGGTAGCCGGATTCTTGCTCAGTAATGCCCGCCCAATAGTCCCGCTGCCAGCGGCTCTGGACGCGGCATAGAGTCCATTTTCTGCGGAATAAGTGAGGCACCCAAGATGCGGCAAACTGTGGGCGCGGGTCACCTGGGGCGGACGCTGGCGCAGGTCGGCCACACAGCCGTTTTTCCATTCTTCTGCATCCTGGTTTTTCCATTCGCCCGCCGCAAAATCACCCGCCAGGGAGTTGAAGAAATAATCGTACTCATCCTGAAGTATGTATTCCTCGCAGGGCATTAGCTTTCCAGGGTCCTGCTCCTTGGCATGGTCGCCCCATTTTCGTCCTTGCTGTTTCATCAGGTGACAATATTGCCCCTGCTTTTTGCAGTAGCGTTCCCATTCGCTGCGTTCTTCCTCTGGGATCAAGGCAAACAGATACTCGTCCTCATCATCCAGGTTATACAGCGCCCAGCCGAAGGCAGACAGCTCCTGCCCCAATGCCGCCGCCCCTTTTTCATGGGATAGCTTCATATACTGAACGCCAACGGCATCAAAGCGTTCATCCAGCAGCGCCGGGACCTGCGCGCCCCATTTTTCTCGCAGTTCCGCCAGAGTGTCCTGTACGGCTCCGTCAAATTTCAGAATGTCCAGCGCATCGAATATGATTTGTGCCCAGTCTGGCATGAAAGTACCCCCTTTTTAGTGACTCAAAGTTTGCTGCTCAGCCGCTTGACTGGCGCAGACATTACATCTGGAAAATGCTTACACAGAATCTTTGTGAATAAGGTCATTGCAAGAAACGGTTTGAGATTACCTGCTGCAATCTCAAAATATTGAGAATAGCCCCAATCCAACTCATCTTCTCCGCACCAAAAGTTGAGAAGTTCTGCCCCCAGATCCATCCGCTGACTGGATAGGGATTTCCATGGAATCTGTGACCGCAGATACTCCTGAACCTCTCTGAGCTGTTCTGCGGCAATGCGCTGATGGGCATAATCCCACACATTCTTGAAATAGGTATCCAGTTCTACATAGCCAGAAAAGAGGATGCCGCAATCAATCTTGGAAAATATCTCCACCATACAAAGGATGCGCCGCCGGTGAAAAGCCTCCATTTCCCGTTCCAAGGCCTCAGCCTGAATCATTTCGTGTTTCTCTATACAGGCATAAGCTTCATTTTCTGGTATCTGGAACGCTTCATCTACTTTTTTGGCTATGGTAAACATCTGGATTTCATCGGCATTCTTGCGCTTGCGCAGGTCATCCCAACTGCCTCGCTCCCATTTATCCTCTTTTGAATAACAAGCAGAGCATATCGCCTGTGCCGGGTCAATTTCTCTCGTCAAGCAGTAAGGACAAAGAATTTTCGCATTCTCACACAATCTGATCGCCTCCTTTATATTATTCCATGTCCGCTTCTATTTCTTCCGCTTCCGACAAGCCATATACATCCGTTGGCGTATCCCCTGAAAACTCAACCATAAGTCCAAATGGCTCCCCCACAGGAAGGGTACAAATCTCAAAGTGCAGGCCCCATTCTGTCTCATCATAAAACAGAAATTGCGGCTGCTCGGCGGGAATCTCCGTTTCAGGGAATGGTGCGCGCTGCAATCCAAACTTCTCAGGGCTTTTACCAATCTGCGCCTGAATCTCATGCTCCGCTTTTGAAAGATACTCCCGCCAGTTTTGAAGCACAGAACGGATAAAATCCAGGTTTGCCGACCGGAGTTCAGATGTGTTCAAAATAATGGAAAACAGGATCTCTGTGTCTGCTATTCTTCCAGTCCAGCAGTGGATGGTCCCCGGTCCTTTCTGAAAGGTCAGTGTTCCCAATCCCAAATCGGAATGTTCAAAAAACTGTTCCATATCATTCTTCCCTCAATCCCCAGGTTACAGCGACAGCCATGAGGGTTTCAAAGTTTATTATCCAGTGCTTCAACAGTTTTCATAGCAACGGAATCAATCGTGCATTTTTTTAGTTCTCGCTCAATCAAGGCAAAAATATCTGAAAAGCACTCAATCTCATCCTGATACTCATATTTTGCGTATAGTTTTCCAAATTCTGAGATCCAAACCTGTGCTGGGTAGTAGTAGCCAATTTGTCCAATCGGTTGACATTGTTCACCGGCAATCTGTTCGATTTCATCGAGTTCTGCTCCAGACATATTCCGGAAATAGGTATCCTCCAAATGGTCTTTGATTCCGTTAATAAGGTATGGAAACAGACCAAACTCAAAATCTGCGGCGCGTTTCATTCCACCAGAAAAGTACCACTGACAGCATAACCCAAAGTATTTGTGGTAAAAACGCTGGGTGCTTTTCATCATTGGAACGCCTCGCTCGGCGTAGTATTGCGATGCAATGGAAATATCAACTTTTCGACCTTCATACCAGCCAGCATATATCATCAGCTGTTTGACTTTGCTTTTGAGATCGCCAGACAGCGAAATTCTTTCTTTTATCATAATGTGTCTCCCTTTGCAAGAGTTACAACAACAACCATGTACTCAAAGCACTGATTTCCTCCCGTAGCAGCGGGGACTTGCCAGCGGCGGCAAAGGCTTTTTGGACACCGCCATAGCGCCGCTCGGAGCGATCCGCCAGCTGGAGCGCGGCTGCCTCCAAATCGGGAATCGCCATCACAGCATCTGCCAGCGCCTGGGCGGAGAGTTTATCCCCGATCAGAGAGGCGGCAAAGTAGCGTAAATGGCTGAGGGAGAGGGCGGACAAATCGCTGAGTTTATGTAGCTCATAGAGTTTCAGAGCATAAAGGGATGGAAGCCCATCCAGAGCCGGTAGTTTCTGCACAGCTGGTAGTGACTGGAGATAGAGTTTCTGAAGCCGGGTCGCCGGAGTCAGGAAAGGGGCAAGATCTTCCGTTTTCCGCATTTCCTCCAAATGGAGATAGGTAATGCTGGTGAGAAGTGGGGTAATGTCGCCATTCTTTTCTCCACGCAGGTGGAGAACACGCAGGCCGGGGAGAGAAACATTGTCCCAGGAAACAGGGGCCGACAGCCATAGGGACAGTGTATGAAGCTGCTTTAGCTCGGAGAGAACTTCCACACCCTCACACTTTTCCATTAAGATCAGTTCCTCCAGATTGGGATAATCTCGCAGGAAGGACAGATTCACCTTCCGCTCTCCCGTCACAGATAGGCACCGTACCGCATCCGGCTTTCGCCCATTCAGATCAATCTTTTCTCCGCCGCGCCAGAAAACTGCGGTGCAATATGCCTGTTCCATTTTGCTTCTCTCCTTATTCTGCTACCAAAACAGTCCTGTTGTACTCATGCCAGTTCCGCATCCAGAATCTGCACCTGTTGCCCTTTTTCATTCACATAGTAAAGTGCAATGTAGTCGATGCCGTCCCGCTTGACCTGCTCCCAGGGCATCCGCTCACCGTTGATCAGTTCTACGGTATCCGCTTCGTCCACCTCAAAGTCCTCTTTTTCGTTCTCATAGTCGTTGCCGCAGCCCAGCTCCAGCACCAACTTGGAGGCAGGGATTTCATACCGCTTGAGGGGGCGGTGTTCCAGTTCTGCCGGATCATGCTCATCGCAGAACAGGTTGTTATAGCCATGCCGCCCGTTGTCGAAGATGACAAATGTCTCGCCGCTCTCCGGGTCACGGGCTGCCACCAATCCAGGGGCCTCTTCGCCATCTATGATATAGGGTTGGGGCTCTCCCTTCACCGTGAACAACTCTCCGTAATACCAAACTTCCAGCAGTTCATTTCCAGCAGAGGAGCAGAGGGTCACGGTGGGCAGGCGCTTTTGTGCCTGTTCCTTAACATGGCCCTCCAGCCAGGTGGGAATTTGGGGAAGGGACGCCCCTTTCTCCTGGTTGGCGGGCGACGCCTGTGCATCGTTCCACGGCTCCATATCCAGGCTGATGATCCATCCCGTATAATCGCTGTACTCCATTGTGGTGTGCGCCCGGATATAATCCTCGCCCCAGAGGGCCACATCCGCTTTGCTGTACCAGGTAGTCTGGGTTACGCCGTCCTCATTGGTAACATCGCAGCAGAGATAATCTTCCGCTTTTCCGTTTCTCAGTGCTACCATACGGAGGATTCTGGTGTCTTCAGGGGTGATGTCTCGAAAGTTTAATGTTAATGCCATTGGGCAGCCTCCTTGTAGTAAAAGATTTCGCAGATCTCTTTACGCATCCTGTGATCGAAAAATTTCAGAATACCGCTCTTTCAGTTCCTTCGGAGCCGTCTTAATGACCTTGCTGCCGCCGTTTTCAGAGGCTTGCCCCCAGATGGCCCAGAGCAGGCTCTGCCAAGCGATGGCCCGGAATTTCGGGTCTTCGTTTTCTTCCGGCAGGAGATAAGCGGAAAAGCGGCGCTTGACTGCCAGCAGTGCATCCAGGCTTTCCCCATTGGCGATCAGGCTGCGGAATTCTCTGGCAGGCTCCAGCCACTGCATAGATAATGCGCCCCGCACCAATACCCCCAGTGTCCATAATTGAAACCCAAACTTCCGAATCAAGGCATGAAGAAATTTTCCTTGCAGGGAGGAGTGCTCGTCGTCGCAGAGATCCAGATACTCCGTCACCAGCGGCGCCCACGGTTCTCCCTCCAGCCCCAGGGCAAACACGGCGAAGGTGCCGGGCATCGCACAGGCTTCATCTGCGAGGTTTTGGTACCACTCAAACTCCCGCATAGCCAGACGAACGTATCGCTCCATAGCCGGATGAAGATCAGGGTGCTGCACAGCACAGGCAAAGAGCTGATTGACTCCCTTTTTGGGCAGGCCGGGAATAGGCAGATAGAGTTTTTCCTTCCCACGGAACTCCACCGAGTAACTGCGGGGAAATTCCTCCTGCTCCAACACCGCACACAGGTAGTCCAGGATTTCAGCATAGCACTCCTCGGTGGAGTCCCTGGCGGTGATGCGGATGGTAGCAAACGCATCATTGGCCGATGCGGTGAAATGCTCCGTCTTACGCCGCTGAATGTCCTTTGGCAATTTGCCGCTGCCATTGGTTTTCAGCTGCTTCACCATATCTGGGCGGAGCTGGGAAACCAGATCAAGGTAGTGTTCAGTTGTAATGGTATTATAGCTGGCTCCATACACCGTATAACAGACCGCCACATAGCAAGTAAAGCGCAGCAGGTTCTCGTCTACATCCTCCAGCCGCAGCTCCGGCCACACAGTACAAGGCGGGTAAGGCGTAAAATCATCCTCTTTTTCTCCAGCCTCAAAATACCTCTCCTGCACTTTGTGTTTGATGTATTGCTCCAGTGTGTAACCAATCTCTTTCCAACCCACCAACCGCCGCAGTGCATCGCAGAATACAACCGCCTCCTCGTAGGGGAATCCCTTCAAAGGCAGTTTGGACAGATACCGATCCAGCAGCTGGCTGGGAAGAAAGGGCGTTCCGCTTTGGTTCTGAACTACCATCGGGTAGCTGGAATGATTTTCTTTTGCGGTTCCATTCAACACATCCTGAATACACTGATCGGCGTGTTCCAGCACTTCGGGGTTCGTATCTGGTTTCTGGATCAAATAGTAACGGCCTTGTACGCCGTCGCGTTTCGGCAAACTCATAGCAGGCCACCACTTCCTTCCAGGTTCTTCGTTATCGGAATAAAAATCTGTCGGTAAAGTTCCTTCAGTTCCTCCGAAGCTGCTTCCACCACTTTCTGACCACCCTTGGCGCTGGCTTTGCCCCAGATCACATAGCAGACCGTTTCCCATGCGTATTGCAGCACTTCCTCCGGGCTGGCTTCTGTTTCTTCTGCGGGTTTCTCGTCCTCGTCATCATCGTCATCCTCGTCGGAGGAAAAACCGCTTGGAACGATCTCAGACAGGTGGATTTTTGCCTCCAGCAGAGCGTCCAGGCTTTCTGCGTTTGCCATCCACGCGGCATAGTCCTTGGAATACTTCATGTTCTGCATGGACAGCACCCCACGGACAAATACAGGGACGGTATCGGCGGTAAATCCGAACTGTTTCACATACTCCCGGAGGAATTTTTCCTGTAAGTGGGAGTGCTCATCATCACAGAGATCGAGATAATCCCATACCAGCTGCCGCCACTCTTGCCCCAGCATTCCCAGGGCGAACACAGCAAAACTTCCGGGGAGCGCGCACTGCTCATCGCTGAGATTGGTGTACTGCTCATATTGCCGCATAGCAAGCCGGGCGTACCGTTCCATCAGGGGGTGGAGGCCGGGGTACTGCACGGCACAGGCAAAGAGCTGGTTTACTCCCTTTTTGGGCAGTCCTGTAATGGGAAGATACCTCTTTTCCGGACCTTTGAACTCCACCGCATAGCTGCGGGGAAAATCCTCCTGGGAAAGAAGCTCGCACAGGTAGTTCATCACTTCGCAGCAGCATTCCTCTGTGCTGTCCTTGGCAGTGATGCGGATCACGGCAAAGGCATCGTTGGCCGATGCGGTGAAGTGCTCTGTTTTCCTCTTTTGCAGAGAGATCGGCAGCCTGCCGGTCCCATGTTCCCGGAGCTTTTTCACCATATCAGGACGGACTTTCTCCACCAATCCAAAGAGGTAATTGGTGTCCAGATACTCAAAGTCCAAACCATACACTTTATAGCTCACCGCCACATAGCAGGCAAAACGCAGCAACGGCTCCGGGACCTGCTCTGCACGAATACCTGGTTTCAGGGAATACTCCCGATCCCAGAAGCGATCATCTTCATCGCCTGTTGCAACAAAATACTTCTCTTGTAGCTCCCGTTTCAGCATATCAAGTAGATGGTGGTCAATTTCACCCCAGCGGCTCTGGCGGCGCAGGTTTTCGCTGAAGGCGATGGCCTTTTCCGCGTCAAGGGTCTCAGCCCGCTGCGCTTCGGTCCATGTCCGAAGCAGTTGCCACACCTCAAAGGGCGCGCCTTCGCTGCTGACCACTACCGGCGGCCAGAGGGAATCAAGCCGCGTGATTCTCCCGTCAATGGCATCCTGGATACACTGGTCAAAGAGCGGTTGCAGTTCTTCCTGCACCTCGAGCTTCATCCAGTAACAGCGCCCGTCCGCACTATTTCGTTTTGGTAAATTCATATCAGGCCACCTCTTTCCGAACAATAAAAAATGCCCCACGCCGCACTGTCATAAAGACAGGCTGACGCAGGGCATGAAGAAGCCGCGTTGAAGGAGCCGCATCCACCAGCGGATGTAGTTTCTTCAACAACCAAAATATTTTTTTCGTATCTTAAAGCAGCAAATTGCTGTCCAATATATTTGTTCATAGCGGCACCATTTGTTCTGAGCATAGTTTTATATTTTATTATATCACAGCACTCCTTCAATGAAAATATTTTGTTGGAAATGCCAATGAAAAATTTTTGTGAATTTGTTAAGGCGCAGGGGCTGTTATTTCCATAGTATCTGGATGGATCAGAGTGATTGCTTTTCCGTTTCGTAAGGCATAGTTGACTGTCTGTGCTGTGCCTGAGCGCAGCTTTTTCTGATTATCAAACACACCGATGATGTACTCTGCATGATCGACCATATAATAATTTCTTTTTTTATAACTGGAAACATCCGCAGAATGTGAAATAACAATAGAATCGTTTGCGTTTTGGATCAGCTTTTTCAATCTCTGTCTACTCTGATCCGGCCATTTAGAGTCATAGCCGATGAAGGGAATTACAACGATAATTTTAATATCCTCGTATCCTGTTTGTGCTTTCAATGTTAGCAGCTGTTCTCCAGCCCACATATCTACACCAAGAGCACCACCGACAAAAAAAGTATGGACAAATTTCTCGTCATGGAGTATCCGAAACTGCTCCAGGAGACATTCTTTTAGCTTTTGGCATAGAGGATCTTCCTCATTATATCCAAAGCAAAATCTTGTTGGTCTGTGGCCGGTAATGGCACAGGCATACTGATTCATACAAATCACCCTTGATAACTGCCTTGATTACGCATATAAAGCAAAAATAACGCAAATAATAATGCGTATAAAGGTTATATTACAAAATTATAACACAACACATACGAAGTATCAAGAATTGCTTTCTGCTATGCTAAAAGAGCAAAGAGGTGAGCGTATGGACGAAGAATTTATCCGCAATCGAATCACAGAATTACGATTGAAAAAAGGCGTTTCAGAATATCAGATGAGCATGGAGTTAGGGCAGAACAGAAGCTATATTCAGGCGATTTCTTCCGGGCGTTCTATGCCGTCTATGAAGCAGTTTCTCAACATCTGTGAGTATTTTGAAATCACGCCGCTTCAATTTTTTGATGCACAGGAGAATAACCCTCAGCTTATCAAGAAGGCTTTGGACGGAATGAGAAAGATGTCAGATGACGATCTGATTATGCTGATTGGTTTTATAAGTCGCTTAAACACAGAAAACTAACGATAGGAGGCAGTAAGCGTCCCGTCGTTAGTTTTTTATTTTATGCGCAGCATATTGTGGCAAGCAATGCTTGTGGCTATCCATTTCGCCACAAACTGCTTGTTGAGGGCAGTGCCCCCAAGCCCCTTTGAACACAGAATTTCATTCTGTGGCTGCGCGTTCTGCGAACGCTTTTGACCAGGACCAGCTTATCGCTGGCCGTGGTCTTTTTCTTTTTCAACATCCTGTTCTACCTCCATTTTCAGCACCCGATCCACATTGGCCTTTGCCGTTAAAAGCTCCCGCATTTCCTCACGGGAACGCCGGTACTCGGCATAGGTCTTTTTCTTTTCTTCCAGCAATTTCGCATACTCCATCTGCAACTCTTTGACCTTAGGAAGCTTCTTGACTCCCATTTCATCAAAGGCATTCTTAGCAGCCTGGTGGAGCAGAATTTCTTCCTCATGTTCTTCCCGGAATTTCTTAGAATATCCCGCCTTGCGGTATGCCACATAGACCTCACGGGTCTTGGCATAATTTACGATGTGCGTACGCAGAACAGCAATCTCTGCCATGCGCTTTTCAGCCGCTTTGATCTGCGCCGAAAGCTCATTGTGATGTGCCGTGGCAGCCGCAGCCTTTTCTTCCAAAACCGCATACTCCAGCAGGTTATGCTCTGACAAGTAATTCATGGTCTGTGCCATTTGCTTCAGATTGAAAACTTTAGCCCATCGAGCATAGCCAGCACCTTTTCCGGCCTGCAATTTTGCCTGAATGTCCACCAGCAGATTGACCTTCGGCGGCTCTGCCTGTGTGACCGTTTTCTTTCGTGGGGTATGCGTTTTCTTCCCAGAGAGAACTGCCTGCAAATCTTCCAATCCATATCCTTCGCCCAGGCTGTCCATTCGGGCGGCTTTCTCCCAACCGGGGAGCTTCAGGCGATATGATTTTCCGCGCTTTGATACCTCACAGCCGGACTCTTGCAGCAGCTTCAGCAACGCCTCAAAGTCAGTAGGACTTTGTGATAATGCGTTGTCAATCGCTACACGCAGCAGCTCTCGGTGAGAGGGCTTTGCCTGATCGCCCAGCCACTTGTTATAGCTCTTTCCGTGAGGTTTCGGATTCTCCACAATGGACAGTCCGTTTTCGACGCAGATGGTGTCACTTAACTGTCGGACTGCCTTGGTGCTGCCCCAAAAGTTTCGGAATTTCCGGTCATATTCTAAGCTGACCGATGACCAGATAATGTGATTATGAATGTGCGACTTGTCTATATGAGTGCAGACCACAAAGGCATGATTACCCTTGGTAAAGCGCCTTGCAAATTCTACGCCCAGCCGGTTGGCTTCTTCCGGAGTGATCTCGCCGGGGCGGAAGGACTGGCGCACATGATAGGCAATCACATCATCCGCACCGCGAACTCGTCCGGTAGCGGCAATGTACTGCCGCTTTGCCAGAAGAAACTCTGCATCCGCAGTCCGGCTGTCACAAGCATAGCCGGTAATGAGCCTGCCGTTATCTGTTTTCTTTGGATTGGCCACATAGTCGATGATGTCACTGATCGCCCGACTTTCTGTGCGGCCCTTGCCGACATGAAGCGGCATGATTCTTGTGGTTGCCATAGGTCAGACCTCCTTTCCGAAAAGAAAACGGCCTGTCGTAGCAGACCGCGTTCTTTTAACCTTTTTGACTTCCGAAAATATTGCAGTTTCACTTCCGATTTTGTAAAGACAGGATGTTAAATCTGACATCCTGTTTCTTTATCCATACACCTTATCCTGGATCGCAAATTTCAAACTCTGCACCTTGCCCAGCAGCCAGATTGCAGCCAGCGGCAGTCCCATAGGGCTAATCAAAAATGCCATAACCAAAAGGATTACACCATTCTGTGGGGAGTAGGCAATCAGCACAGCCACGCCAAGCAGAGCAATTACAGTGCTGAGCAGGCCAAGCACCAGACCGGATATGTAGATCAGCCCCGTGCAGAGCCAGACAAAAAGCGTCAGTACCAAAATGACCGGTGCAGTTACGATCATCAGCAGGCATTTCAAAATCTTCATTCCAGTTCCTCCTTCCAGCGATCCAGATGCCGTTTGCACAGGGCATCCGCTTCTCTCTCATCATCTTCCGTCACTTCCCGTTTGCCTTTGGTCAGTTCAATCTCCAGATAAGTCCGGTAATCATCGGCTAAGAGGTCGAACAGTTCCTTGGGAGTATGGCACACCTCGCCGGTGCAATAGTGAAAGTCTTGGCCAAACTCAACCCTTACACATCCGTGACGGCTGATATAAACTTCGGTGGTCTCGTCTGCGTCCAGGTAGTCCGCAAAAATCCCCAGCACTTTTTCAAAGGTCAGCATCTGTTTTCCACTCCTTTGCTACACTTTTTATTCTACTCATATTATCCGGTACGGACAGGCAAAAGACAAGGATACCGGCAAAAAGAAAAAGCTGAGGGAGGTGCGGCGAAGAAACGCCGTTCCTCCCTCCGCAAACGGAGTATTTATCCCTGTTATGAAAGTTTAGAAAGCTGGGTAAGGATTTCCCTCACACCCTCCCATAACTGTTCCTGCCGCTGGGATATATCCTCCAAGTCAGTATCATAAACCCGCCCCGTCTCATGCACTTTGCGGGTCAGCTGATTCAAGTTGTTACTGCTTCGGCGCATTAGGGAGACCAGCTCCTTCAGCTCCGGCAGTTCCAGCTTGACCACATACCCATCCAGTGCCATTTTTCTTAGATAGGCTTCACGGTTTGAGGTTCCAAACTGAGACATTTTTTGCTCAATTACAGCAAGCTCCTCCGATGAAACTCTAAAGTTTAATTGCATATCCCTCTTACGCTTTGCCATAGTTATCTCTCCGGTTCCTGTTTCTTTGGGGCGGCAGGCTTATGGGGAGGCAGCTCCTGCTTGAGCTTTTGCAGGACAGAGCCTTTTTCTTTCTCCTGAACGATCTTTCGAGCCTGTCTTGTAAACAGGTCTACAAGTCCCGGATTGACTCGATCCACTACCAGATCTGCACATTGTTGGGAAGAAGCACTATCCTCCGGCATAGGAATGGTCTTTGCCCATGCTTTGTTGTCACGGGAGATCCGCCCATCTGCATCCTTATGCTGAATGGTATTGGCGAGAATAAAGTTCATTCGCTCCGGTCCGAATTTCTCCATGACCTCCTGCACCGCAGAAGAGGTATCCAGTCGGTTGTCTCCGTAGTGGGTGCTGATTGCCTGCTCAATGGCAACTTTACAGGAAAAATTCGCCTGGTCAGACATCCAATATGCGTCTGTTTCTCCATGCTTAGTCGCGTATGAAGCAGAATGAAGATAAACTACCATAGGATTAAGTTCTTCTGGTTCTCTGCATACCTCATTGGCTCGGCTTTCAATGCTGTCCCGGATCACATCCATATAGCCGGTCTCCAGCTTTTCAAAATAGCGGTACACATCCGCCAGCGGCGAGGGAGATTCCAAAAGCGCCTTGGCCTGGGCGTCGGTCAGCTCCAGTTCCTCCATCGCCATCACGATGTCCTCACGGATGGTGTACTCATAGGTGTGATTCAGGATTTCTTCCGGGGGCTGGCTTTTCAGCCAGTCCCTGTATTTGTCCTGCTCAGCAGCCATCTTTTCATAAAGAGCCGTATTCAGATCGTTGGTATTCATGTTATCGCACCTCCTCATGCTGTTTTGGTTTCTTGTCTGTACTGCGGGACGGCACCGGGCGTTTCAGATGGTTCAATACCGAAGGCCGTGTGCTTTTGGCAACGACAGCTTCATCGTGTGCCTGTCCCTTTCCGTCGATGTTGAGCAGGGTATCCAGCTCCACCAGACGGGCGTTTTTGCTTCTCAGTTCTTCTTCATAAAGGAATGGCTTTCCAACTTCCTCTTTTGCGGCAGCCTGCTGCTGATAGAGGTTATCCAGCTGGGCCTTTGCCGCCTCCAGACGCTGGGGCATCTGGGCGAGGGCATTGTCGATACGGGTAAGATTTCCGCGAGGGTCTGTACCAAGGGTTGCCCTGTGGGTCATCTGTCCTTTCAGCAGGAGCGTATATTCCTGTTTCCAAGCGGAAAATTCCACGGACATGGCATAGCCCCGATAGTTGCCGATCTGCACCGGATCGGAGGTTTTGACCTCCTTGCAGGCATCCAAAAGGGCTGCACCGGCGTTCTCCTTATCGGTCAGCAGGTCGCCCCGGATCTCCATACCGGCAAAGCCGTCCTCTGGGTGCGGGTGAGCTGCCAAAACCTCCAGGTCAGATTCAAAGCCCTTGATAAAGCCCTTGTGCTTTTCAATCTCCTCCGGGAAATATTTGAGCAGCTGGTCCTCCAGACGATACTGCTTGCTCTGGTGGTCGGCTTTCATCAGCTTCAGGCGTGATACCTCCACATCCAAATCCATACGCTCTTTGATACGGGGATCTCCGGCACACAGAGCCTTGATCTCGGCAAAACTGAGGGCGGTTTCATCCACATCATCGCAGGACCGCACCGGCGATTTAGAGGTCATGATCTGGCTGATGAATTTCTGCTTATTCTCCACCGTCTGCCACAGATAGGCATCAAAAGTCCCCTCGGTGACATAACGGTACACATGAACAAGAGGATTCTGGTTGCCCTGACGCTCGATACGACCCTTACGCTGGGCAAGGTCAGTCGGTCATTTTTTGCGGACAGTTCATACATGCTATCCTTTTCTGTTCTCTGCTCCTGCGTTTGCTCTCGTTTGATTTCTCCCTCCGTATCTTCTTGGCACAAACAGGACAATACCTTGATGCACCAGAGCCCGGGACATATTCAACGCCGCACACCGTACAATTTTTAGCGGGCATTGCTGCCCACCGTTTTGTAGGTATGATATGTAATTCATCGACAAAGCCGATGAATTTATAGTAAATCTTGATTTCCTGCTTCACTGTTCCGTCTGCCATCTTCTCACGCTCCGAAACAAGTATCTTGTCTATGAGTGCGTTTATAACTGTTGCATCCAGTTCTTTTAAGCCTTGATAATTTCGGATAAGGGCGAGGAAGTCACGGATTCCCCGTGATTTCTCGTAGCTTTCATTAAGAGTTTCCGTCACCTCTTTCAGCCTTGCTTCAATTTCAAGCTGCTCTTTCTGGTATTTCCCCGACATCATCTCAAAATTCCGCTCGGTAATACGCTCCATGACCTTATCCTCGTAGAGAGAGGAAAACAGCCTGTCCAGTTCCGCAAGGCGTTTGTTCAGCTTCTTACGTTCTTTCTCTAATGCTTTCGCCCTGCTCTGGTCTGTTTCCGTGAGCCGCTTTTCTATGGCCCTGACCGCCTTTTCATCATTCACTGCCATATCCGCAAAACAGTTGATGTCGGCAAGAACGGCATTGAATAAATCCCTTGCTTCTATATTGTGGGCACTACACTCGCTTCTTCCGTTTCTTGCATAATTATTACATGAATACTGTACACAGTCGATAATCTCTGGGCGTTTCCTCCTGTGTACGTTCATTGCCCGCAGAGCACATCCGCAGTCCACACACTTGATAACGCCTGCAAAAATATTTACAAATCCTCCCTTGTTCTGTGGAAGCCTACGACTTGTAATAAGCTGTTGGACAATATCAAATTCCTCCTGCGTGACTATTCCCTCATGGGTATTGGGTATCACTTCCCATTCTTCGGGCAGCTTAGAGGGGCGTTTCTTGCTTTTCATATTGGCGGCAATCCGTTTGTAGCCTACAAGATTTCCCGCATATATCGGGCTTCTTAAAATGCTCCTCACGCTGTTCCCACTCCAAATATAGCGTTTGTCCTCGTTCCCCTCAAAATGACGTTCAAAGCCTGTTTCGCCACGCTCCGCCGCATAAGCGGCAGGGCGTAGGATATGCTGTTTATTAAGATGTCTGCAAATTTTGGCAACTCCATTCCCTTTTAATGCAAGGTCGAATATCTCTTTTACAACATGTGCCACTTTATCATCTATCAGCAGATGGTTGTGGTCGGCAGGGTCTTTGATATAGCCATAAGGGGCGGTAGTTCCCATGAATTTCCCCTGTTGAAACCTCGCCCGATATGCCGATTTTATCTTAACAGATATGTCAGCGGCATACATTTCGTTTAAAATGTTGCGGAAAGGCGTGATGTCCATAGCAGATTTATTCAAGGTATCTACGCCGTCATTGACCGCTATATACCTCACGTTATGCTCTGGGAAGAAAACTTCCAGATATAACCCACAATCAAGATAGTTTCTCCCCAGACGGGATAAATCTTTCGTAATCACGCAGTTTATCAGACCGCTTTCAATGTCTTTTATCATATTCTGGAAACTTGGTCTTTGGAAATTTGTACCAGAATAACCATCGTCCACATACGTTTTTGCTATGTGCCATCCCTGCTTTTTCACATAATCCGTGAGGATGGATTTCTGTGTCGCAATGCTCGCACTCTCGTTATCCGTACCATCGTCTTTAGATAAGCGGCAATAAATGCCGACTAAATAGATTTTCTTTTCTTCTTTGATTCCTGCCATACTGTAAAACCTCCGTATCTGTCCTATCTGTTTTCATGTCCCATTGCGTACATTCTAAGCGGACAGCCCCTCATTGTCGAAGGTGTCGCCCTCGGCAATCTTCTTCCGAATATCCTCGGAGATAATCGGGACAAACGCTTCTGTAACGGTCTGTGTGCCGACATATTCACGGCTGATTATCATCTGCACTGGTGCTTTTGGCACGATACGCTTTCTCTTTTTATCTGCTTTCTTATCCTCGCCCATACTTAAATCTTCCTTTCCAGACAGGGCAGGGAAGAGTTTGGAAATGTCCCCGCCCTGCCAATCAGATACCATTAATCCTCGCTGTTTAATTCTTTCTGTAATGCTTTAAGGAGTGCCGCCGCTTCATCAGCGTTCAGCGTGATTCCCTTGCCGCACTTTTCACGGTTCGGGGAAAAGCTGCGGATGTCATACTTCGGCTCTTTCCCATTCCATGAAATGAGATTGATTTCCTTTGTGTAGCCACTGTCGCCCGTAGACAATACTGCGATTTCCTTTACGATTTCATACTGGATTTCTCTCATTCTCCATACCTCAACTCTCTGTATTTACTTCCCGAAAAAAGAAGATTAGCGGCTGTCACGGTTGCGTTTCCTCTGCAACTCACGCTCCAAAAGTTTGATGATGGTTTCCTCCATCTGCTTCGGCGTTGTGTTCTTCGGAAAGTATTTTTTCAGCTTGCTTGTGTTGATTTTCAAGGTTTCTTTCTGGTTGCCCTTTTCCTCCGTCATAATCGCAAATATCGTATCCATGTCAAGCCGCCCGCTCTGGCTTAACTGTTTCATCCGCTGTGCCTGTGAGAGTGAGGGCGTTGCTTCTTCGCTCTCCATCGTGGCAAAGAGGTTTTCCTGCTCGTCTTTCTTCAAGAAGGACAGTTCCACCGCAGGCGTGAGGGCGATTTTCCCCTCGTCCACCATCTGCAAAATCGGCGGTATCAGTTCCGTCAGGCGGATAAAACGCTGCACGGTCATCCTGCCCACGCCGAAGCCCTGTGCCACCTTGTCGTCCGTCCGCAACTTCGTCACAACTTGTGACGAGGTTAAGTCTGTGCGGAAACCCTGCCGCTTCATGGCTTCGGATTTCATCTTGTAAGCAAACGCCCGCTCCGATGGCAGGATATTCTCACGCTGCAAATTGCTGTCTACAAGGGTGATGATGGCTCGGTCACGGTCTAAGGGCAGGACAAACGCAGGCACGGTATTTATCCCTGCAAGTTCAGAAGCACGGACACGCCGCTGTCCTGCAATCACTTCATAACCGTCCCCGTCCTCTTTCGGGCGTGTGATTATCGGCGTGACAATGCCAAATTCCTTGATGCTTTCCGCTAACTCTGACAGTGTTTCATCTTCTGCCACATGAAACGGATTGTCGGGGAACGGGTACAAATCTTTGGTCTTTAACACCTTAAAATCCTGTTTCTTCATTCACATATCTACCTTTCTTTCGCTCTGCTTCTATGATTTTTCTGCAATTCTTCCAACACTTCGGGCGGTATTTTTGACAGCAGCCGCCCCATCTGCTCGTTGGTTCTCTGCAATTCAAATATCTTCTGATTCGCTTTCTGCACCTTTAGTTCCTGCTCGTACTTTTCATCACGCATACGCCCCGCATAGTCTGATTCCTGCCCAATTCTCTCTTTCAAACTGTCGATATACGCCTGCTGTTTCCCGATTTCCTTAGAGAATTTCTCCACGTCTGGCAGCCATGCAGAGAGTAAATCTAACGCTTTATCCCTTTTCTTCCCTGCGTTAAAGGCGTTGATGTCGGATAGGGCAGACACGATTTCTTCATACTGTTTATCAAGCCTACCGCCTAATTTATAGAGCCATGTGGGGACGTGTTTCCGCTTGGTTTCCATTGAGGACTGCCCCCGTTCAAGCTGATTCCACCGTGAGGACATCCGCTCATGGTAGGCGGTCTGCCACTCGGATAATGATTTCTGGTTGCCTAAGATAGCTTTCGCTGACAGCTTATTGTCTGGCGTAATCGGCACAAAGCAGAGGTGCATATGGGGCGTTCTCTCGTCCATATGGACGACAGCGGAGAGGATATTCTGCTTTCCAACACGCTCCGAAATGAAGTCAAGAGCCGTCTGGAAATACGCTTTTTGTTCTTCGGGCGGTAACTGGTTCATAAATTCTGGTGAAGCTGTGATGAGCGTTTCCACCATCATCACGCTGTCTTTCCTTGTCCTGCACCCCGCTTCGGCTACCATGCGGTTAATCTCTTTCTTGTAGGTGTACTTTGGTGGTGCTATGAGATGGTAATTGTTTTTAGAGCGTTCCATATCTATATCTGGGTTGCTTTTGTAGGCTTCTTTCTTCCGCTCGTTGTGGCGTTCACAAGCCGCAACGCCGCCCGCTTTTCGTTTCTGGAAACGCAGGATTGCATAAGGCATAGGCGGATTCCTCCTTTCTTTCGGCGGGTGACCGTCCTTTGGGGTGACAGCGGTGACGGTGGTGACAGCAGTTTTGGGATACCCCCTGCCGACTGCCGCAACTGTCACCCTCACCCCCTGCATGACGGTCATGTCGATGATGACGGTGTTTTTGGGATACCCCCCCCCCCTCGCAAGAGCCGTCACCGTCATGCCGCCATTCTTTTATCCGAAGCCGTAAGGCGTAGGATAGCAGGGCACAGCCCTGCCTTAAGGGAGTCCAGAGGGAACGTCTGGCACACGACTTTGCAGGGCAAAGTGTAGTGTGTTACACCCTGTAAACGCAGTCGGAAAAATCGGAATGATTTTTCTGACCGCAGGAGTGGTTTTACACGACCGAAAAGGGCGAGTAAATCTCACGCCTGCATTTTGCGTTTACGGGGTGTTCTCCCGTAGGGATGACAGCGGCAGGGTATCCTAAAATCACTGTCACCACCGTCACTGCTGTCACCCGCAGGGCAGAGCCGCCAGCTTTACATGGCTTTAAGCGTCAATGACAGTAACAGGGGGGTATCCTAATATCGCTGTCACCACCGTCACCGCTGTCACCCGCCCTCCTTGCAAGGGCAATCCGCCTGCCGTCTTTCCTGCGGCTGTACTGGTAGCAGATACGGTTCTCGCTTAAAAATGTGGTGCGGTATTCATTCAGCCATTTCGTAATCACCGTGGGTATGGTTTCCGTTTCCCCCATAGCGGCTAACAGTTCCGTTGCCGTGCCTATCCATTCTTCCTTATCCCTCATAAAATCCACCAACCGAAAAAGGACATCTGGTATCGTTTCTTTCGCAAGCTGCTCCTGCGTTTTCCGCTCCACAAGCTCCCAACGGCAATCACGGAAACGCAGCGTGTATTCCTGATAAGGCGTGTCCCTGCCCGTCACATACAGCTTGGCGGTGTCAGACGCACGTTTCTCCTTTTCCAGAACAAAGGTAGCGTCCGCACTCCCCGTTAATCCTGTCGTCCCAGACACCTTGTTGAACACGTCGCTGTCATTCTGCTTTCGGATGTGGTGTACGACAATGACCGCCAGAGAGTGCCTGTCGGCAAAGTCTTTGATGAGGGAGATGTCCCCATAGTCGCTTGCGTAGGCATTGTCTTTTGAAGCTGTACGGACTTTCTGCAAGGTATCAATCACAATGAGCCTGCTGTCTGGGTAATCTTTCAGATAATCCTCAAGCTGCACGATAAGACCGTCTGACAGCTTGCAGCTTGCCACGGCAAAGTGAAGCCGCCCGCTTGCTTCGTCCGTCAAGCGGAATAATCTGTCCTGTATGCGGCAGAACGTGTCCTCAAGGCAGAGGTAAAGCACGTCGCCCTCCATTGTCGGCATATCCCACAAGGGAAGTCCCTGCGACACGCATAGGCATAGTTTCAGCATGAGCCAGCTCTTGCCTATCTTCTGTGAGCCGCAGAACAGCGACAATCCTGTGGGGATAAGGCTGTCCACCACAAAGGACGGCTTCTCAAGCGGTTCATAAAGGAGCGTTTCGGCGTTGACTGTCTGTAACTTCTGCATGGCTTTCCTCCTTTCGGGCGGTGTCTTTGTTTTCGTTACACATAGGCGTTGACCTCCTTAGAAATAGATTTACTCCCACGAAAAAAAGTGAGAGTATGTAATGCCGCCAATCCCACACAAATAAAAAACAGATTTCTTTTTCGGGCGGTATCAGTCACGGTTGGAGATATTTCCTCATTTCCGCCTTTACTTTCTCCTTTGCAATCGCAACAGATTTCTGTATTGCTGAAGCGGTGCAATGCTCCATCGCAGCGATTTGGTAAAAATTGAAATCATGCTCGTAATAAAGCAGGAAACGCCGCCTTTGTATCTCTGGCAGGCTCTCAACCGCCTTACGGAGCGTTTCATTCCGTTCTTCTTCAATCATGCATTCATCAAGGCTCTTAGGCACACGCAACGCCCGTCTGTAAAGGGTTTCGTCCCATACCTCGTTAAACTCTCTGTGGCGTTGATTCCATTGCTGAAGGTTTCTGTTTTTCCGTTCCATCTGCCGAAACTCAAAGAAAAGATTCTCCGATACTTCCAGTTCATGGTGTTCCCCCTGCCCGTCCTTGAAGCTGATAAAATACCTTGTTCCGCTTTCCGTGGATTCCTCCCGAAGCGTGTACGCCTTAGCCTTATATGCCATCCCTCTGTCCTCCTGCCAAAAAATAAGCGGGGAGATTCCACTCCCCACCCAGTAGCCCGCAGGATAATGGGATGTATTAGACGCTTACAAAATTTTCCGCAGCTTCTTCCGAAGATGGTCTAACCTCGCATAGATGGCCCAGCCGTCAAATGCACAAGCGGGGCAATCTCCTTTGTGGAATACCCCTGCATTTTCAGCAGGACGATTTTCAAGGTACGCCCGTCTACTGTCACTAACAGTTGATAGAGATTTTCGCTCTCAATCTCGTCCAGTAACTCCGCAACCGTACCCACTTCCGCTTGCCGCTCCCTGTCTGCCATATCCTCAAGGTATTCCGCAACGTCATTCGTCCATCGGTAAAACCGCCTGTTGGAATTGAAGTCTGCCCTGTCCGCTATGCGTATCTGCTCAATGGTCGCTTCATCAACGCCGCACTCACGCAGCAGCTTTTCCTCCGCTTCTTTCCAGATACGCCATTTCCTGTCCTCCCGTCCGTGGTTGTATGCCATTCTTATTTCCTCCAATCAGAATTGATTGAGAGGGCAGAGAAAAGCCCCCTCATTTTCCCAAAGGAAAAAACAAGGGGGCTGAACGCCTTAAAATTTAATTTTCTATTATCTTTCTTAGTTTTATTAGGATTCTGGCTTTGCGTTTGTTCACAACGCTCTGGGTTATGCCGAACCTCGCCCCGACTTCACGCTCGGAAAGTCCGTCAAAAAAGATTGCCTGTATCAACTCCTGTTCACTATCCGACAGCAAAGGCAGGGCGGCTTTCAGCCTGTCCACCATAACCGCATTGACAACGGTTTCCGCAATGTCCGCCGCTTCATCAGCGATAAAGTCCAGAGGATTCCCCTCGCTGTCCGTAAATCCATCCAGAGAAAGCAGGCTGTTCTTCGTATCTAATTTTTGCAGATAACGCCACCGTTCCTTATCTCGGTAGAAGTCCGTGTATTGCTCCCTTACTACCTCAAGCAGACAGCCTTGAATGGGGATAAACAGCTTGTCCATATAGGTCTGGTCGGCTTGCCTGCGGCGGCAGAAGTCCGTGTAAGATAATTCCACATAACCGCCGCTTTCTTTGATATATACTTTTCTTGGTGCATACTTCACCGTAAGTACCTCCTATCTGAATTTTTGAAATTCTTAAAATCCAGATGGAGAGGCGGAGAACGGCAACGCACATCAGAAACACCCCTGCGGCGCTTTCCAACAAAAATCGACAAAAGAAAAACCGCAAAGGCTCTGTGACCTTTACGGTTATGGGAAATAATAATTCTGTTGTATGGAGATTCTACTTCTACCTTCATGGTGAGAAGTCCCGTTGCACTGACAGAAATTTTTTTAAGGGGTTTTCTGCCTTTCCCCGATGTGCTATGTATGAATAAACTTTATTTCGTGTGAGCAGATAGATAACTGCCCGAAAAAAGAACATAAAAAAATCCCTCCAAATTTAAAAACAAATTCAGAGGGTAATTTAGGGTATAACAAAATAACCCACCCGAATATCGTTTTTTTTATTTGGTGAGTTTGTTCTTTCAAATACGAAACAAAAAGAGCCGATGATTCGTGAATTGTTCCACAATTTCATCGGCTCTGCGTCTTAAGCGTCTGGCTCTTTGATGACAGTTATCTTCAAGTTGTCAACTTTAATCAATCTTTCCTGTCTGCATTTTGGACAATAAAGGGGATAATTCTTCAAAACAGTGTCCTTCCTAATTTTATTACGGGTTTTGCTCCCACAAACAGGACACAATATCCATTCGCATTTCATCATAATTAGTCTCTAATCCTTTCAAATCTCATTTTATATGACTTTTGCAAGCTGTTAAGCTAACTTGTGGAACATATGCCGAACCTTATCTATACGGCTATTCGGGCGGCGGGGTTGGCAAATAAATTTACCAATAGCTGGCTGGTATCCTTTTAACTCTGTCAAGCAGACTCCCTGCCCATTTGTGAAATAAGTTAAATCGTTCCTGTATTCTTGAATACATCTGGCAGGGATTTCTCCTTTCAGAATGACCTCGTCATTCTTTATCTGAGTACTTACAATATCTGCACAATACCTTGGAGCATCATGATACGCCCGTGAGAGATATTCCTGCGGTGCATAAATTTCAAAGTGGAGATATGGCTCTAATAGTTCTGTCCCTGCTTTTTTTAAAGCCTGCTCCAATACGATAGGGGAAAGCAGCCGAAAGTCTGCGGGGGTACTTACAGGACTATAATACAATCCATATTCAAAACAGATTTTACAGTCTGTCACTTTCCATCCATACAGCCCCTGCTCGCAGCCATAAAGAACCCCCTCCATAACCGCATTTTGGAACGATTGGTTTAAATATCCAAGTGAAACTCTGCTTTCATACTGCACTCCGCTTCCAATAGGGAGCGGCTCTATGGACAACCCGACAGAAGCCCAGAAAGGATTTGGCGGGACTTCTATGTGGATGGTATATTCTGCTTTTCTAAGCGGTCTTTCCATATATATAACAGTAGGCTCTTTTATTTCTGCCTCCACATGATATTTTTCCTCAAGGATGGCACAAATGACTTCCATCTGCACATTCCCCAAAAAAGAAAGTATAATCTCATGCGTTGTAGTATCCACATAATATTTTAAAAGAGGGTCGCCATCTGAAATTTCTGTAAGTGCCCCAAGCAATATTTCCCGCTGTTCAGATTTCTTTACTGCAATCGTTGTTTGGAGCATAGGGAGAGGATTTTCAATAAATTTTCTCTGCGGCAACAGTATTTCGTTCCCCAAAATACTGTTTAGCTGCAAAACATCATTTGGTAAAATTACAATATCACCAGAGCAGGCTGTATCGGATGAATATAATTCACCGTTTGTCGGAACACACATCTCTGTGATTTTTATTTTCTCTTTTTCAGATATTCTAATAACATCCCTCAAATGCAATGTTCCGCTATATATACGCACATAAACAAAACGCCGCCTTTTCTCTGAATATTCAATCTTGAAAACCTGCCCGCATAGTTCAGATTGACCTTCAGGCGTTGATGAATAAAACTTACTGGCAATCACTTCTATAAGCTGCCGAATCCCCAGATTGTTTTTAGCGCTTCCGTGATAAACGGGAAATAACGTTCCGTTTTGGAATCTCCTGTTTTCTTCCTGTTCCAGTTCTGACATTTTAAACGGTTTCCCTGACATATATTTCTCTAATAGTTCATCGTTTCCCATAATTACCGCATCCCACTGTTCCATATCGTCATTGTCCGTTACATTTATATGGGGATGCTGCCCAACCTTTTGCTTCACTATAATTTCCGAAGAAAGCTTTGCTTTCATTTCCCGATATACCATTGGCAAATCAATCCCCTCTTGGTCAATTTTATTGATGAAAAAAATTGTCGGAATCTTCATTGTCTGTAGTGCATGAAACAGTATACGGGTCTGTGCCTGTATGCCATCCTTTGCAGAAACTAATAATACTGCTCCGTCTAATACGGATAAAGAACGGTATACTTCCGCCAAAAAATCCATATGGCCTGGTGTATCTATAATGTTGACTTTTACATCCCCCCACTGAAAAGATGTCACTGCTGTCTGGATAGTGATTCCCCTTTGACGCTCCAAATTCATTGTATCTGTCCTTGTTGTGCCTTCATCTACGCTCCCTAGTTCTGCAATTGCACCACTGGTATACAATAAACTTTCCGTTAATGTTGTCTTTCCTGCGTCAACGTGAGCCAGAATGCCTAAGTTAATTATTTTCATGTGATTTTCCTCCTATCAACACCCAAAAAAGGGCATAAAAATACCCAGTGATAAATACTCCTATCACTGGGTAAATAACTCCAATAGCCCCAAAACACTTATATGTTTTCGGGCATATAAAATTACATGATAAAAGTATTCTTAAACTGGGTACAAAAAACTAAGCCCCATATTAAAAGTGAAACGGGACTGCTACTTTTTGTTCCCACTATCAAATTGACAGTTTATTTAAGAATACCTTGCCGCATATTTATTAACTCCTTGTATAATACTGAATCTAATTATATTCCTTAACCCTTTATTTGTCAAGCTGACAAACTAAAGCAGAAAAAGCGGCAGGATTTCCCCCTGCCACTAATCATCTGTTTATGCAAAAATAATTTCCTTTTCCACAATCTCCCTCGCACAAGCCCTTATGTTATTGAGGCATCCTGTCCATTCTAAGGCGTTTTCTGCCTTTAGCTGTTCCGTTATGCCCTGTGCCTGTTTCATACCCTCTATGAGCCTTTCAAAGCGTTCCTGTGCCTGTCTGTTGATGTCGGCAAGGTAGGCGTTTAGCCTGCCGCTTGTAAGAAGATTGGTGTATGTAACTTTACGGTACTGTTTTAGATAATCTAAATGCCGTTGCCCCCAGATGCCTATTGCCTGTTCTTCTTCGGCGGGTACAGTTAAGCACGGTATCAAATAATCCCCTTGCCTTTCGTATTTGCCGCCCAGTTCCTCAAATAATGATTTTGCCATTGTCTGTTACCTCCACATTCTTTTTTATTTTGAATGTCCGCAAAATCCGTCCTACATCTCCCGGTCTCCACGGACAGTCCAGGTCATGAAGTGCCACCAGACGGTCCTGCACATTGGTGCCTGCGCCCATCTTGGTGGTGCTGCCCATAAGTACACGCACCTGACCGGTACGAACTTTGGAGAACAGCTCTTTTTTCCGTACTTCGGTGTTGGCTTCATGGATAAAAGCGATCTGGTCGGCAGGCATCCCCTGGGCAATGAGTTTCTGACGAATATCGTCATATACCGTAAAGACCGGTTCCTGCTCCGGCAGAGGCACAGCGCCTTCCAGTGCGTGAAGCAGTGGATTATCCAGCGTTTTCGCCGCCTTGCTTGCAGGAGCTTTTGCCTGCGGGGTAGAAATGTCGCAGAATACCAGCTGGGTCAGCTTGTCAGCTTCGCCATCCCGCCAGATCTGCATGATGTTGTCTACGCACTGATTGACCTTTGTGCCGGGTTCGTCCGGCAGCATCTGGTTGACGCTCCTCTGGTCTAGCCCCAGCTTGCGGCCATCCGAGGTAATCTTGAGCATATTGTCCTGGGACGGGTCAACGGTTCCGCTGTGTACCAGCGATGCGCGTTCCGAAAGGGCCTTGACCATTTCCTGCTGATGTTCGGTAGGCTGCGCCACGATGTTGTGGTATTCCACTTCCGGGGTAGGCAGATTTAGCTGGTCGGCAGTCTTAATGTCGGCCACTTCTTTGAACAGGTTCATCAGCTCCGGCAGGTTAAAGAACTTACTGAATCTCGTTCTTGCCCGGTAGCCGGTGCCTTCCGGTGCCAGCTCCAATGCTGTGACAGTCTCCCCAAATCGGGAAGCCCAACAGTCGAAGTGGGTCATGTCCAGCTCTTGCAAGCGTTCATACTGAAGGTAACGCTGCATGGTGTAAAGCTCGGTCATGGAGTTGCTGACCGGTGTGCCGGTGGCAAAAATCACGCCACGGTTTCCGGTAATCTCATCCATATAGCGGCACTTGGCAAACATATCGGAGGATTTCTGCGCGTCCGATGTGGAAAGACCAGCCACATTCCGCATTTTTGTGTATAGAAACAGGTTTTTATAGTTGTGGGCCTCGTCCACAAACAAACGGTCCACACCCAGCTGCTCGAAGGTTACCACATCGTCTTTTCGCCCCTCGGCTTGCAGCTTTTCCAGTCTGGCTTCCAGAGACTTTCTGGTACGCTCCAGCTGCTTGACGGTAAAACGCTCACCGCCGCTGGCCTGCACCTCTGCGATGCCCTCGGTGATCTCGTCGATCTGCTCATAGATAAGCCGTTCCTGACGCTCCCGGCTGATGGGGATACGCTCAAACTGGCTGTGTCCCATGATGATGGCGTCGTAGTCACCGGTCGCAATACGGGCGCAGAACTTCTTGCGGTTATGGGTCTCAAATTCCTTTTTGGTGGTAACTAAGATGTTGGCGGAAGGATAGAGGCGCAGAAACTCCGACGCCCACTGCTCGGTCAGGTGGTTTGGAACCACAAAAAGAGATTTCTGGCACAAACCCAGGCGTTTGGCTTCCATAGCAGCGGCCACCATCTCAAAGGTTTTGCCCGCGCCCACCTCATGTGCCAGCAGGGTGTTTCCGCCATACAGCACATGGGCGATAGCGCTTTTCTGGTGTTCCCGCAGGGTAATGGCTGGGTTCATGCCGCCAAAAGTGATATGGCTGCCATCATACTCGCGGGGACGGGTAGAGTTCATTTCTTCGTTGTACTGGCGCACCAAAGTCTGGCGGCGCTCCGGGTCTCTCCAGATCCAGTCCTTAAAGGCTTCCCTGATAGCCTGCTGTTTTTGGGCAGCCAGGGTGGTCTCCTTGGCGTTCAGCACGCGGCGCTCTTTTCCGTCTGCGTCCTCTATGGTGTCATAGATACGGACATCCCGCAGGTTCAGGCTGTCCTCCAAAATCTTATAGGCATTGGCGCGGCTGGTCCCGTAGGTGGTATAAGCTGCCACATCGTTGTAGGATACAGAAGATTTTCCCTTGATCTGCCATTCAGCGGTAAAGGACGAATAGTTGACCTCGATGCTGCGCTGGAGATAAAACGGAGTGTTGAAGGTCTCGTACATAAACTGCTGGATATATTCCTTGTCGATCCAGGTAGCGCCCAGACGCACCTCGATCTCCGACGCATCCAGGTCTTTGGGCTGGGCGGCGGTAAGAGCTTCCACATTGACTGCATAAGCCGGGTCCTGCTGTGCCGCCCGCTGCGCCTGACGCAGTTTGCGGCGTACATTGCCGGAAAGGTATTCATCAGCTGTCACATAATGGGGTGTGCCGTCTTTCTCCAACTGTCCCGGTACACGGAAGATCACCCCTTGCAGTTCTCCGGCCAGTTCTTCTTTTGTTTTTCCGGTAAGCTGGCTCATATAACCCATATCCACGCAGGCTTTTTCCGAGATAGACACCGCCAGCGCTTCACTTGCCGTATCCACCACAGCCACCGCCTGATGGGGCTTGATGGTCCGTTTGGTGAACATATCCGCCTTGCGCTCCAGCTTTCCGTCCTCGTCGATGACTTCCAGCGCACAGAGCAGGTAATAGGAAGAATCATCTGCATAGGCCAGACGGTTTGCACGGTCATTGATGAGACCGTATTTGGCAGAAAAGCTGTCATAGAGCCGGTTCAGCTCTGCCTGTTTCTCCTGAATAGCGCTGTCCGGGACAGCTGCGTCCATCTGAAGGTCGATCAGTTCCTGCACACAATCACGCAGTCCCACAAGACCTTTCACGCGGGCTTCTGCGGTGGCGTTGAGGTCAGGGCGCACCATACGGCTGTTTTCCCGGTAGTACACCTGCCCGTCTACAATGGCATAGGAATAGTTCTTCACATTGGGGTCGGCAGGAATGGAGGTGTCAATAGCTTCGCCTTCGCCCAGCTCCGGCAGCTCTGCCTCCTGATAAGTGCCATGAATATACTTCACCGCATCATGCAGCTGGTCGGAAAGCTCCAGTCCCTCGATAGGGTTCACGGTGTAGTCCATGCCATGAGCAGTGCTTACCGGCTCCTGTCTGCCCAGCACCATTTCCGGGTGGTCGATAAAATACCGGTTGATGGCAAACCCGTCCTCCGTCTGTCCGGTCTGGGTCCATTCCGGAACGATGTCCAGCGGGCGGTCCCGCTTTTGGAGGAAAATGATGTCCGATACCACCTCGGCACCGGCATTCTTTTTGAACGCGTCATTAGGTAGACGGATAGCTCCCAGCAGCTCGGCACGCTGGGCAAGATAGCGGCGCACGGTGGAATCCTTGGCGTCCATGGTATAGCGGGAAGTCACAAAAGCCACCACACCGCCGGGACGCACCTGGTCGAGTGCTTTGGCGAAAAAGTAGTTGTGAATACTAAAATTCAGCTTGCTGTAGGCTTTGTCGTTGACCTGATACTGACCAAAAGGTACATTGCCGATGGCAAGGTCATAGAAGTCACGCCTGTCGGTAGTCTCAAAGCCGCCTACTGTGATGTCCGCCTTGGGATAGAGTTGCTTTGCGATGCACCCGGAAACATGGTCCAGCTCCACGCCGTACAGACGGCTGTTTCGCATTTCCTCCGGCAGCATACCGAAGAAATTGCCCACACCCATAGACGGCTCCAGAATATTTCCGGTCTCAAATCCCATACGGCCCACCGCTTCATAGATGGCCTGAATGACCGTAGGGCTGGTGTAATGAGCATTGAGGGTGGAGCTTCTGGCGGCGGCATATTCCTCCGGAGTCAGCAGCTCTTTCAGCTGGGCATACTCGGAAGCCCATGCCGTTTTTTCCGGGTCAAAGGCGTCGGCAAGACCGCCCCAGCCCACATAGCGGGATAGGACTTCCTGCTGTTCCGGCGTTGCCTGTCCGGTGGTTTCCTCCAGGTATTTCAGCAGCTTGATTGCTTCGATATTGGCCTGGAACTTGGCTTTCGGACCACCTTCTCCCAAATGCTCATCGGTAATACGGAAGTTCTGTGCATTTCGGCGCAGGTTTGCCTTGTATTCCTCATAGGAGGCTTCCTCGGCAGCTTTGGCATTGGGGAAGGTCTGCCACTGTCCATTGACCTGAATGGAAACCGGATGTTCGTCCAGCACTTCCTCAAAGGTTTTCTCCGGCTCAGTCACAGGTGCTGGCGGCTCCGGCTCCTCGATATGCAGCCGTTCCACCACCACATCATAAGGCAGATTGTTCTTGTCTCCCGGATAGACGGCCACGGTCTCGGAGTGGAAGGCCGGGGATTTGACAGACGGTTGGGGCTGTTCCTGTCCAAAGCCATCCAGCTGACGGGCATACATCCCGCGCAGCAAAGGCGCAACCTCATCCCAGCGAAAATACAGCACAGCCAGACGCTTTTCCTCTGCGTCCAGGACTTCCAGCTCCATGCCCTGTGCCGTGGTGCGGTAATCGGCAATATCGCCGGTCTCCAGATTCAGCGTCTCGATCTCATGGGGATAGGCTCTACTCAGCCAGTAAGCGATCTCACTGTTGCTCCTGCCGGATTGCAGCAGCGTGGAAATCTGCTGTTTATCCGCTTCATCCATCAGTCCATGGGCCAATACATCCCGCAGGTCCTGATCTGCATTGTCCGGGTCAATGGGAAGAAACTCAGTATAGTAAGCATTGCGGCGGTCTGCCCGAAGCAACTGCTCGAACTGTTCTTTGCGCTCTGCCCGGTAGATGGGATATACCATACCGGTGGGCAGAAGCTGTACGGTGTCATCCCGCAGCTCGGTGATCTGATAGGCGTCATCCTCGATATACACGGTATCGCCCACGGCATAGACCGGGGCGGCAGGGTCATAGGAGGTTCTTTGCGGAGTTGGGCAGCGAACTGCATCATATTCCTCATCGGAAATGGAAACTTCGGAAGTCTGCTCTGTCTCGGCAGCTGCAATCTGCTCTGCATCCGACATCACCCGCTGGATAAACGGGTCATTCTCCAGTTTTTCCGGGTCTGCCACCTGTCCGTTGACGATTCCTCTTTCCCCCAGAGCTTCCCGGATGGCGATTGGGTCGATGTCGTCAAAACGGTCCTGTTCTTCTTCGGTATAGAACCGGTCCTCCTGAATGAGCTGGGCAATCCGGCGCTGTACCTTCGGCCAGGGCAGCTGCGTTTCCTCCGGGCTGCCGGCACGGACAACGAACAGGCTGTTACTGCCGCCGTATTCCTGAGCCAGCCATGCAGCGGTATCTTTCTCTCTTGCATGGTCTTTCATGTAGCGGACGACAGCGTGTTTACTCTCAATATTGCCGTTCCATGCACAAAGGGCAGTATCAATATCTTCCTGAGAAAGAGGGCGCAGAAGTTCATGGAGCTTTGGATAGGTTTCGTCGATCACTTCCCGGTGCAGACGCTGGCGGAACTCCGGTATATCAGAATAAAGGCGGATCAGCTCCATATCCTTAGAACCAAGGACCGCACGGCGCACAGCGGCATTGCCCTCGATGACAGCATTTTCACAGTCAGAATGACCGCAGGCATTGCGGTATGCGGCATCCTCGGAAATGGCGGCAGTTACCACAGGCTTATACTGCTCAAACTGCTCCCGAAGGGTAGGCTTTGGCGTTTCTTCCTCCACCTCCGGCTGCTGGGCTTGGATGGCATCTTCTTCGGCCAGTTCCTTTTCAGCCTGGATTTTGTCATACTGCGCCTGTTCCTGTTCGGTAAGATAGCGGCCTTTCTGAACAAGAGAGGTAATGCGCTTGGCAACATTTTCCCAGTTCAAGTGAACATCTGGGCAGTCCTGCTTTTTATAGTGCAGTCCTTTTCCGTCGTGATCTTCGCCGCTGTGTGTTGCGCCAGACAGGGCATGAGAGCGTCCGCCAATGCCATACTCGTCTTTGAGGAATCTCACTTTTTCCTTATCCGTATGGTTTTCCATGAAGAAAGTATAGATACGGCCTTTTCCTCCGGCAAAACTGCTGCCGCCGGTCATGGCGGCGTCGATCTCATCCTCGGTAATGAAGTGCTGGACGGTTGGCACTTGAGAAAGGTCCGAAGAAAAAGTCCTGTGGGGCAGGTCAAGGTCTTTCAGGTTCTCCCAGATTTCCCTTGGCCTATGGTAGTGAAAGCGCAACAGGTCACGATCCTGCTGATAGGCAGTCCAGAAGGCGGCGTATTCTTCCTTGAGGGTCTGACGGAAGGCCGGGTCATTCAGCTGCTCCGTCAGACGGCGGGTCTCCTCCGGGAACCCATTGCCTTTGATCTCTGACAGGCAGGACAAATATCTGGCTTCTCTGGCGTCCTCGCTGAGATCGTGATACAGATACCAGAGCTTTTCTGAAAGGAGGGAGCGTTCATAGCCTGCCGCTTCTGCAAGCTCCACATTGGAGGCAAACTGGCCGCTCTCCAAAAGCTCCCCGATACGCTCTGCGGCGCTCTCCCAGGAAATGACCTGGGCAGACCTATCATAACGGACAGACTTCCCATGAGAAAGATGGATACCATCCTCGGCATACCATGCGCTCACACTGCCAAGGCCGTTGCCGCCGTGGTACAGCGTTTTCAGTATCTCGGCAATCTCAGCGGTGGTTTTCTGCTTTTCAAAGGCTGCAACCACACGCTCCCTCTGGCGGTCTGTATTGCCGCCCAAACGCAGCACATGGTCAATATCATTTTGGGCAAAAGAAAAAGCAGAGGATGTATGCGCTACATTCTCTGCTTCATCTATGGATTGGATCTGTTCTGCTTCGGAGAGGAACAGGTTTAGGGTCAGCTGTTGATAAGCTCCGCCATCAGGATCTCCTCGGCTTGGGCTTTGCAGGTGTTCATCAGCCCCACCCACTTCATGGGATCGCTGGCTTTCAGTTCCTCGGTGGCTCCCGCTTCCTTCGCCAGCTGGGGTATCATCTGCTCCAGTCTGTTCTGGGCGGTCTCGTCGATCTCCAGAAGGTGCGGGTACAGCTTCTCGCTCAGCAACATCTGGTTGTAGAGGATGGGACGGTGTTCCTTCAGGTAGGTTTTCCTCATCCTGCCGTACTTGCCCAGGGGTTTCTCCGGCTGCTGGCTCAGCTTCAGGTCGGGAATCAGATAGTCTCCGTTCTGGATATAGGTCATGGGATTGTTCATCTTGTTTGCTCCTTTCTTGGTTGGCTTCGCGCTCTGCATTTCGGACGGTGACGCCGATCTGCCGCAGCACCTGCTGGTTGATCTGGCTGACCGCTGTTCCCAGCGCCCCGATGGTGGACGGGGTGTTGAAATCAAAGATCGCCATAAAATCTTCGTGGTCGAAGTAGCGTTCCGGCTCCAGTCCGCAGCGGGACATCAAAGCGTAAGTGATGCTGACGGTGGCGGCTGCCTTGAACTGCACTCCGATGTTATACTCATCATATTCCTCCAAAAAGGAACCGTCAACGATATAGAAGAAGTCCTGCTGATGCTCCGTCCAGTATTCCTCAGCCAGTTTTCCGGCTACCTCAGTGAGCTGTCCGGCAAGGTCATCACCGGAAACATCATAGGTGCGCTCCAGCATGGCCTGCACGGAATCCAGATGGCGCTCCTCCAGCTGCCACAGCCAGGGAGTGCGGGAATGTTCACGGGTTCCGGTGTCGGAAATGTCAAAAACATAGCGAAGGCGAGGTCTGTCCCCGGAATCGTCCACCAGAGCGATTCCCTTGGAACCGCGCCTTACATAGCGGCCCATCTTTTCATTCCACAAATCGTACTCTGCACAGGCGGTGGCGTCCGGTCGCTGGGCATAGATCATCAACTGCTCATGGAACGGGTACTTGTAAAGGCGGGAAGCAGTGGTGAGAAACCCTGCCCATTCCTGCCAGCTCCCCGTGAGCTGTGTTGCCACCTTGTCCGCCATCTGTGCATATAGTTCAGCTTTGGTTGGCATGGTGTTCTGTCCTCCTTTCGGTTTTGGGGTAAAGAGGTGGGGTGGCAATTTGCCACCCCATCCCTGCGGTTATGGTGTTTACTGGTCAAAATCCGGATACAGCTCCAACTGGGCAAAGTCCTCATCGGTCATCGCACAGAGCTTCGTAAGGGCGCTGTCGGTCAGCTCCCTCAGTTCCGTTTCCTCCGGTGATAGCTCGCCGCGCATCTCACGCAGGCTGTCGATCAATCCGGTGCGGTTGCCGGTATTGTAAATGCACATCAGGTTCATTTCCTCAAAAGTAAAGTTTCCCATATCAAATCTCCCTTTCCACGCTCTTTTTTTGCGCTGTCTTTTTGTGTTCTGCTTTGGGCTGGCTTTTCAGCTGATCCACAACGGACTTTTTCTTTTCCCGTTCCTCCCGATGAACGGCATCAGCCAAGTCCATCAGGGAAATGGGCTGACCGCTTCGGGCCTGCTGTTCCAGCTCTGCCACCGTAAGCTCTTTTGCGCCATTGTTGATGATACCGTCAATCATGCCGTAATCGTCCTCTACGGCCATCTCCGCATTTTTCAGCGGATTTTCCGGCAGGAATCCGGAAATCTGGGTAAAACCACTGCTGTCACAGTAATGACAGGATACCTTACCGTCCTGCTTGATCGCAACGATGTCGCTGACGCTCATGGAAGGATGGTGGTAGTCTGCCGGATGATCGTTGTTGAACTGATGATAAAGCTGTTCAACAGCGGCCTGCGGAGACTTGCAGGGTTCCAACGGCGCAGTATAGACCAGATCATAGTTTTCACGCTTTACCGTCTGTCCAATGGAGTGAAGCCAGTCCATCCCTTCATAGCGAATGTCACGCAATTCATCGGTATGCTTTACCTGATAGATGGCAAAGCAATCTCTGTTCTGGGAGAGAAATGCCTGTTCTCGTTCCTGCTGATGTTCCTGACGCTCCATGACCTTTTCATGGAACTGAGGGCTTTTCTCCCATTCCTCACGGTCCACACCGCAAAGACCGCCATGCTCCATGATCTCCTGTGGGTCAAACACCATGCTCTCCGTATTGTCCTCATGCAGCACATAGACAGTCAAACCGGCGGCATCCAGTTCCAGCGCCCGTTCTCTGGTAACAGGGAGCATCCCATCATAGGTGTAGCCGTATTCCTGCATATCCGGTGTAGAGACCTGCTCATCCGGCATGGGGTATTCATCCAGTGCCTGCTCCTGTGCCTCCGGCAGCTGGACAGAAGTGTTTTCCTGCTTGACCTCTTCCTGCATCTGCTGATAGGCCGCTTCCTGCAAGGTCTCGATCATAGACAACGGTGCGTATTTTACCGAGTCTTTGCCCAAATCGTTGTCATCACAAATCTGAAGAACTGCCTTCATGCGGGAAAGCTCCGGCATATCCAGCTGACCGCCATCCAGCTCTTTCATGGATGCAACATCGTAAAGGGTGTAGTCCCAGCCGCTGTCACAGGGCTGGATATGAAGATAGGTGGCATCGTCGATCAGAAACAAAGCCTCCTGCTGGTTGGCATCCGCCCCCAGCACCTCCATTTCCGGCATGGCCGCAGCCAGTTCCTTTACCGCTTTCTGTACCAGCGGATTGTCACGGTAATAGTCGATTGCCTGGATGGTATCCAGGTCAATGGTCTGCCCGGTCAAAATCGGAAACGGTCCTTCATAGTCGCTTCCGTCTTTCAGCTCAAAACCAATTCCTTTGATCCCGTTCATTCGCTCTGCCGGAATTTCCTGATAAATGCGAACCGCTTCCTCCAAAGACAGGTTATCGTGGTATTCTCCGAGGTTTGGAAACTCCATGCACTCTGCTACATAGTAGGTTAGATTGCCGGTCGGCTGCTCTATCGGGGCGGTTTCCGGCTCTGCCTTTGCATTGGGGTCAATTCCACGCTCTTTGCAGATTTCCTTATAGTGGCGCTCAATGTCGGAGATCAAAGTGCCGGAGGTTTTGTTGATGGTCTCCAAACTGGCTCTCAGCTCTTTCAGTTCCTTGCCCTGACTCCAACTGGCAATATAGCCAAAGCTGTTTTCTCCTGTCTCAATTCCAAAATATTTGCAGACTGCATAGGAGATGCTTTCAGCCTCCACTTCTTCCGTGTGACGGTTTTTGATTGCCTGTTTTTCTGCGGTTGCATCTTCCTCAACTGCAAGACGCCATTCAAACTGATTTTCGTCCACATAGCGCCAATCCATATCAGAAGCAAACTGTTCGGCTTCTTTTTCTGTGGCAAAATCCAGCTTGAAATCATGCTTGGTTCCACCTTCACTCTCCAGCACAACCTTCCATGACGGTAGCATTTCATATTTTTTAGGGTCATGGAGCTTGCTGTGAGCAATCTCGTGAACCGTGGCCGAAACCGTCTGCACCTCGCTCATGCCCTGACGAATGGCAATTTTCTGATGATCAGCAGAAAAATAGCCGTCCGTATCGGCGACCATTGCTTCAAAAGTAATCGGTACCGGTGCACTGCGGCGCAGGGCCTCCATGAATGCCTCATAATTTGGCACATTGCCGGAAAGGGAGGAAGCAAGCTCCGGCAAAGGTTTCCCGTCGGTCTGACTCACATCAAAGACCTTGACAGGGCGAAACATGGGAATCTCGATTTCTTTTTCCTCTGTGACGATCTTTCCGTCTTTATCCAGAATCGGAGCCTTGGTATCTGGGTCCAGCTTCTGCTCCTCGATTTTCTTCTTGTACGGTGTTGGGGCGATGATGGTAATGCCATGCTCGCCCTTTTTTACATGACGCTCAAACTGGTCTTTCCACTTATTGTATCCGGCTACCAAAGTGGCGTCCGGCTTCTGCATATAGATGAGCATAGTGTTGTTTACCGAATAGCGGTGAAATCGGGACATGACGGACAGATAACGCATATACTTTTCGCTTTCAAACAATTCTTTGATACCCTGCTCGATGCCATCTGTGATTTCCCTTAGCCGTTCTCGATTGGTGGGTTTGTTCTCAGCCATGATTTTCAATCTCCTTTCCAAGTGTGTGATTTCTGCTGTGTGTTCCGCAATCCATGCCTTTTGTTCTTCTTCACTTTCATAAAGGAAAAGGTCCAGCAGGTACTCTACATAGGCTTTCTTCTGGATTGCTTCCACAAAGCGGGGGTGCGGTTCTTCCTCCAGTGTCCTGGGAGAACGGTCGGCTTCCCATTTTTTCAGCAGATAGTAGTAATCGGACAGTACGCGGTAACAGCGCTGTCGATCCTCCCGAAACTTCTGTGCCTCGGTTTTTTGCCGGACATATCTCCTGCGGGGCGGGGCCTGACTGTCATAGATCAGGCCAAAATCCTGTGCCAGTTTCTCTGCCGCTTCTTTTGGGGAGAGGTTAAAGAGCTTTGCGATAAAGTCGATCACATCCCCATCTGCACCACAGCCAAAGCAGTGGAACCGCTGGTCTACCTTCATGCTGGGGTTCTTATCATCGTGAAAGGGACAGCAGGCCATGCCAGTTCGACTGACTTTTATCCCGTAAAACTCTGCCGCTTCTCTGGTGCTGACCGACTGCTTGACCGCTTCAAATACATTCTCTGCCATGTGCCTTTAACTGCCGGACTTTCTCACAGGGGGCTGGTATCCGGCGGCTTTCGCCCGTTCACTGGCAGCTTTGCGACGCTCGGCGCTGTATGGCTCCCGGACTGATACACACCGCTTGGGGACGGTAAAGTTATGGGCGTCCTTTCGGGTGATCTGGTCGGGGTGCTTTTTTGCCAGCAGTTCCAGCTTCTCCATCAGACGGGGATCGTGGGTGTAGACCTCAGCCATTGGTTCTGCCTGGTTATAGAGGAGAATGGTTTCCCGTTCCACTAAAGAGAGCTTCATCGACTGCCTCCTTTCCGCTGGTCAAATTCCAGCTTGAAGTTGGCATACTGTCCATCGTCCTCCAAAACCACAGTGGCATCGTAGGTCTTGCCGGTTTTCTCCGAATATAGCCCCGTCACACGGACACAGCCATCGTTCAGCAGCGCAGACACCACAGCTTTGGTCGGCTGTTTTTTCTTGGCAGCCCACCATTTGTTGTTTTTCCAGATTGCAAATTTACAAGAATCATTCTGACAGAAGAAGCCTTTTTGCAGTTCTGCCACTTCACCGCCGCAGCGAGGGCATTTGCCCACCACCTCGTGGGGCGGAGTGAACAGGTACTCAGTTCCCTTGATGACCTGATAAGTTCCCACCAGGTCTCCCAGCATAGTGCTGATCCCGTCCAGAAACTCCTCCGGGGCAAGCTGCCCGCGCTCGATCTCGCCCAGGCGGTACTCCCACTCGGCAGTCAAAAGCGGCGATTGCAGCTGTTCCGGCAGAACGGTGATCAGGGAGACTGCATCGTGGGAAGGGAGAAGCTGCACCGTTTTCCTGCTCTTTTTTCGTTCCAGAAAACCGGCAGATACCAGCTTTTCCAAAATACCGGCACGGGTGGCCGGTGTCCCCAGACCTTTTCTCTCGGCATCCTCCGGCATATCCTCTTTTCCGGCAGTCTCCATCGCGGACAATAGGGTGTCCTCTGAAAGCTTTTGTCAAGGGGGTGCGTGGATATTTTTCATATTATTTACGCAGATTCTCTCTCTGCTTCTGCCTGAATAATGCGTTTCAATCTGTCCTCAGCAGTCAAACCGCTACTATGGTCAAAAAACACTTTGACTTTATAATTTGTTTTGCCTTGCTTAATCACAAAAACTCCATCCGGTTTGTTTTTCTCCGAATGGTTATTTTGGGTGGGTAGTGTACTGTTCATAATATTTGTCATACGATAATCCTCCTTGAATGAAAAAAGCCCGACAAGGAAAGGTCTGACAACGAAGTTCCGACAACGGACATCAGAAAACCTTTTTTCTTTATCGGGCGATACTATCTTTTTACTATTTCCTTTTTCTTTATAATATTGGTTGTCATGGTTGTCAGAAAGGGAAAAGTGCCGCAATATCAAGGCTTTCGGGATTTTTGCCCGACAACCAGACCGACAACCGGCTCGACAACCGAAGCGACAACGGACTTTTATTTTTGCTTTAACCATTCTTCCGGAAGCCCTAACTGTTCCATTTCCTCTGTCGGGATTTCCTGAAAACCATCCATGCTGTTGTCAGGCTCGTTGTCGTTCCTGATACGCTCCCAGCCCTTTTGTCGGCGGTAAGGCTCTGGAAAATATCTCGGATTGCTGAACGCCCTCCAGCCTGTGACAGCGTTATTCATAATGTCGTTGATCTCTCGCAGCTCCCATTGTTTCGGTTCGTCATAATCATGCCCCAGTGCTTCCTTATAAAGCTGTTTGGAACAGACCATGCTGCCGGAATAGCGTTCCAGATAGTCTAAAATCTGTCCTGCCTTTGTGTCCTCTGGCATAAAATCCTTTTGGTGGGCTTTCAGATAATCGTTCATAGCCGGACTGAATCTCAGACGGAAATTGCCGCTTCTGTAAATCTCCATAGCTTCTGCCCACATCTGATTGATATACTCTCTGGAAGCCTGCTCATCCGCCAAAATATGAACCTCAGCCCTTTCAGGATAGACCATAACCGGAACGAAGCGGCGGTTGCCTGTTCGGTCAAGGGGAAGAAAGTCAAGGGTATTAGAAGAACCTCCAAACACACATTGTCGTTTTCTGTCTGCCGGATGTGTTTCATAGGGTATCTTATAGGTTTCCTTTTGGCGGCTCAGAAAGGACTTGATTTCTTCAATGCTCTTAGCGTTGGCGGTTGCAATCATTTCCGACATTTCAATAATCCAATGCCCCTGCATTTTGCGGTACACATTTTCATCATCCAGCTTTTTCAAGTCATCAGAGAACCAATCATCATTGACCGCAAGCAAACGGAAGAAAGAGGACTTTCCGGCTCCCTGACCGCCTACAAGACAGAGCATTACCTCAAATTTACACCCCGGCTTAAAGGCTCGTGAGATAGCACCCAGCAGAAACAACTTCAATGCTTCATAGGTGTAATCATCTGTATCAGAACCGAGAAAGCGGTGCAGACAGAAGCGTATGCGTTCTGTTCCGTCCCATTGCAGGGCATTGAGAAAATCACAGACAGGGTGGTAACGGTTTTCATTGGCAATAACCGCAACTGCGTCTATGATTTTCTTCTCTACGGTCAATCCATAGTTTTCTTCAAAATATAGGAGCAGATATTTCACATCCACATCTGTCAATGTCGGGCTATCACGATACCAGCCGAGGGGCTTCACAATATCGATTCTTTCGGTCAGAAGATTTTTTCGGATAGCCCCTTTCAAAAGTGGATCATATTGCAGAACACGCTTATAATTTGCGGCAGTATTATAAACCTTACCTTTCTCGCTCTGCTCTAAGCTGTTTCGGATTTCTTCTACTGTGCATGGTTCTGTCTGCTGACAGTTCTGCAATTCGCTGTTCAAGTTTCAACACCTCCTTTCTCTGTTCTGCCACAAGTGCTTTTCGTTCCTCCAATGAACCATACAGAAGAATATCAAGCAGATATTCGATATAGTTCTTCTTATGCAGTGCTTCTGCAAACAAGGGATTCCATTCCTCATCCGGCTGTTTAGGAGCGTATTTCTTTTCCCATTCTCTAAGAAGATGAAAATAATCCGTCAGCACCTTGTAGCAATGATTTTCTCCTTTTTGATACTTCTGTTCCGGTGTCGGCTCACGAATACGAGGGCGGACACTGGGCTTTTGTCGGCTGTCATAGTTAAGACCAAAATCTTCAGCAAGTTTGACAGCAGCTTCCCTCAGCCCGATACCGAATATCTTCGCAGTCAGATCAACAGCGTCTCCGGTTGCTCCGCAGCCAAAACAGTAATAGCGTTCATCCAGCTTCATACTGGGGGACTTATCCGAGTGAAACGGACAGCACGCCATACCTGTGCGACCCACTTTCAAGCCATAGGCTTCTGCGGCTTGTCGGGCAGTAACATTTTCTTTTACAACTTCAAATACATTCATGTGACTCCTTTCCTGAAACGAAAAAAGCACCTGTCATTTTCAAAACGAAAATAGCAAGTGCCTTAAAGTTCCATATTCAATTTTAGGTGCAAAAAAGCAGGAGACCTTTTCAGATTTCCTGCTTAGTAAAACTCTTATTTTTCTATAATTTCTATATTTTCACATCGTTCCTGAAGCATTTTTAATAGTTCTTCAGAATAGCGCACAGAAAATAATATCCTCTTGTCCGAAGATAAAACATTGATATAATTACCCAATTTTTCATAAAACGCTTCCGATAATGACCTATTAGGACGAACATAAGGTTCTCCTATTACAATATATTTTGCTTCTTTATAAAAAATTTTTTTCCTATATCCAGAAGCTTCATGACGCAGCACATAAGTATCTTCAAATTTTACCCAATATGATTTTTCTATTGTATGTCCCAAAAAAGGTATCCCTAAAAATATAACTATCCAAAGAATACCAAGCAACATTCCTGTAAATAATGGATTGTCAGTGCTTAAACTCATGACAATGAAAGCAACGAAAAAAAATAACATTTGGATAGAATAGGTAATCATAAATACCTTATCTATAAATAATCCCTTTTCCCAAAACTCTTTTATAGATTGCTTTTCCCAAAATAAATAATGCTTCATATTTATTCCTCATCTCAGTTTCCATAATTATAATTCCCAAAAATATACTGTGTTCATTATACTTCATCAACCTAAAGAATGGAAGATTTTTTTTGCCTCCCAAAGCAAAAGCACCTGTCATTTTCAAAGCGAAAACAGCAAGTGCCTTAGAGTTCCATATCCTGTTTTTTGCTTTTCGCCGGAAGTGTCCGGCTGACTTCACGCTCTGCTATTTCTTTCTTTTTGCGGCTCAACTGCTCTATAATGGAACTTTTGGCTTTCTTCTTGATTTGCTCCGTTCCGGCTTTTTTGACCTCCGGTTTCATCAGCGTGGTTTGAATTTTCTGAATGGTTGATTTCATAGCGTTTGTGATTCTGGCAATCACGCCATCCAATCGTTTCACTGCATACTCAACTTCTTTCTTTGAAGCCTTACGCTCAGGGGAGAGAACCCATGCCTTAGACTGCTCCACCAGCTTAATATCCTCCTTGTGCGTTTCCAGTTTCACAGTATCAGCAACGACCTCAACCGCCTTGTCATAAGCAATATCGGCAACCTCGTCCACCAGAGCTTCCACATCTTCAATCTTCATGGTGAGTTCTTCCAGCTTTTGCTCCTGTGCTGCCAGTTGCTCCTTTTGCTTGAAAAGAATATAGTCCTGTTTTTCCAGATATGCACGACCACCATATTCCGGTTCTTCTTCCAGTTGTAAGCCATGCTTTTTCGCCACATCAAACAGCAGCACTCGGCAAGCCGAATCGAAAGTCATCTTGCGATTATTTTTTCTTCCGACAGGCTTCTCCGGTTCCGGCAGTTCAAACCCCAGTGCTTCCAAAGCCTTTTCCTGTTGTGGGGCAATCTCCCCATATTGATTTTCACAGTCGAACACATGACGCTCGTGAATATGAGGGGTGCTTTCATCCAAGTGCAGCGCCCAATTCAGGATATGGACATGAGAGCCGAAACGCTCATTTATGATTCCCATAAATTCTGTGACGATCTCAATGAGCAGTTCCGGCGGAACATGATTGTCAAGCGTTCCAATCTGATAGACCGTTTCCTCTGGACAGGTCTTTTTGCTTTTGAGCAAATCTCCGGTTTCCTTATTTCTTTCAGGGTGTCGGTTCTTCACATTTCTTTCGTTTTGTCCGGTTACAAAATCACGATACCTCTGACGATAAAAAAGATGTTCCACATCTTCAAAAGTGGCAGACAGCTCATTTTCCTTTTCGGGATTTTTGAAATTGCGGAAGCCATTGTAACAGTCCCAATAGAGATTTTGTTTGGCTCGTTCTTCGTCAATGTGTTCGCTGTTGGCAATGTCAAAACTGCGGTCATTGTGCTTCGGATTATAAACGCCATTCTTTCCGGCTCGTCCATTGTGCCTTGTTAATTTCACATGAGTTCCTCCTTTTCTTTTTGATTTCCCCGACAGGGGAGAAGGGCAGCGAAGCTGATTCCTTGCGGCTTTCTGCGTCAAGTAATACCCAGTACTAAGTGGCGAAACGCCACTTAACTGGGCAAGGCTGCCGCCCTTGACCTGCACAGGGGTATTGCATTCCCTGTACCCATGCACAAAGGGTTGCACCCTCTGTACTCCCGCCCGAACAAACTGACTTCGCCCCGTCCCAAGCTCTGTCAGTTCCTTCGGTTTTACAAAACAGTCCACCGGACTATTTTGCAAAAAGAAAAACCGACGCATGATCGCTTTACGCTCAATACATCGGTTTCTTCATCTGACCTTGACAGTCATATTCAGTTGTGGCAGATTACAGGTAATCTACAAATAGATGAACATAAATTCTAAATTACTTAGATTTATTTTTCATTTTTACGGAAAATTCATAGCTCCACACTGGAATGTGCAGTCGGTTCATTTGTGCTATAAACAACGAAAATTCCATATTATCATCAAATGTAAATATCCTTTTCTCTCCTATATAGACACGAAATGCCCCGCTTTTTTTATAGACACCTTTCGTTATATCTTTGAAATTATATTTTCTTACACGACCAAATGTAGAACGATAAGTGATTTCCATATTGTCTACTTCAATCCTCCATAGTCCAATATTTAAAATCCCCAAAATTCCAGTTAATAAAAATATTAACGATATAGAATGTACCCATAGTTCTGCTTTCTCTAAAATAGCAAAAATTTCGAAAGCACCACAAATTATGCTACCAATAATAAAAACATAAAGTAAAAAACTATCACTTTTTATAATATAACTATTAGAAACTCTATTTTGATTTTGAACCTGTTTATTATGCTTTTTTTTAGCAATATATCCTAAAACACCTGTTACAGAAGCTATCGGAATAATAGAACCACTTATTTTAATAAATGTAGCTCTCGATTGAGTATCTGCTATAAAAAAAATGAACAATAAATATCCAAACACAAAAACACAGACATAAACAAACTTAATTAACAGTTTGCACTTTTCTACAAAAATAGTAGTTTTCTTCTTGTACTTGATATATTTGATAAAAAATGAACTAAGTTCAAATAACATAGGTATTCCTATGAAGAAAAGATAACTTCCAAAAACATCATATAAACTAATTAAGAATTGCATCTTATCCCTCCTACACTTTACAAGGAAACTTTCTGAACTATTATTTTATCATATCTCCTTACTATAAATCTACAAATAAGTGTTAATAATTCCGAAGTGGCATTAAATTTTCACAGCTTTTTATCTTGCTACCCGTAACGCACATTTCCGCAAAATCCATAGTCCCCGATACTTTCCTCACAGGCGATAGGCAACGGTCAAAACATCAGGTCTGTACCTGACATTTTAACCGCATATCAGCCCTGATTATCACATTATCCCTGCTGGCTGTTCAGCCCATGCTTTTTCGCATATTCGCTGGCTTTCTGTCTGCGTTCCTCACTGTAAGGCGGCAGGAAGCGGATAGACAGACGGGATTTTGCCAGCACATAAGAAACACCGCCTTGAACATTAGATTTTTCCAGTCGGCAAAGGTCAGGGTACTTCTTAGCAAAAGCAGCCAACCTCTTTTTCAATCCGGCGTTGTGGGTGTAGATATTTGCCTTGTCCTCGCCCTCATTAAAGAGAACGATTGTTTCTTTCTCAATCTTCGTCAGTCTTATCATAGTAGCCCTCCCTGCGGTCTTTCAACACCCTCAGCCTGCGGTAAAAGCAGCGATACCACCTTTCAACACCCTCAGCACTCAGCTTGACAGAAAGCATATAAAACAGCTTCTTCGCCGCTGGATCGGGTGCAAGGGCAGCCACCATACGCAAACGCTCGACAGTTGCTTTCAGGTTCGGACAGCCAAAGGCATAAAGGGTTTCCATTTCATTCCGGTTCATCTTCATTGTGTTTTCCTCCTTAAAATTTGATAAATGAAAAGCGACAGACACTTCATAAGGAAATACCTGTCGCTTCGTTTACGATATAAATTTGTTGGTTTTGGACTTGATAAAATCAGCAGTAAATCATTTCCTGTCTGATGATTTCTTCGGCTCGGTTACGGATAGAGTTCATGGACTGTACCCACAATATCTGATTGTCTGCTTTCATGGTTTCGGTCACACCCTCGGCTTGTTTCATCTGCTCAATGATAAGGCTGCACCTTTCCGTTGCCTGTTCGTTCAGGTCAGCAAGGTAAGTATGCAGTTCGCCGGATAAACAGAGGGCAGAGAACCTTGCAGGGCGGTACTGCTCCAAATATGTCCTGTGCAGTCTGCCCCACATACCGATAGGGCGGTGTTCCTCCGGCAGCTTCAAGTCCGGCACATAGTAATCACCCACAAGAACATAGTCCAGACCGTTGCTTTCATCATGGATTCGTGGTTTCAATTCTGTCATGCTATTTTTTCTCCTTTCACTTTTTGCCGATTTGATTTGCTTGTGGCGTTCTGCTCAGCACACAGCTTGCTATCAGAACTTTTTTCTTCTGCTATACGCTCATGCTCCGCAAATTTTTTTGATTTCTCACGAATCTTTTTCATATACTTACGATTGGATTCTCGTTTTCTGCGAAGTCGATCTGCTTCTTTTTCAGCAGCAATCCTTTCTTCCTCTGTTGGTTCATGCTGCTCCACAGGTACTTGAAATTGCCCGACATAGTTAAGATATATCTCCACCTCTGTGGTGCGGTCTGCACCTTTTCCCTGTGGCTCGTGAACCAGTATTTTATCTATAAATTCATTTATCATGGCAGGAGTAAGCTCTGTAATGTTCTCATACTTTTTAACCAGCTTTAGAAAACGCTCCACATTATTTTGACCGCCTATAATTCGTTGCATATCAGCGGTGTCAGTCTCAATAATCTTGTTTAGCTCGTTCTGCTCATTTTCATAATCAGTAAGCATACTCTGAAAAAGCCTGTCCGGCAATCTTCCAATTACATTATCTTCATAGATTTTCCTGATAAGCATATCCAGTTCGTGAACTCGCTTCTGATTTCTTTCAATGCGTTTTTTTACAGTTTCAGAAACAGCAATATCTTTCATCGCCGATTCTTCTTGCAGAGAATAGACAAACTCCTGCTCATTCAAAGAAACATAATGGCAAGTCTCTTGTATGGTTTTCAGAATGATGCTTTTAAGTGCTTTTGTTGAAATATGGTGGCAAGTACAATGCCGGTCATACTTCTGATAAGCAAGATTATAAGTGGAACATTCATAACAATCTGCCGGACTTGAATGGCTTATCCGCTTTTCGCCTTTGGTAGTATAGTATATTCTTTCACGCCCTTTTCGTTGCCTGTGATTATACATCGGCGCACCACAGTCAGCACAGTAAATCTTTCCGGTTAGAACATTAGGTTCGCCCATAGGATCGGCTTTTCTTACATTCTGTCTTAGCTTTTGAGCAAGCATCCATGTTTCTTCATCGACAATAGGCTCTTGTGTATCATCAAAAACCACCCAATCTTCCTTATCTGCCCTTTTCGTCTTTTTGTCCTTATAGGAATTTTTGAATGTCCTGAAGTTGACAGTCTTTCCAATATACTCTGGTCTGGCAATCAGAGTAGTAACCTGATTGCCTCGCCACATATACGGATTTTCTTTGTCATAATTGCTTGCATGATTTCCAAGTCCCTTTTTGCCAAGATAATAAGATGGTCTTTCAATTTTTTCTTCTGAAAGTTCTCTTGCTATCTGATAAGGTCCTTTTCCCTCAATAGTCATACGATAAATTCTGCGGACTACTTCAGCAGCTTCTTCATCAATAATCCAATGGTCGGGGTTTTCTGGGTCTTTCAAATAGCCGTATGGTGGGATATTACTTGTATGAGCGTTGCCGGAAGAACCTCTGGATTTCAGTACAGCTTTAATTTTCTTACTTGTATCCCTGACAAACCACTCATTCATGATATTCAGAAAAGGGGCAAACTCACTGGTTTCTTGACGGTCACTGTCAATACCATTATTGATTGCTATAAATCGAACTTCCTTTTCTCTAAACAGAATGTCAGTGAAAAAACCTACTTGCAAATGGTCTCTGCCGATTCTGGACATATCTTTGCAGATACAGGCAGTGATTTCTCCGTTTTTAACACCTTCAACAAGTCTGTTCCATGAAGGTCTGTCAAAAGTCGCTCCACTCCAACCATCATCGGTAAAATGAACAAGATTCGTAAAGCCATGTTTTATAGCATAATCTTCAAGCATTTGCTTTTGATGAACGATACTATTACTCTCGCCAGCATTATCATCATCACGAGACAGTCTTTCATACAAAGCAGTAATGCCATTGCTTCTATCTTTTTTTCTTCTCATGCTGAACTCCTTTCTTCAATTCCTATCCACTCCTTACGCTCACAAAATATCACATCCGTAAAGTGCTGAGGCGGACTGCTTTTGCCTTCTTTGATGATTGCAGCAGCAACCGAAAGGGTCTGTCCTTCAGTCAGCTCCGGCAGGGCTTTCTCTGCGCCCTCTTTTTTCGGCTCTGCATCCTTCATTTTGGCACGGTAAGCGTCCTCCAGAGCCTTCCATCCGGGATGCTTCACCGTTTTTCCTTTGGCGGTAAACTCCCCACCGGCACACGCTGCAATCACAACGGTTTCCGAATAGATATGGGGCTGGGCTACGGCGCACAGCAGACGCAGGGCCACCAGCTCCAGCACCGCTTTTTCTCCCGCAGGAAGGGCAGAAAGGTCTGCATCCTTGAGATTTCTGGTAGGGATTACTGCGTGGTGGTCGGTTACTTTCTTATCGTTGATGACCGTCTGCGAATCACAGGTAATGGCGATCCCTTTGCGAAACGGCATAGCATTGGCAACCAGATTCACCAGCACCGGCAGGCTGTCTGCCATATCACCGGTCAGATAGTGGCTGTCAGTACGGGGATAGGTGCAGAGCTTCTTTTCATACAGGCTTTGCAGATAGTCCAGGGTCTGCTGGGCTGTAAATCCAAGCAGGCGGTTGGCATCTCTTTGCAGAGTAGTCAGGTCATAGAGGGCAGGCGGCTTTTCGGACTTTTCCTTGCGCTCCACCTTTTTGATTGTGACAGCTGCACCCTGACAGGCTTCTTTCAGCTGCTCGGCAGCGGTCTTATCCGCCATGCGCTCCCCGGATACGGTAAGACCAGGCAGCTCCAGCGCCACGGTATAAAAGGGAACCGGCTTAAAGGTGTCGATCTCAGCTTCTCGCTGGACAATGAGCGCCAGCGTTGGGGACATAACGCGCCCGATGTTGAGGGTGCGGTGATACAGCACAGAAAAAAGCCTTGTGGCATTGATCCCCACCAGCCAGTCGGCCTTGGCACGGCAGAGGGCAGCATCCCGAAGCCCGTCATAGTCTGCACCGGGGCGCAGGTTTGCAAAGCCCTCCCTTATGGCGGAGTCCTCCATCGAAGAAATCCAGAGCCTTTTCATAGGCTTTTGGCAGCCTGCCAGCTCATAGACGCTGCGGAAGATCAGCTCGCCCTCGCGTCCGGCATCACAGGCATTTACCACCTCCGTCACATCCGGGGCGTTCATCAGCTTTTTGAGAATATCAAACTGCTTTTTCTTATCCTTTCCCACCACCATCTGCCAATGCTCCGGCAGAATAGGCAGGTCATCATATCGCCACTTGGCATACTTGGGGTCATAGCTGTCTGCATCTGCAAGACCGGCCAGATGGCCCACGCACCAGCTGACACGCCAGCCGTTGCCCTCCAGATACCCGTCCTTACGGGCGGTTGCACCGATTACCGCAGCCAAACTTTGTGCAACCGATGGTTTTTCAGCAATCACCAGCTTCATATTCTTCAACCTCCCATTCTTCCCGCACAGGCGTGTGCAGTTTTTTCTCTATGCTGTTTTCCTCATCCAGAAGCAGGTTATAGCCAAACCGGTAGTCATAGCGGTACAGTTTCCCCAGCAGGTCATTGATGATGATGCGGCAAGCCAAAATGACACGGGTTTTATCCACCTGCATCAGCTGGTAGCGTTGATAATTGCTGTAATATTCTTCATGGCGGTGGGTATTGCGGACAGCATCTTCAAGCAAACTTTCTACTGCATCCTGACAACCATCCTCTTTTTCACCCTCCATACAGTTCAGAAGTTCCATTACCATAGGAAAGCTCTGTTCATCCATAGGAGCTTCTGCTGCAAGAAAACCGATCAGGGCAGATAAGAGCAGACGGGCTGCTGTCTGTTCCTGGTGTGTCAAAACAGCCATCGTTTTCTCCGCATTTGGCAGAATCTTATCTTCCACAAAATCTGCCGCATCGCCGGAACAGAGCTGACGAATGGAATCTATGGATAATGAAACTGTCATGGCATTCTGGGAGAAATCAAAGAAATCTTCCTGCTTCGGTTTTCTCCGAAGTTTGTTTAACATGGTAGAAAGAATGTCACCGCCAAAATACACGGCGATCACCAGCAGGTCAAAAACAGCAATCAGTTTGATAAATGTAATCAGAACACTCATTTTTTTCGTTTCCTTTCTTTGATCCAGCGTTCCATCTCACGATGGCAGACGCCTACGCAGGGACTTCCATAATTCCCGCAGCCATAACAGGGGTGGCTTTGGGGTAAAGAGGGAGGACGGGAAGTTTCCTTCCCGCCCTCCGGCCTGCGTGTCATCATGCGTTCATAGGGACTGTCTGTGAAACGGGTCATTTCACGCTGTCCTCGTCATCTTCTTCTGCGCTGCCCCCGTCAGCGTCAGGCTCGTCCGACTCCTCATCCTCGGTTTCCCATTCCTCGGAATCTTCCTCGCCATAATCATAATCGTCCAGACTATCATTGCCCTTGGTCTTAGGCTTATTCTTAACGAGCTTCAAGTAGGCAAATACGCCACCGCCTCCCAGCAGAGCCAGCAGAAGGATCAGGGCAGCCGGGTTCAGTCCGGCAGGCTTCTCTTTTTCTGGCTCCGGTGTTTCTGCCGGAGATTCCGGTGCTTTTCCCGTACATTTACTCTTATCAGTTACACAGACCGGACAGGTCGTATTGACTGCCCCTGCTTCACATTTCTTTGTGCAGCTGCACACAGCAGGTGGCTCCTCTTTGGCATTTCCATCTTCCATCAGCGCCATCAGGTCCGCTTCATCCACCTGATTCAGAAAGTGAACAGCAGTCTTTTTATCCTCGTTGGCCCTGTCGATCAGGATATAAAAATAGTTGCCAGCCTTGGTGGTAACAGTAATGAGCTGTTTATTGCCTCCAAAATCATCCACCAGAGCGGCGTTGCCATCCGGGGTCAGCGGAGGTGCTTTTTCCGTTTCTTCCACCACTACATTGCTGTCATTGGTGGTATCCTCTGCCGGAGGCGGCGCTGCGCCCTGGGCAAAAGCGGGAATGGTAAAGCCCGATGCCAGAACCAGCGTCAGGCAAAGGGCGGAAAGTGTTCGGAGCAATCGTTTATTCCTCATAGCTGTTTTCCTCCTGTTCGTTGTTGTCATCCACCATACTACCGGGAATTGTGCCGCCGGACAGCATGGCGCTCAGCTGAGCCGGGGTCATACGCAGGGCGCGCACCATCTGGACGATCTCCAGATTTTCCGCCTCGGTTTTCTGTGCCTCCAGCGCCTTGAGCTTTTCCTGATACTCTGCGATCTTCTCGCGGACCTTTGTAATCTCCTGGTCAATGCGTTCAATTTTGTTCTTTGCCATCGTCTATCACTCCTTCTAAAAAATCTCTGTTACCAGTTTATTAGGCCGTAGCCCTTGATACTTTGATAATTCAGGTCATAACTTTTGATCTTGCAGGCATCGCCGGAATTTCCCTCCACGGTATAAACACGGCTGCCATCGGTGCCGATAACAATTCCCACATGGTCTGCGGAACCGTCCAGATCCCAATCGAAGAAAATGGCATCGCCGGGAGCGATGTTTTCATATCCTCTTGCGCCCCACTGTCCATGAGACTGGAACCACGGAACACCCTGCCACTCACAGCCTGCAAAGCGCGGTTCACTTTTTCCTGCCTGGTTATAGCACCAGGATACAAAGCAGGCGCACCATTCCACGCGGCTGTCAAAGCCATACCAGCTCCAGTAGGGATAACCGCCCACATTGCCCACCTGACTTTTCGCCAGTTCCACCAGCTGCGGATTGCCGGGGCGGGTGCCGTTAATGAACTGCACACCGGACAAATCTTCCGAGCCGCTGGTATCAGGGGAACCGCCGCCAAACAACAGCGGCTTATTGCCCATGGTCTGTCGGTAGACCTGATACATTTCCATCTGCTCCGGGGTCAATAGCTCCGACGCCACAGCGGAAATGGGCTTGCTGGTGAGTTTCACATTCAGAATGTAATACTCATAGGGGACTTCTTCTGAGGTGGTCTCGCCGGTCTCCGGGTCGGTGGCGGTCTCCGTGCGATAGCGGATCTCCACTTCCTCGGTAAGCGTCAGCTGATACTGTGCTGCAAACACACGCGCCAGCTCTGCCTGGGCGCTTTGCCGGGTATAGCCCTGCAAGACAGCAGAGAGAAATGCCGCCAGCTCATGAGGGTCATGGCCGATCATGCCAAGGTCATAGCGATACTCGTCATACCCTGGGTGGCTGTTTTCGATGTTGTCAATTTCCTCCTGCAACTGGGCTTCTCTGGCTGCATAATCTGCCTCCACCGCCAGCATTTCCGGGTCATCTGACGGATAGGTGGTGCCGGAGAGAACGGAACCGATGCTCTGCGCCATCATGGAGCAGGAGGACATGGTATTCATCAGCATACAGGCGATGAGGAACAAAACTCCTGCGATCAGGAAGCCCTTCTTGTGGCGCATGACGAATGCCCCTGCCTGCTGTGCCTTTTCTTTTACCGTCCTTGCGGCCTTTCCTGTTTTGGACGCAGCCTGGGCGGTATTTCCGGCAGTCTGACCGGTGCGCTTGGCGGAGGCATACTGCTTTTTGATGGCCTGCTTTTGCTGCCAGCGGGAAAGAGGATTGCTGGAAAACTGAGGATTTTCCTGCAAAGATTTCTGGTACAGGACATTTACATTAGCCTTTTCCAGTTGACGCTCTGCCTGGGCTGCTTTGCGGTACGGCTTCAGCTTGTGACTACGGTAGCCCTCCCGCACCAGATAAGCGCCGGTCTCCACCGCCTCCTCGGACTTGTGGGCGCTTTCCACGCCCACATTGTCCTGTTCTGTTTCCCGGATCTCTTTGTGGAGCTTGCCTGCGACCAGATGGATGGGTGCTTCCTTGACCCCTTGAGAAACTTTGGAGGGTGGCTTTTTCTTATCCTCAAAGGTCAGCTTCGAGGTCTTTTTTCCGGTATCCGGGTCAATGACCGTTTGCATGACCTTTTTCTTTGGAATATTGGCCTGCGCCTTATCTGCTCTGGCCGCAGCTTTCTCCGCTTTACGGATTGGCTTTTCCAGTGCAGGGTCAGCCCGTTCCTCATCGGTAAAACGCAGGCGCAGTTCCTTATTCAAACCATTCTCCCAGCATGAGGGAGGACATCATGTAGTGCAGCTCTGCATAAATGGCCATCCCCACAGGATCATTGAACATACAGCCGGACAGGTAGGCATAAAACTGTGCCACCACATCGGACAGGATCTTCGCTTCGGTTCCTTCCAGAACCAGACCGCCCATGCCTTCCTTGGCACGGATGGCGCTCCAGACCTCTGCCAGACGGAGAAGCCCCACCTGACCGGTCTCATTCAGTTCGGCTGCCTGATCTGCCGCCGTGCGGCACTCACTTACCGCATCGGCCATGACTGTAAGCAGCTGGCTGCGCTGGGCATTTACCGCCCTGTCAAAAAACATCAGCGGGTTTTTATTCAAAATGTTGGGGTTCATCATCATTCATCCTCCTTTTTCAGTTCCTGGGGTTTGGTGGTCATAATGCGATAAAGTTCGGTGTTCTTCGGGAAGTGGTCTACAAACGGCAGGATCGTGGAGCCATAGAACAGCAGACCCTCGCCCTCACCGGAGTGGGTCACATAGCTAAGCTGGTGCGTGGAAATGCCCAGCTGCTTGGCGAGAATCTGACGGTCTCCGCCTGCCTGGTTGAGCATATACACGAAGTCCGAGTTTTCAAAGATGTTCTCCACCTCACGGCTGGAAAGCAGGTCTTTGACATTCTGCGTGATTCCGGTGGGGATGCCGCCCCATTTTCTGAATCGCTTCCAGATTTCCACCGTATAAGCGGCGGTCTGCTCCTCCTTCAAAAGCAGGTGCATCTCGTCGATGTAGTAACGGGTGGACTTGTGGGCGGCACGGTTGATGGTAACTCGGTTCCATACCTGATCCTGTACCACAAGCATACCGATCTTTTTCAGCTGCTTGCCCAACTCCTTAATGTCATAACAGACAATGCGGTTGTTGATGTCCACATTGCTCTGGTGGTTGAACACATTGAGGGAGCCGGTTACATAGATTTCAAGGGCCGTGGCGATATACTGGGCTTCCTTTTCCTCCTGTGAACGGAGCAGGTTATATAGGTCCTCCAGTATGGGCATATTCTCCGGGCGCGGGTCATTGAGGTAGGTCTGATAGACCAGACGCACACAACGGTCGATGATGGTTTTCTGCACCGGCTGCAATCCGTCCTTACCGCCCACGATCAGCTCACACAAGCTGAGGATAAAGTCAGACTTGAGGGACAGCGGGCTTTCATCATCCGAGTAGTCCAGGTTCAGGTCCATCGGATTGATGTAGTTGGTTGAGGTAGGCGAGATCTTGATGACCTGCCCATGCAGACGCTCAACAAGAGGTGCGTACTCCGCCTCCGGGTCACAGATGATAACATCATCACTGGTAAGCAAAAAGCAGTTGGCGATTTCTCGTTTTGCACTGAAGGACTTACCGGAACCCGGCGTACCCAAAATCAAGCCGTTGGGGTTTTTCAGCAGCTTTCGGTCCACCATGATGAGGTTGTTGGACAGAGCATTGATGCCGTAGTACAGCGCCTCCTTGCCGTTCTGGAATAATTCTTGTGTGGTGAACGGTACAAAGATAGCCGTAGAACTGGTGGTCAGCCCTCGCTGGATCTCGATCTGATTGAGTCCCAGAGGCAGACAGCTCATCAGCCCTTCTTCCTGCTGGAAGTCCAGTCTGGTCAGCTGGCAGTTATACTTCTGGGCAATGGAGCCTGCCTGAAAGATGTTGTTGCCAAGCTGACGGGGATTGTCCGCTGTGTTCAGCACCAAAAAGGAGACCAGGAACATTCTCTCGTTTCGGCTCTGCAAATCCTGCAACAGCTTTTTCGCCTCGCTACCGTAGGTGGCAAGGTCACTTGGAATGATGTCCATGTCGTACCCTGCGCGGACTGCTTTTTTCTGTTCCTCAATCTTGCTGCGGTCCAGGTCGGTAATCTTGCGCTTTACCGTTTTGATGGCTTTCACCTGATCTACCGACTGAATGTGCATACTCACAATGAGCGAGCTTTCCATATCCAGAAAATCAGCCAGCAGACGGTCATTCAGCTCCGGTGCAAGGATCTGCAAAAAAGAAACAGCCCCGTATTTCTTGCCCATACGGAACTGCTTGCCGGTGCGGAACTCAAAGGAGCTTGGTGCGATAAAATCTTTCGTGGACAGACCGGAAGGAGCCAGCCAGTCCCATTCAAACTGAAACGGGAGCTGTTCATCCATGTGGAATACCGCATGAAGCTGGGAAAGCCTTTCCTTACCGTCCAGTGTTCTGGCGGCTACGCCAAGACGCTTGAAGTTGTTGAGTATATCGGTCTCAATACGCTCCAGACGGGGCTTGGCAGCTTTGATGCTGTCAGCGTCGATACCAAAGGTCAGGTATTTGGTCTTAATGAGACCGTTGTTTCCTCTGGCCAGCTGATTTTGCAGCATCGTGGTGTATTCCTCACGGATACTGTCAAAGGCATCCCCCTGGGGAGGGATGGAAATGGAGTTTGCAAAGGTCTCCTCCGATGCCGCAAGGTTCAAAAAAGACAGCTGGAAGTGAATCGAGCTGTCGAAATAATTGAGGAAATCACACCAGCCCTCAAAGATCGCGGTCTTATCTTCATTTTGGGAGAGCTGATAGTTGATGTCCTGAAACTGAATGGTCTTTGTGTAGTGGTTGTCCGATACACGGCAGATCCCGTCCGGCCACATCCGTTCATAGGGGATACTGTCCTGTGCCGATTTTCCTTTTTTGTCCGTGCGGTTGGCGCGGGCAATGGCCGCTTCAATCTGCTTCTTATCGGCGCGGGACAGCTTTTTCTTTGTCTTTACCGGCTGCACGGTCTTTTCTTCCGGTTTTCCCAGCAGACGGCGCAGCCAGCTTTTCATTGCGGTGAACAATGTCATACACCTCCTTATCGAGCATTTCCTGCCGCTTTAATACGGCATAAAAGTTGTTGGTCTGGTAAGGTCGCTGCTTTGGACGGATCACAGCTACTTTGAGAATGTTGCCCACGATCTTTTCCAGGGGCTGTCCATGCTTTTCGTACATAGCCAGCATAAAGAAGGGCAGCATAACCAGCATCATACACATAGCCGCTACACTGTTTCCGGTAGGTTTTCTGAGCAAAAAGAAAAGCGGTACGCCAATAAGCGATCCGCCCGTGAAGCAGATAAGCTGCCGCTTGGTCAGATTGAACATGACCTTTGTTTTGACTTTTGTTAAGTCCTTGGGTACGGGTACATAAGCCAATGTAGAAACCTCCTTCCGTTTTAGTGCGCCTGAAAGACTGATTTGGCGAGACTGCCGGTTTTGAACAGCGTAAAACATAGCAGTACGGTGTAGCCCACGCAGCTCCAGATTGCCATGATGATGTCATCTTCCAGAGCGATGTTCTGCACCAGCACAGCATAAATTGCCACGCAGACAATAATGAGAAACGCCTGAAAACCCAGCGCCAGCAGGGATCGGAGGTAATTCTGTCCCATACCGCCCCATTCCTTGCCCATCATGGCAGCCATTGGAACGGGAGCCACCGAAGTTACAAGGTAGATCTCGATCATACGGCCATAAATAACGATAAAGATACAGATATACAACGCCCACATGGTAATGCCAATAAAGAGGGATTGGAACCACAGTCCGAACAGCGGTCCCAAATCCATTTCCATCAGCCTCGGTTCCAGATCGGTCATAACTGAGGAAATGTCAATGGACGCATCCGAATTGATAATCCCTGCCGCCTGTGCCACCACGCTCTGCGCCATATCAAAGATGCCCATCACGATATTCCAAGTGTTAGTGACAATCAAAATAGCGGCGGCGCTCTTGAACACCCACTTGAAAATCATCCAGGTGTCCACATCATGCAGGTTGTTTTTGTCTGCGATCATCTGGATCAGGTCTACGGTCATCACAATAGCCAGGATCACGCCTGCAATCGGCACCATGATGGAGTTGGACAGATTCTCAATCATACTGAAAATGCTGCCATTCCATCCCTGTGGGGTCTGGCCGACCTGTACGGATATATCCGCGACCTGTTGGTTTACGCTGTCAAACATCCCCGAAAGGTTGCTCATAATACCGCCCACCAGCATTTCTTTCAGCCAATTTGTCAGGGCTTCAAGTAAGAAATCCATACGGTGTCAACCTCCTTTCCACCGCCCCCGCAAAACTGCGGGAGCGGCAAGGATTTCATACAGGGACGCTTAGACAGAGAAAAGCCCGGAGAGCAGAGGTACAAGAACCATGCCGACTACGGCTACACCAGCGCCGGCCATGAGCTGCTTCATGCCCTGTGATTTAGTTCATGTGAGATAAAGAAGTAAAAGAAGTGTAAAAAATTTTGCCGTTCCTATCCGGCACATGAGGTATGTCGGATAGGTCGGGCGGTTAGGTGTCGGGCAATTCTACCTTGCCGACAAAAGAATAATAGATTTCAATTTCCTGTCTGCGTAACTTGCCCCGGCGTTTCCCGTCAAGGGCAACGCTTTCATGGACAACGATTTTCTCCACAAACTCCCGCAGCAGAGTAGGGGTAAGTTCTTCAATGGTGGTGTGCCTGCGTACCACGTTCATAAACTTTTCAGCGTTTTCGGTGGCTTCCTGCACTTTGGAAAGTTCTTCCCGCAGTTTGGCGGCACGTTCTTTCAGTTCTTTCTGCTCGGCTTCATAGTCTGCCGACAGCTCTGTGAAACGCTCGTCCGATATGCGCCCGGTCACGCTGTCCTCATACAGCCGTTTGAAGATAGCAGAAAGTTCGCTGATACGCTTTTCAGCCGTTTCCAGTTCCTTTTTCTTGGCGGCGTTCCTGCGTCTGTCCCCGTCCTCATTCTGTTCAATCAAGAGCTTCATAAACCGGGCTTCATGCTTTGCCGCATAGCTGGTAACTTTCCGCAGATTGGAGAGTACACCGGCAGTCAAGAGGTCGGTGCGGATAAAGTGCGCCGTACAGTCGGCGGTGCGCTTCTTGTAGCTGCCGCAGATATAACAGTCCTGCTTGCGCTTGTCCGTCTGATACCGCTGCTGGTACATGACGCTGCCGCAGTCGGCACAAAAGAGTATGCCGGAGAACAAGCCCACTTCGTCATAACGGTTGGGGCGTTTGCGCTGCTTGCGTAACTCCTGCACCCGTTCCCACGTTTCCCGGTCAATGATAGGCTCATGGTGGTTCTCAAAAACTGCCTGTTTTTCCGGGGGATTTTCTATGCTGTGTTTCAGCTTGTAGGACGGTTTCTCGGTCTTAAAGTTTACCAGACAGCCCGTATATTCCCGGTTTTCCAGCAGATGAACCACTGTATTTGTCGCCCACTTGCACTCATAGCCGGGGTGGTAGCGGCGGGTGCTTCCCGTCCTGCGGTATTCCAGTGTCCCCGGCGTGGGGATTTGCTGCTCGGTCAGCATACGGGCTATCTTGGTCGGACCGTTCCCGGCAAGGCAAAGGCTGTAAATCTGCCGTACCACCGGGGCGGCTTCCTCGTCAATGATAAAGTTTTCGTCCTCGTCCATGAGGTAGCCATAGACAGGCTTGCTTGTGATGGGCTTGCCGCTCATGCCCTTAGAGCGTTTTACTGCCTTGATTTTCTTGCTCGTATCTCTCACCAGCCATTCGTTAAAGATGTTCCGCAGAGGGGCAAAGTCATTTTCCCCCTGTGCGCTGTCAACGCCGTCATTGATAGCAATAAAACGGACGTTTTTCTGTGGGAAAATCATTTCGGTGTACATTCCCACTTGTAAGTAGTTTCGCCCTAACCTCGACATATCCTTGACGATAACTGTCCCGACTTTCCCGGCTTCAATGTCTGCAAGCATGGCTTGAAATCCGGGTCTTTGAAAGTTTGCACCGGAATAACCGTCGTCGGTGTACCAGCGCAGATTGGAAAATCCATTCTGTTTGGCATAGGTTTCCAAAATCCGCTTTTGGTTGGAAATGGAATTGCTCTCGCCTTGCAGTTCGTCCTCATGGGAAAGTCTTGGGTAAAGGGCGGTAATGAGTTGCTGGGTGGTCTGTCTTAACATAAATTCCTCCGTTTCCGACAGCAAGCCCCACTATTCCGTACCTTGATTGTACCACATGGGGCGGCTGTCTGTATAGCGGCAAAAGCGTCAAATCTGCTTCTTTACAGTCGGTAAAAATGGCGGTTTTTCAATTAGGCTTCTCGCAGCTCAAATATCCGGCGGCGGCTTCTGCTTCCAGCACTTTCATCATCTTGTCAGCGGCGGTGTCGGTCGCCCCCTCCTTGAAAAAGCCGGACACCACAAGGATTGTGTTGCCTATCCTTGTTTCGGTCACGCAGTCCGGGCGGCGGGCAGGGCGTTTGTTTCTTTGGGTGTCGGTCATAGGCAAATCTCCTTTCCGGCAAGCAGCCGTTTCAGCCGTTCCATTTTCCCCTGTGCGGCGGCTTTCCTCAAATTCTCCCCGGTAAAGCAGAGGGGGGAACACATTTCAAGCAGCCGGTCATAAATCCGGGCGTGGGCGGTGTCCTCCGGGTGCTGCAATTCCTCCAGCGTGAGGTTGGTCGTCACAATCAGCGGCTTCCTGCTCCGGTAGCGGCTGTCAATCACGTTATAGACCTGTTCCAGTCCGTATTCTGTGCCACGCTCTATTCCAAAATCGTCAATGATGAGCAGGGGGAAGCTGCAAAGCCGGGAAATATATTCATTCCTGCCCGCAAAGCTGGCGGTAAGGTCGTTGAGTATCGCTGCAAAGTTTGTCATGCACACCGGGACTTCCTGCTCCATGAGGGCATTTGCAATACACCCGGCAAAATAGCTTTTTCCAGTGCCTACCTTTCCCCACAAGAGCAGCCCGTAGTTCCCGTCCTTTATCTGCTCCCAGCGTGCCACATATCCGGCGGCGTTCTTCATCTGCGGGCAGCTTCCGTTATCGTTGGCAAATGTCCAGTCCTGCATGGTCTTGTCGGTAAATCCCTGCCGTTTCAGTCGTTCCACCGTTTCAAGGTGGCTGCGCTGCTTTTCGGCAGCTTCCCGTTCCTTGCGGGCTGCCCGCTGGCAGTCGCACTCTGACGGGTGGCGGTCACGCCCGAAAAAGGTCTTGCCCTCCGGGAAATAGGCTTCTTTGGGCTTGTGGCATTTGCCGCAGTATAACAGCCCGTCCTCCCCGGTGTAATCCTCCGGTGTGACAGTGGTATCAGTCATAGGCAGTATGGTGTTGTGGATTGTATCGGTCATAGGCTTTCTCCCTCCTTGAATGAATAGTCCGGTATGCCTTTCTTGGGCTTCCCTTTGGCGGCGTCCTCCTGCGCCCACTTGTAAATGGTGGCTGCATGGCTTTTATACCGCTTCCCGGTAGAAGCGATATGGCAGGATAGGCGGTCAAGGTAATACTCCCACTTGCCGGGAAAGTCCTTTTCCAGTCCCAAAAGGTCTGCGTCAGAAAGGAATACATTTTTATATCTGCCATAAGCGGCAGGGGGCTGCCCCTCACTCGCTCTTTTTGTTTGGCTCTCTATTAGGTTGTTTATATTAGTTTGGTTAGGGGACGGTTTTCCGACCGTCATAAGGTCAGTTTTCCGGCTGTCAGTTGGTCGGTTTCCTGCCCTTATGAGGGTCGGTTTTCCGTCCGTCAGTTGGTCGGGAAACTGTACCACTGGGGCAGGCACTTTCACATACAGACGGTTGGCGCAAGAGAAGCCCGTCCGCCTGCGCTCCAACAGCCCCGCAGCGTCCAGTTCGTTCAGTGCCCCCTTTATGGTGGTGCTGCCTTTTTTCATCACTTCCGCCATTTCCGCTATGGGGTAGACAATGTATGTCCGCCCCTCGCTGTCCTGCCAGCCGTTCTTCTGTGAAAGGGTGGAACGGTCTAACAGCAGCGAATATAACTCTCTTGCGGTATGGGATAGGTCTGTTTCCAGCAGGAAACGGGGGTAAGGCAGGTAAGCGGGCAGCTCCGTTCCTGCGGTCATATAATCGGCGATAGGGTTCACCTCCTTGTGGTGTCTGTCTGTGGGTTCTGTTACGCTTTTAGGGGGCGTTTTTAAGGGAAAAGGATAAATGTATCACGCACCCTTTGACACCCTCCAAAAAAGCCTTGATTTATGCGGGTTTGAAATGCCCTAAAGCGTGACATTTCCCCCTTTGTTTCCGCTTCCGTTTGGCGGCATTTATCCGCTTCATGCGTCCGGCGCAGTCCGGGCAGTATTTCCCCCGGTTGGACTTGGGGAAGAAGAACGCCCCGCAGACAGCGCAGCGTTTCCGGCTTTCCCGGCGCAAAAGGGCGGCTTCCAGTGCTTCATCAAGGGGCAGGACAGCGGCAGTAAACCAGCGGCAGAGCAGCGAATAGCTGATACTCTGCACACACACGCAAGGCTCACTGTCCTCCAACAGCAGGCAGTTCCCGCTGTCATAGTTGCAGCACTCATGCACAAGGCGGCGGGCTGCCCGGTACTGGCGGTAGTCCATGCGGGGGATATTACCGTTCATGGCTCTGCTCCTTTCTGCGCTGCGGCTCGCTCCGGCGTAAAATCTGGTCGATATTGCCCTTGACAGTCTGTAAGCGGCGGTATTCCTCCCGTTTTGCCCGGTAATCGTTGTAGCCGCTGTTTTTCTCTTTGATAAGGGTTTCAATCTCTGCTTGCAGGGCTTTATAGCTCGGCAGCTTGGAAATGCCGTTCTCCCTGAAATAGCGGGCGGCTGCGTCTGCTATGATAAAGTCGCTTTCGTGCTTCTGTCGGTAGGCTGCTTTTGCTTTGGCGTTTTTCTGCTGTTTCAGCCCGTCCCGGACAGGGCGGGTCTTGGAATAGGCAAGCACCTGCCGTTGCAGCTCCTTTTTCCCGTCCAGTGTCTTTTCCACCTGCTTCAGCTCCGTAAGGCTTTTCCGCATGGCGGTATAGGCGGCAGAACAGGCTTCGTCCAGTTCCTCCGGGGAAGAAAAGCCGTACTGCTGGTAGGCGGTAACGGTAGCCGCCATCTGCTTTAGGTTGTGCTTTGCCGCCCAGCGGTCATAGCCCACGCCCTTGCCCTCGGCTCGCTTGGCTTCCCGGTCAACCATGCGCTGCAAGGTGTTGTCTGCCGGGGTGGTTTTTGCGGTTTTTTCCCCTTGTGACGGCTTTTTAACTGCGACAGGGTATTCGGGTATGGCTTTGGTCTGTTCGGCGGCTCTGTGGGCGTTCTGCGTGAGCAGGGCAAGGACAGCAGCCTTGTCAAAATCGTCCCCCAGCTTCCGGGCTGTGATAGGCTTTGTCCTGTCCGGCGTGAGGTAGGAAAGCCGCCCTCGGCTCTCCTTGACGGTCACACCCTCCCGCAGCAAAAGGGAAGAAAACTCGTCAAAGCTGCCAGCTTGGGAAAGTGCCTGCCGTATCGTCCGGCGCAGCTTCGCCTTGTCCGTTTCAAACTTGGTGGGCTTGGTCGGCTGTCCTGCGGCTTCTCTGGCGGCGTTCTCTTTATCAAGGGCAAGCTGCCCTTTCTTTGCCGCCCAGTATTCCCGTTCGGTTATCCGTTCCTTGCTGCCGTTCAAGAGGTCGATTTGGTAAAGCCCCTCCCGGTGGCACATCTCCATGACTTCACTCTTGAAATATTCCATAGCGGTATTGGTGCAGCGGTGCTTGCAGCCCTCCCGTGTGTCGGCTGGTCTGTCCATGTAGGGCAGAAGCGGGACTTCATAAATCCGCAGGGAGTTGATGACGATATGCACATGGATATTGCCGCTGTGGTTATGCCCGTCCGGGTGGGTGCAGATTAGGGCTTGGTGTCCGGGGAAATGCTCTTTACAGAACTGCTCGCCCAGCTCCTGCGCCCGGTCTACGGTCAAGCCGTTGTCTGTCCCGTCCCGTGGGTCAAAGCTGATGATATAATGGTGGCTTTTCACATCTTCCCGTTTTTGGTTTTTCTCATAGCGGAGATTGGCTCGCATACAGGCAACAGCGAAATCCTCGCCCCCGCAGTTGAGGGAAGAAATGCGGTAATCCTCCCTCGGTATCAGCCGCCCGTTTTCATCAAGGGTGGGCTTCATGGTAAACTCGTCATGCTCAAATGTGAGGTAGGCTTCCGCTGCGCCATAGTCGGCATTTTTAGAGCTGATATGTTTGAATGTTGCCAACAGCGTCACCCACTTTCTGCAAAACTTCAAACTTCAGGGCAGCAAGGTCGGAAACCGCCGCCCGTACCTCCTCGGCAAGCTGCGGGTAGGGGCTGTGCCACTCATTCAGCGTCCGGGCTATCTGGTTTAAGTTGCCGCCGATCCTGCCGTATTCGGCGGTCAGCTTCCCGACAGCGGCAAGCAGCTCGTCATTGACGGGGGAAACAGTTATGATGGGGCGTATGGCTGCCCCGGTTATGGCTTGCCGGATAAACTCGGCTTGGCTCATGTTGCAGGCAGAAAGCCTTTCCGCAAACTCGGCGTATTCTTCCTCGGTCATGCGTGTTTTGACTACCCGGCTGCGGTGGGGCGTGTTGTATCGTTTTCGCATGGTAAAACCTCCTTTCTGTGCGTGGTGTTCTCTCACTAATAGGAGAAAAACAGGGTGTAAAGCGGAACTGTTTTTGAAAAATCCGAAAAAATATTTTGAGGGATTTTTAAGCGGCGTAAGCCGCATGGCAGGGTTTGGGGAAGGCACTCCCCAACAAGATTCCCGCAGGGGCAAAATGAGCGATAAGCGAATTTTGGTACTGCGGTAGAATCTTGCTCTAAGAAACTGCCGGACTGCCGTTCACTTCCTACTGCCACTTTTTCGGGAAATCTATAACCAGCTTTTTTATAAAAGGCTGCGGGCTGGCGTTCTTCCCCTTACTCCCTACAAACCACAAAAGAGCAGAATGGACGGACTTTCCGGCAAGAACTTTTCCAGCGGCTCGGTCTTTCCCGACAATAAGGCGTTTCGGAAGCTGCGTTTTGCCCGCTGTCTGAAAAAACGGCAGCCTTTTTTGGTTTCACTATCTAATACGGAACTTTTGGAAATTTGCCAAAAATGGGCGCAAAAAAAGCAGCAAATCTTTTTCGGATTTACTGCTTCGTGTGCCGCTGCGGGGCGGCGGGATATTCAGTTTTTATGTTATCGGTCCAGCCGGAACTTGAACAGGCTTTCAATCAGCTTTGTTCTAATGTAGTCCTCCATATCAGAATTATAATAGCCGTTCATTTTGGAGAAATAGCGGATATATCCGGCATATCGGTCAAGGACAGTTTGTATCGCTATGGGGTCGCCTTCATGTGCTTTTATTATCGTGTCATAGGGGAGAAGTCGGTTGCTCATGGAACAACACCTCCATTTCTTCTTTCAGCCGCTTTAAGGCAAGCTGGATATGCCGCCCGATTGTGCTGCGTGTCCAGCCGCTTTGTTCTCCGATTTCTTTCTGTGTCAAGTGCTGGAAGTAATACAAAAAGATTTCCTCCTGCGTCTGTTCCGGCAGTTCGACAAGAGCCGCCGCAAGGGAATAGCTATCTAAAAATATCGTCTTCCCCCGGACAGAGAACGGATAAGTTTCGCCATAGTCCGGCACTTGAAAATACTCGTCTGTGGTGCTTAGTTGGACAAACTTTTCTTCGGTCAGATATTCAAGGGAGATTTCCCGTTTCCACCTCGCCGCCAGCATACGGGCAGCGTCAAAGGACGCATGGCGAATAACAATCCGGCAATAGGTATCATGGGTATAGCGGATATGTTCTTGATAGGATTCCTGTTCAGTCATGGAAAATCCCCCTTTCTTCGATTATGGGAAAGGGCGGTAGCACTTTTTACTGTCGCCCCTTGATTACCCACCAGCAAGGACAGACGGGGCTGTCAACGGTGGGCGCAGCCCATTCACTTGCCGTTGACTGGCTCGGCTGATTCTGCTATGGAAAAATATTTATTTTTCAATTTCCTCAATAAGATTTACCATTTCGATTGCACTGACAGCACAATCATATCCCTTATTTCCCACCTTTGTTCCTGCCCTCTCAATCGCCTGTTCAATACTGTCAGTAGTAAGTACACCAAACAGTACGGGTATACCGCTTTCCAGAGAAACAGTAGCAATCCCTTTCGCCACCTCACTGCATACATAGTCATAATGACTGGTTGAGCCGCGAATAACCGCCCCCAAACAAATTATTACGTCATACTTTCCGCTTTTTGCCATTCTGGACGCAATTAGAGGGATTTCAAATGCTCCGGGAACCCACGCCACATGAATATTTTTTTCTTCTACGTCATGACGGAGCAAAGCGTCCATAGCCCCTCCCAACAACTTAGCAGTGATAAATTCGTTAAACCTTGCCGCTACAATCCCAACTTTGATTCCTTTTGACACAAGTTTTCCTTCAAATGTTTTCATATCGTATTTTCCTCCTGCGATTTAGTATTTTAGAATATGTCCCATACGTTTCTGCTTGGTTTTGAGGTATAACAAATCGTGCGCCGTAGCGTCCATTTGGAGCGGAATACGTTCCGTGATTTCAAGCCCAAATTCCGCAAGCTGATAAACTTTATCTGGATTATTCGTTAAAAGCCGCATACTTGATACGCCCAAATCCCGTAAAATCTGTGCGCCGATATAATATTCCCGTTCATCGCCTGAAAAGCCTAATGCAAGGTTTGCTTCTAACGTGTCCATTCCCTGCTCTTGCAGCTCATAGGCACGCAGCTTATTGATAAGCCCGATACCCCGTCCTTCCTGCCGCATATAGAGCAAGATACCCCGTCCCTCTTTTTCAATCTGCGTCATGGCTGAAGCAAATTGCTGTCCGCAATCACAGCGTAGGGAGCCAAAGGTATCACCGGTCAAACATTCCGAATGAACACGGCATAGAATATGTTTCCCATCTCCGATTTCCCCTTTTACAAGAGCAATATGATGTTCTCCATTTAGCTTATTTACAAAACCATATGCGATAAAATCCCCATATTTGGTCGGCATTTTTACAGTTGTTACCCGCTCGACCAAATGGTCATGGCACTTACGGTAATTTTGCAAATCTTGTATGGTAATAAATTTTATTCCAAAACGCTCTGCCAGTTCAAAAAGCTCTGTTGTTCTCATCATCGTTCCATCTTCACGCATGATTTCACAGCATAATCCACATTCTTTTAATCCAGCCAACCGGCATAAATCTACAGTTGCTTCCGTGTGCCCGTTTCTCTCTAACACACCATTTTTCTTTGCAAGCAGTGGAAACATATGTCCAGGTCTACGGAAATCCTCTGGCTTTACATTTTCCTCCACACATGCAAGGGCGGTGATTGAGCGTTCAGCAGCAGAAATTCCGGTAGAAGTTGTTACATGGTCAATAGAAACAGTAAAAGCCGTTTCATGGTTATCGGTATTTCTTTCTACCATTTGCGGAATTTTGAGCTTGCTTACATAGTCCTCTGACATAGGCATACAAATCAGCCCTTTTCCGTAGGTCGCCATAAAGTTAATATTTTCCGTTGTTGCGAATTGTGCTGCGCAGATAAAATCCCCTTCATTTTCCCGTTCCGCATCATCTGTTACTAAAATTATTTTTCCTTTTTTCAAATCTTCAAGTGCCTCTTCGATTTTATGAAACGCTGCCATGCGACATCCTCCTAATAACCATATTTCTCTAAAAATTCCTTTGTGATATGACTGTCCGTGTTCTGTTTGAAAGACAAGAATTTTCCAACATATTTTCCAACTATATCTGCTTCCAGATTGACAGAATCACCCTCTTTTCGCTCATTCAATACTGTTTGTCTGACGGTATGGGGAATCGCTGAAATAGAAAATCTATCTCTGTCGGCTTTGGCAATTGTCAAACTGATACCGTCGATTGCAACAGAACCTTTTTCTACAACATACCTCATGATTTCCGGGTTTGTATGTATGGTAAACCAGACCGCATTATCATCTTTTTGTATGTACACGATTTTGCCTGTGCCATCTATATGTCCGGAGACAATGTGTCCTCCAAATCTTCCGCTTGCCGACATTGCTCGTTCCAGATTCACATGACCACCAGGGATAAGGGCTGCCAGTGCAGAACGGTTTAAGGTTTCGTGCATAACGTCCGCAACAAATGAGCCTGAGTACAGGGCTGTAACAGTTAGACAAACTCCATTTACTGCAATACTATCCCCTATTTTCATATCCTCCAGCACTGTTTTCGCACAAACTTCAAGGACGACGGAAAGCTGTCCTTTTTTGATTTTATGAACCGTTCCGATTTCCTCAATGATTCCCGTAAACACTTTGCTCTACCTCACTTTCAATCAGAAAATCTTCACCCAGCGGAAGAACACAGCTATTCTTTAATCGGAAAGCCGCAGTAGGATAGCAAATGCCCTCTCCCTCTATCGGAGTTTTTGCAGCCTGTCCACCAAATAATTTAGGTGCGATATAAGCCTGCACTTTCTGTACAATACCGCTGGAAAGAGCTGCCCAATTTAACGTCCCTCCACCCTCCAGCAAAATGCTGTCAATCTGTTTTTCCCCTAATAAATACATAAGCTGTTCTAAATCCACATGACCGTTTCTTTCCTCGACAAGCAGGACATGGCAGCCTTTTTTCTCATACAAGGCACATCTTTCTGCGTCCCTGCAACAGGTTGCAATTATTGTAGGAATCTGCTTTGCTGTGGAAACAACGTTCGCACTTAGAGGTATGCGAAGCGTGGTGTCACAAATAATGCGAATCGGATTTTTTCCACCCTCTATCCGGCAGGTAAGCTGTGGGTCGTCTGTCAATATTGTTCCGATTCCTGCCATAATTGCAGCATATCGGTGACGCTGCTGTGCGACATGGCGTCGTGCCGTTTCGCCCGTGACCCATTTTGACGCTCCTGTTTTAGTTGAAATTTTTCCGTCCATTGTCATGGCATACTTCATCACTACAAAAGGACGCTTGGTTTGAATGTAATGGAAAAACACTTCATTGAGCCTCTCGCAGTCCTCCTGTAAAATATGTTCTGTCACCAAAATCCCTTGTTTTTTTAGAATTTGTATTCCTTTTCCGCTGACAAGGGGATTGGGGTCACCAGAACCGATTACTACCCGTTCAATGCCTGCTTCCATGATTGCATTGATGCAGGGCGGCTGCTTTCCATAATGGCAGCAAGGTTCTAAAGTCACATACATGGTCGCACCTTTTGGATTTTCTGTACATGCCGCTAACGCATTACGTTCTGCATGAGCTTCGCCATATTTTTCGTGCCAACCCTGCCCGATTATCCGTCCTTCCTTTACAATGACAGCTCCTACCATAGGGTTAGGAGAAGTAAAACCGCATCCTTTTTTTGCAAGCTGTAATGCGATTTTCATATAATCACTGTCATTCACAGTATCACCTCCACAAATAGAAAATGCCTTGAACAAAATCGTTCAAGGCAAAAGCAAAAGAGCGCAGGGAATACCTGTGCAAATATAAAGCTCTGGAATATAAAATATCCCAGAGCAATCGCTTTACACGCAGAAAAGAAAACTTTCCTGCGCTTCTTAATCTTCTTTCATCCAGACTATACTGTCGGCTTCGGAGTTTCACCGAATCATGCCTTGCGGCTCGTGGGCTATACCACCGGTAGGGAATTGCACCCTGCCCTGAAGATTTTATTCAATTTACAGGATAAGTATAATCATCTGTTCAATAGTTGTCAAGATTTTTTAGGAATAATGGGCTGCTGCCTGTTCAAATTCTTGTGTGTTACTTTACCGCACATGAGCATTTGCACCAGGGTTGTCGTTGCCGTAACCTTCCAGCAGGTTGATAACGCCCCAGATACCGAGACCGGCACCGAGCGCGATAACGAGGGTCTGAAGAACGGTGATTGCCTGTTCAAAAAATGCCATATAGTTTGTTAGCCGGAATCTGATTAAAAAATAGGTTTGTCATGTTTCATAGGCATACAAAAGCCGGAACAATCTGCCGCCCGGTTTCCGGGGGCATGATTCCGGCTGTCCTCCTTTTTCATTATTTTTCTTGCGATTGTCCGCTTTGTACGCCAATGGCCCGTAGAGGGCAGGTGCGGCGAATAGATAAGATCACTCCTTTCAAAAGCGGAACGAAGTTAAGCGCCCTTTGTGTCTACTTCATATACATCGCAGACCTCATTGGGCTTGAGTTTCAGCCTTGCGGACAGGAATGCTTCAATGTCAAAAGCGTTCTTGTCATCCGCGTCGGCAGTGTACTTGAAATTGGGGTGCTTGGTAATGTCGTACTTATCCGAAAGGAAAGGACGCACGCCACGCAGCTGGAGGATGCACTTGTTTCCATCCATCGTCGCAAGCTCATCCTGGCTCATCAGCTCTTTCCCCAATTTTTGATAGTTGAGCGAGTGGGAAGTTTCCCGTCCACGGCTCTCTCCGGTGTTGTAGGTGTCAATGGTTTCCTTGCCCAGCACGGCAGTCAGCTCCTTGAGGGTGGTTGGCTCCTTACCGCCCAGGAAAATGGAAGTATCCATGTTGCCGATGATGGTATCTGCATTGTCCTTATAGATCGCCTTGAGCTGACTCTGCGCCTGCAACACCAGACAGGCGGAGATCTCACGGCTTCGGATGGTGGCGACCAGCTTTTCCAGACGAGGAATCTGCCCGATATTGGCGGCTTCATCAATGAGACAGCGCACATGGACCGGGAGCCTGCCGCCATACACATCGTCGGCTTTTTCGCAGAGCAGGTTGAAAAGTTGGGTATAACACATGGAAATAAGGAAGTTGAAGCTATCGTCAGTATCACTCATGATGAGGAACAGGGCAGTTTTCCGGTCTCCCAGAGTGTCCAGCTCCAGCTCATCATAGGCCGTGACCTCACGCAGCTCTGCAATGTCGAATACCGCAAGGCGCGCACCACAGGAAATCAGGATCGACTTGGCTGTTTTTCCAGAGACAAATTGTCAAGGACTTTTTCATCAAATTCACAAAAAATCTACAAAAAAGGTGCCAGAAGCACTGTATGGCTCCTGACACCTCGTTTGACAGATTACATTTTTCCGTTCAGCAGGTCTTTGCAGAGATACGCGTAGTCTGGCAGCTGGTTGATATATGGCTCCCAACGCCGCTTGATTTCGGCCAATTCCAGCGGGTCGGCTGCTTCCAGTGCATGATCGTTGCCCGTCATATACAAAACATCCGTAGCAACATCGTCCAAACACCTGCCGCAGAGATCGGCGGCTGATTCTATCCTGATACCGGTATCCACATAAAGCGGATTTACGCCAATCGTCAGCCAGACATAGCCCACCTTATCCGACCAGAGCAGTTCAAAATCAGGGCTTTGCCGCAGATGTTCCGCAAAGGCCTCCTTTACTCGCTCAATTTCATGTTTCTCTTTTTCTGTGTAAAGCATTTTCGTGTCCTCCTTGACAAAAATTTTGGTGTGTACCATCATCAGTTTAGCACAAGGCGGCTTCGTTTATCAGTCTGTCACATCTGCTGAATTTCATTTTTGAGCATACGCTTGATTTTATCGCTCATGGTTTCTGTGCTGGTATTGCTGAAATGGACATGAACCTTGTAGGTCGTCTTGCCGATTTTCTTTACCATCGCTGGCGTGTTTTCCGGCGCTCTGGACGCAGTAGCGGCGTCTGCCACCTGCATAGTACGGGGTTCTTTGTTCATGGCGCTCCTTTCTCCGAACGGGTCTGTGCCGCCCGGTAAAAAATCAATCGTGCTTACTGTTTACAATGTCTTTTGCTGCCTGTCGGGTAGCACCGGCATTTTCTTCCCGGAAATTCTTCCCGTCAAAGAGAATCGGCGCACACCGTTCCAGAATACGGTCATAGATACGGGCGTGAGCCAGATCAGGCGGGTTTTTCAACTCGGACAGTTTCAAGTTTGTTGTGATAATCATGGGTCTGCGGCTGCGATAGCGGCTGTCGATGACAAAAAACATCTGCTCCATAGCATATTCGGTACTGCGCTCTACACCCAGATCATCAATGATAAGCAAGTCATACTCATCAAAGCTGGCAATAAACTCCGACCTGTCCTCAGAGAACATCCCGGTCAGGCGGTTCAGGATGGTAGGAAAGTTCGTCATCAGCACCGGCACATCCCGGTCAAGCAGGGCGTTGGCGATACAACCGGCGAAAAAGGACTTGCCGGTTCCCACATCCCCAAACAACAGCAGGCCGGTGTTGTTCCTGTATGCCTCCTTCCAGTTCTCCACATAGGCGCGGGCCTTGTCCATCAGGGGATTTTGGCCGTTGTCATTGGAAAATGTGTAGTCGTACAGATAACGGTCTTGCAAACCCTGTGCCTTTCGGCGTTTGATACGCTCCATGCGGCGCTGCCGTTCTTCAGCAGCCTTGCGCTGCTCCTCAGCCTCCCGCTGGCACTGGCAGATGCAGCGCGGCATAAAGTAGCCGGATTTCCCGAAGCATGGCACAACGGTCTGCCTCTGGCCGCCGCATTTCTTACAGTGGATGAGACCGTCTGACAGGTCTATATACTCGTCCTCAGCCAGTTCCACACCGGCGGCTGCCTTGTCAATCAGCGCCCGGATTTCTGCGGTAATCTCAATCATACGGTTTCATCCTCCTTTACGCTGTAATCCCGGTTGCGAGAGGGCGGGGCTGCTTTCTTCGCGTCCTCACCGGCCCAGCGCCGGATGGTGGCGACATGGCTCTGATAACGCTTGCCGGTAGAAGCCATGTACTCGGACAGCTTTTCGATGTACTGGCCCCATACAGTGGGAAAGCTGGCCTGTAAGTCTGCCAGTTCCCCGTCCGTCAGGAAAACATTCTGGTAATGGCCATAAGTGTGGGAAGGGTGCCCCGTTTCAGGGCGTACCTTCTCTATCTCTCTCTTTATCTCTATCTCTTTCTCTAACTCTATCTCTATCTCTGGTGGACGAATGTCGGACAAATGTCCGCCACTTATCCGGAGCGCAGAAAGAGCCTTGTTTTGGAGCCTCGCAGCCCGCTTTCGCTCAGCCTCGGTAGAGGACTGGCCGATTAAAAGTTCGATGTTGCTCATGTAGAATGTGCCGCTGTCCAGCACTTCCACAAGACCCAGCTTCAAAAAGATCTGCAAGGCTCTCTCAACAGTGCCGATCTGCTGGCGGGTAATGGTGGCGATCATCTGCGCCGTGTAAGGGATGTCCTCGTCAAGCTGGAGCCGCCCGCCATGTTTCAGCGATTTCAGATACAGCTTGAGCAGAATGTTGGAATACAGCACACCGTCCTGCATACTTTCCAGCAGCACGATGGAATCATCATCAAAATAGTTTTCTTTGAGTTTCAGGTAATAATATTTTCGATTGTCTGACATAGGGTTCCTCCTTGGGGTTCTCTTGGGATTCTGTACGCATTTTAAGGCTATTTTAGGGGGCAGAGGATAAATCTATCAGACTGCCTTTGACACCCCCGAAGAAAGCCTTGATTTACAAGGGTTTTTCAGCCCCTAAAGCGTGACATTTCTCCCGTTGTTTCCGCTTGCGCTTTGCGGCGTTGATCCGCTTCATGCGTGCGGCACATTCCGGGCAGTATTTGGCCCGGTTGGAACCGGGGGTAAACAGCGCCCTACATACGGAGCATTTCTTAGCATTCAGCCGGTGGAACAGCGCCGTTTCCAGTTCCTTATCCTGCGGTAATACCGCCGCCCGAAACCACCTGCACAACAGGGAGTAGGAAATAGACTGGACACAAACACATTCCTCCCCATCGTCCAGAGCGATACAGTTTCCGTCGATGTAGTTGCAGCACTCATGCACCAGCCTCCGCGCTCTGCGGTACTGGCGGTAATCCATGACGGGGATAGGTTCAGTCTTGTTGTTCTTCATAAATGATTTCTTTCATAGTGCAGCTAACCTCCTTGAATGAATTTATTGTTAAATATTCGTGCAAAGTATTGTTTTCTTCGTGCAAATGGCATATACTATAATTGCCAGCAGAAAGGGGTTGATCGTATGGCTGGAAATACCACAAACATCAGTATCCGCATGGACGCAGATTTGAAAGCGCAGGCGGACGCACTGTTTACGGAACTTGGCATGAACCTGACTACGGCGTTTAACATCTTTGTGCGCCAGTCGCTTCGTGAAGGCGGTATTCCCTTTGAGGTAAGGCTGGAACAGCCGAACAAAGAAACGGTTGCTGCCATGCTGGAAGCGGAAAGGATTGCAAAAGACCCGTCTGTAAAGGGCTATAATGACCTTGACGAGTTGTTTGCTGACCTGAAAAGATGAAAGAAACCAAATATACCGTCAAGTACACGACCAGTTTCAAAAAAGACTACAAACGAGCCATCAAGCGTGGCTTGAAGATCGAGCTGCTGGAGCAGGTCGTAGCATTGCTGGCAATGGGCGAACCGCTGCCGGATAAGAACCGCGACCATGACCTGTCCGGCGATTGGGCAGGTCATCGGGAATGTCATATTCTCCCGGACTGGCTGCTTATCTATCGCATAGAGGATGATGTTCTGGTGCTGACGCTGGCCCGCACCGGCACACACAGCGACTTGTTCGGCAAATAAACAGTCTGCCGCCGTATGGGGAAACCTGTACGGCGGTTTTTCTGTATGCAAAGGTATGTCGTGAAACGCGACACACTTGACAGGGGTACGCCAAAACGCGGTAGCCTTTACCGCTCCAGCCCACGGTCGTGAGACTTGTCCCTTTCCTGTCGGGACAGCTGCTCGGCGGTTTTGCGGAGCCGTTCCACTGATTTCAAATCCTCCCTCATGGATTTCATGGCAAGCGTATCCGTCTGCTTTCCGGCAGTCAGCTGGTCGATCTCCCGCTGCCATGCCTTCGTGGTTATCCCCTCGCCGCTGTCTTTCAGTTCTTTCAGATACCGGGCTGCTGCATCATACAGGATCAGTTCCCGGCTGTGGCGCTGCTCGAACAGTTCCCGCTTCTCCGGCTTTACCCTGGCAAGCTGCTTGTGGACAGTCTTATACTCGTTGTACTGCGCCCACATCTCCCCGCGCTCGGTGAGGACAGCGATCCGGCGCTCAGCCTTGACGATCTCTCGCCGCAGGTCATAGTAACGGGTGTTCATATCTGCGATTTTTTCATGGAGCTGCTGCATGCATTGGATGCCGTTTGCCTGCAAAAAGCTGAACAGGGCGGCGCTCTCCTGTAAAGCCCGGATTTTGCCGGTGCGGGTGTCGGGCCGCTTGAGCTGCTGCTGGGCCTCCCACAAGTCAATCATGCTGGGCTGCTGGCCCTCCGGCTTCTCGGCCTCGGCCTTCGACCAGTTGTAGAGGCGGGTAATGCGGGCCTTGATTTCTTTCAGCAGCTTGTTGTCGGCGGCGATCTGCCGGTTGACTTCCCCCTTGTCGGTGCGGATGCCGCGCTTCTCCATCTGGCTGGCCGCTGGCCCCAGGTGGACAGAGGGGATTTTATCAATGCCCTGTCGCTTGTAGCTGCGGTGGTCTACCAAGGCAGGCTGACCGGCCGCCTCCAATGCCCGGTTGATATAAGCCGCCCATGCTGCTCGCCAAATCTCCACATTCCCTTTGTCGTTCCAGTCAGTGGTGTCCTCCCGGTGGTTCTTCCAGCCGCCTCTCTCGTCCGGGATGCGCTGGCCGTTTTCGTCCAGGTCGTATGCCTTGCGGCACTTCGCGCCCCATGCGCCGTTTTCTTTTAAGGGCCGGACGGTCAGCATGATATGGACATGGGGGTTGCCGGTTCCCTTGTCATGGATGGAAAAATCAGCGCACATCCCCTTGTCCACAAAGTTGTCCTTCACATAGGCACGCACAAGGGCAAGCTGCTGTTCCCTGGACAGTTCGCGGGGCAAAGCCGCCTCGATCTCGCGGGCAAGCTGGCTGTCCCTGGCTTTCTCGATCTGCTCCACACTGTTCCAAAGGGTGGAGCGGTCTGCAAATTCCGGCGGGGCGTGGGCGGGCAGCATGATCTCCACATGGACAACGCCGCCCTTGCGGGTGTAATCGTGGGTAAGGCCGTCCCATTCATTCGTCAGCTTTGTTCCGCTGCGGTAGGCGGCTGCGGCAACAGCGGAACGGCCCTCGCTGCGCTTGATGATACTGACGGGGATATGACAGAAATCTATGGGGAACACCTCCTTTCAGTGAGTGGATAACAGGCTCTGTGGAGCCGGACAAACGCAAAGCGGGTGTTTGGCTGCGCAGAGCGCACAAGGGGTTTGGGGAGCGTAGCTTCCCATCGCGGACGAAGTACGCAACGCCCCCGGCAGGGCGCACAGCACCGGCGACGGTGTATAAGTGCGCCCTTGTAAACAAGGGACTTATGGTGTGTCCCCGGATTTTGGCAGATTTGCGGTTAATTCCGCAGCCCCCGGAAGATGGGACAGGGCAATCAAAAATGCTTTGACCTCTGCGCCGGAAAGGTTGGGAGCCATCGGGAAAATCCCCTCCAAAATGGCTCCACGCTCAATCAGACGGCGGGTGCGAACCCTGCGTTCTTCGTTCCGCTGCTTGTTCTCCAAAATCTTCTTTCGGTTTTCAAGCTGCCGGATCTCCTTCAGGACTTTCTCTCGTTCTTCTTTTTGGGGGTGTGCTGTAATTTTTTCGTTCATGTCATGCACCTCTTTTCTTTGGAAACGCTCATAGATTGACCGTCCATTTCTGACGCGCAAAGTACCGGCGCAGCCTCCGCAGTGCGGCGTGGATGGATTTTCCCGCCTGTGATGGTGTGATACCCTCCATTGCGGCAATATCTTTCACTTTCATACCCAGCATATAGCGGGCATGGACACGGCGGGCCTGCATAGGTGGCAGGGAAGAAATGGCTTCGTACAATCGCCGTATCAGTTCTTCGTATTCGGCTAATTCTTCTTTTTCTATCAGATAATCCTCCGGCGATGGCTGCGCCCAGCCGATTGCGGCATTTTCGATTCCGTCGTTACAATCGAGGGAGTAAAACGCCTTATACCGGAACATCTTGCGTTCTCTGGCGGCCTCGGCTCTCTTATCCAGAAGAAACGCTTCGACGATCTCATCGGACACCTCCACAAAAATGTCCTCTTTGCAAAATGGATAATATTGTTTGAGATTGATGGTCTGCATAGGCACGCCCTCACTCTGTTTGAAAAAGGTCATCATAGCAACGGCGCATATTCCGCAGCCCCCGGTGGATGGCAACGCTGACCTTACTGCTATGGATACCCTCTCTCCGGGAGATTTCCGGCTGCTTGATACCGTCAATATAGTAGGCGTGAACACGGCGGGCCTGTGTCGGAGTGGCATGAGCCAGAGCCACCGGCAGAGCTGCTATCAGGTGCAGGCGGGTGGTCATTTCTTCTCGTTCCAGCAAAATATCTTCCGGCGATCTGCTGTGTTCCAGTGCGTAATTTTCCAGCCAGCTGTATGCGTCCAGAGAGTAGTAGGCGCGGTGGTAGACTTTCCGGCGCTCATAGTTCTCCATCTCCCGCTGGGCCTGATACATCGCTGCCCATACCTCGTCTGTAACATCCACAAACTCGTCATGCCGGTAGTGGGGATACATCCACCGCAGATTGATTGTTTTCATAGGCTTACCTCCTGAAAATCGGAGAGGCGGGCAGCTCGTCCGCTGTCCGCCCCTCGCTGAGATAAGGGAAATGATCCCTTTCACTTGGTAGCCAGAAAACAGGTCATTCGTTAAGCCTGTTCTCAAAGAAATTTATAAATTTTTTTCTGACCGCCTCCACACTTTGATACACAGCCACTTTGGAGCAGCCGCACAGCACACCGATCTCTGCAAGGCTCAGCCCGTCAAGCGCATAGAGCAGGAAGCGGCGGCGCTGGGCCTCGGTACAGGTGCCCAGAACAGCCATCAGCTCATGAAGCGTTTCCATGCGGCAAAGGTATTCTTCCGGCGTTTCGCCGTAGGCTCCTACGCCCTCGGTGGTAATGATGTACTCGTCAAACTCCCGGCCATCCCAATGCCGCCGCTGTTCATGGAACAGGTTCTCCGTTTTGTGATCGGCCCGGTCAAGAAATTCATAGACTTCCAGCGTGACCTCCACGGCCACAGCTTGTCCGTTATAATTGATGGTAACTTCCATCTGCCTTTCCTCCATTCAGATTTTTTCGGGAAAATCTGAATGGGGCGGCGGAGAACGGCACCGGGGATAAAGTTCGGGCCATGCTGACCCGATGTTCCGGCTCCATAGGGACAAAAAATCGCCCGGACGGCATAAAGCCATACGAGCGTAATAGGGTATATTTTGCTGTTTAGTTACATGGTATAGTGCATACTTCTGACCGCATTGCTCCGCTGCTGGGAACAGGCTTTTTTTAGCTGGTGCAGATCATGGGCACTGTGAAAAAAGGCAAAAATAGACACGGCGGCAATCCTCCTATGTGCCGCCGTGGATTTACACGGTGTTAGGTCGTCGTTGGTTTAGCGTAGACGAAAAGAAACGGCGGCTCTGATTTCTCAAAACCGCCGCTTCATAGGCGCGTGGAAATGTGTCTGCTTTACGACGGCTTTTTTCTTTTGCCGTCGTCCGGCAGAATGTTATTCAATATTCAATTCAATGTTTCCAGTAAAGTCCTCACACTCAATGCCGATATAATTTCCACCAGCAGGAAATGTAATTGTGTCACTATAAGTTCTGGTTGCTTCAATCAAAGTGATTGCTTCATCCGATCCAGAAATCCAAAATACTTTTGCAGTACCTTCCATAATCTCCAAAGTGCAATCAATAGACAGCTCCTTACTGGCTTCTCTCTTTATGGAAGTTCCTCCGAACAAATACTCTGTATCTGAAAAATCCTCATAGTTGACTGTATAGCTTCTGGTATAATCATTAATTCCTTTTTCTTTCGTACCTTGTAAGGATGAATTTCCGGTAAGCGCTATGGAACCAGCAGACTGAACAATATAATCTGCTTCTATGTTTTCCACTTGCACACTTTGTTTAATCAAAGTGCAGAGTTCGTTATCATCATCTACAATCAATACTATTCATATAACTCCACCCTTCAATAAATCCTATATTTCTTATTTCAATGACAATGTGAAAAAGAAGGATGCTCCTCCTCCTGTCGTATCTTCCATACCTAGCTTTCCATGCAACATCTGCGCCAGTTCCTTTGCAATGCTTAACCCCAGCCCAAAATGCGATTTATCCGTATGCGACTGGTCTGCACAATAAAACCGATCAAAAATAAACGGTTTGTCCTTTTCTTCCACACCGATTCCATGATCTACAATCCAGAATGTCAATTCTTTTAAAGACACATCCACTCGAATCTGAATTTCTTTTCCTGCTGGACTATAATGCAATGCATTATCCAGATAGATACTAAGCAGCTGAAACAGCCGCTCTTGATCTGTCGTAATAGTTGGAAACAGATTTTCTCCCAGATCCAAAACCAATTTTATCTTCTTTTTCATACACCGCAGCTCATAGGCTTCATACAAAGAAATCAGAAGTGTATCCACATTGACCTCAGAAGTATGGAGTGTCCATTTTTCTGCATCAGATGACGCTAGAAGAAGCATATCCTTAATTAAACGTGACATACGCATACACTCCGAATCAATAACTTTTAGATTTCCCTGAAATCCTTCGTTTTGTGCCTCATGCTGCATACTCTCTACATTGGCCACGATCACAGCCAGTGGTGCTTTTAGTTCATGAGAAGCCGAAGCAACAAATTCTTTCTGGCTCTGCAACATACGTTCCGTTGGCTCAAATGCTTTCTTCAATAGAAATCGGCTGACCAGGCTAACGCAAAGCAAGGTCAAAATCCAGACTGCAAGATACATCGGAAACTGTTCCAAAAGCATTTGAAATATGGGTCTCTGCTCATAAACCAGTATCAATGAATGATTTTTATCATCCTCAGAAGTAACATGTGTCAAATTGAGCAAGTATCTCTCATGATTATCACCTTCCACCTCAGACATTCCCTCTGAAACCGAAAGTTCTGCTGGATCACCGTCTCCTTCTGCCGAATAAGTAATGACCTGCATCCCCACATTATTCAGCTTCCCCTCAACATCCTCCAGACCATCTGCACTTTGATAGAGAAGCTCACCATATGCATCCGTCAATTTTGATGTTATAGACATATCTTTCTCATAGGCAGAAAGAACTTCTTCAGGATCCGCTCCTTCTTTCTCCAACTGGCTGACGATTAAGGAGGTCATTCTCTGTAAAAGAGTTACTTGTTCTGCCTCACTTACTTTTACATGATTAGAAAAGGAAAATCCAATTACCCCTGTAACAATCGCCATGATTGTCACAACAAAGACTAAATGCAGTTTTCGATATAATTGCTTCAACATAGACCGCACCTCAACTGATAGCCGCTTCCATAAATGGTTTTTATTTCACATATGCTGTTCAATTCCTTTAACCGTTTTCTAAGAAAGGAAATATAGTTATCTACATTTCCAGGTTCAATATCCGAATCAGTTCCCCAGACTTTTAGAACCAGTTGTTCTCTTGTCAGAAGAGTTTCTGGTGATTTGAGCAAGGTGTACAAAAGTTCCGATTCCTTCGCTGTCAACAGGATTTCTTTTCCATTCGCCTGAAGTTTCCGGTTGGAATGTTCCAGTCTTAAATCCTGGTAGGTAAGAGTATCCTGTTCTTTCATTTCATGGGGTCTTCTAGTCAAAGCCCGTACTCTTGCCAATAATTCACGGATATAGAATGGCTTAACCAGATAGTCATCTGCCCCACCATCCAGACCGTCAATCCGATCATCAATAGAGGACATCCCTGTAATAATGATTACCGGAATCGAAATGCCTTTTTTACGCATGGCTTTAATAATTGTCAAGCCATCAATAACTGGCAGCATCCGGTCGACAATCGCCAGATCATATCCAAATTCTATATTTAGTGCATAGAGAAGCCCTGTTTCTCCATCGTGGCAGCAATCCACCATATAATCATTTTTCAGGAGTTCCTGCTTCATTGCTAAACTCAGCTCTATATCATCTTCCAATATAAGTATCTTCACGATAAATCATCCCTTTCTTTTTCACGGTTTAGTATATCAAATATAACAAAGAAAATCTCTAAAAGTCCTCTAAAAATCCATCAAAATCTTTCTTTTTCTTAGAGGAGTTTTAGATAAGTTTTTGAATAAAATGGTATGCAGAAAACAGCAAAGGAGGAACTCAATTGGACTCTCAACAACGACCTCGAAAACGGCGGAGAAAATCCCATAGTCGAAACATCCACCGCATAATATTAGGTCTGTCACTTATTTCGGTTATCAGCATATGTGCCGTCCGTCTTTTTTACAAGAACCGATCTGCCCCACCACCTAGTTCAGATTCTGACTGTATGGTCATAGCGGCGGATGGAAATAGCAATGCATCCGATACTCCGACAGAAGATTCTACGGATGCGGATCTGCTACAGACCCTACAGACATTGAAAAAACAGGAGCCAAAAATACAGGACATTATCGATCACTTTCAGGAATACCCCTCCGAACTCCTCGAAATGTTATCCAAAAATCTGGATATGTTGGACTTTGTGTTGGAGTATCCCAATAAAAAAGGAGAGGTTTTCTCTGATACCATCGGTGATGTAAAACTTGGAACCTATCCGCTCCTTCTGCAATACGATCCACGATGGGGATACGCATTCTATGGAGACGATGTAATAGCGGTAAACGGATGTGGTCCTACTTGCCTGTCTATGGTAATTGCTGGTCTAACCGGCAAAAACACCATTACCCCCTATACAATAGCCAGCTATGCCACGCAGCAAGGGTATTATGCCCCAGATTCGGGCACCAGCTGGTCTCTGATGAGCGATGGTGCATCCCATTTCGGTATTATCGGAGAAGAATTGACTCTCTCTCAATCAGCAATGGAAAACGCCTTGTCATCTGGACAGCCAATCATCTGCAGTATGCGTCCCGGTGATTTTACAACAACTGGGCATTTCATTGTTATCACGGGACTCAAGGATGGAAAATTTATCATAAAGGATCCAAACAGTAAAGAGCGAAGCAATCAGCTTTGGGATTATCAAACACTGGAACATCAAATTAGTAATCTATGGGCATTTCAAGCCTTATAGAAATAACAGAAAGGTGGATATCACATGAAACACACAAAAATAACAGTAGGATTCGCAACTCTCTTATGTATTTTCTCATTGGCTGGGTGTCAGGGTAAACCTCAGAATCAGCCTGTTAAGGCAGAAACCGAAATGCAGCAGACCGGTGCTGTATCTGAGCCCCAAACAGAACAAGCTCAACAGGAATCCTCAGAAACACATCCAAACAATGTGCCTGCCAATGCAGAAGAATTACTGGATTCTGCCACTACCTCTGGTGAGGTAACTGCTTTTTCCGATACGGGGCTGACCCTTAACCCGCTCTCAGTAACGGATGCCGGGGCTGCCATCATGGCCGTTGATTCAGAAAATGCGGAAAATCTCCTTACTGTCAACTATCTGGAAAACTGCACGTTCCAGCTTGCCCGCATCAACCAATCTACCGGAGCACTTGCACTGGAAACCGCAAGTGCCGCAGATATCAAAAAAGAAACATCTATCGCTGTCTATGGTGAAGCAGACGAATCCGGAGCGATTCTGGCCAAGCAGATTTTCCTGATCCGTTACGAATAAGCAGGGAGGAAACTATCATGTCATTTTATCACAGAGCCTGCTTATACCTGTTCCGCAAACGGTCAAAAACTGTTTTATTATTTCTGATCCTTTTACTGGTAAACAGTATGATCCTCGGCACTGTCATGATTCTTCATGCCGCCCAAACAACCAAAGTGTCTATGCAGGAAAAATCAAAGGCGAAAGCAGTCTGTGAGATCACGCAGGATACATACCAGCTTTCCAGTCAGGATATTTCTGCTGCAACACAGCTGCCTCATGTCACATTCCTGAACCGTCATGCAGAAAGCCCAGGTTATCTTTCCGATTTCTTACCCATTACAGCCAGTGATTCTCAGAAACCGGAAAATTCACAGATTCGTTTAACCGCTTATGACGATTTAGAAAAAGATGGTCCCTTTGCCACACAGAACTATCGCCTGACCGGTGGAAAACTGATCAATCCGCAGTCTGATTCCAGTGCAGTCATAAATGAAACATTTGCCACAATCAATGGTATTTCCATCGGAGATCGGATTCGTCTGGAAAATGAGCATGGAAAAACCATTTCCGCAACCGTCTGTGGCCTGTTTCTTTCCGGAAATGAACACCAACAGGACAATACTCTGAATTCCCTGTACCGTATCGAAAATCAGATTTTTATCGATGCCAAATCCTATATAACCCTATTCGGTGCCGATCGGTTTAACCGATTGATTGTTTATACCGATCAGCCAGAGCAGACAGAGACTCTGGCTGAGAAACTGCAGGAATTGTTGGGAGAAAAGGCAAAGGTTACATCCTCCGATCTCTTATACCAGCAGATGAAAGCCCCTCTGGAACAGATCATTCGGATTACAAAACTTATGATGACCTTCACACTTTTGTCCGGAACCGTTATTGTTTCTCTGCTTCTGTGTATGTGGATGAGAAGCCGTCAGATGGAAATGGCTGTACTCATCAGTCTTGGAGAGTCAAAGGGAGCCATCTTTCTCCAGACCTTTCTGGAATCTGTCATGATCTTTCTCCTGGCTGCCGTAGGGGCGTGCTGTCTTGGAACTCTCAGTGCTAATGTAGTGCAGGCCATCCTTTCAGTCTCGGAACTCGCACTTGTCATGACACCAAGCCTTCAGATGAAAGAAATTGTCGTTCTGTTTGCAACTGGCAGCCTGGTAATTTTGACAGCAGTGCTGCTGTCCCTGGTTCCCGTTTTAACTACCAACCCAAAAGATATCTTATCCAGAATGGAGGGATAATGTGAATCTATTTCAAAGAGCCATCCGATCCTGCCTCAGAAAACCAGTCAAAAGCATCCTTCTGCTTCTTGTAATCGGTACGATCAGTCTTCTGTTTCTGTCTGGTATGGCAAGCCGCTCTGCTAATGTTGCAGCAAAAGACAGCACCCGGCAGGCAATCGGGGCCGGTTTCCTGTTAGAAGGGAACCCGGAAAATCGGAACAAGCGTCTTCAGGAAGCATTTGAAGCAATCGAAGAAAAGTTCGGAGTCGGACAAAGCGGCAGTTATCAAGGCGTTCATGCAGAAACGATCATCAGCAATGGACAGCCCTCCGGATATGTGTGGACGGATCATTCTTTTGAATCCCTCGTCCGGGAAGACATTGAAAAAATAGCTGCTGCTTCCGGAATCTCTGATTACAATATTACAACGGTTCCAACTCCTGTAAAGCCAGAGGGCTTTTCCCGAATTGAAGATCCGGACAAAGATCAAACCTATGATTCTAAAGGTGTTTCCCTGGTAGGCAACCGCACGATGAATTTGGATTCTAATGTCTTAAATGGAGTCGTAACCATAAAAGATGGGCGTATGACTGTCCCCCAAGACCAGGATGTCTGTGTAATATCAGAAGAACTTGCCCTTTTAAATAATCTTACAGTCGGTGACCGGATCGGCTTTTCCCCTGTTAAGCAGGAAGGTCCAATCCAATATGCAGAGATTGTAGGTATCTACCAGGTCAGGGAACCTATGACTCCTTATATGTCCGGCGACACCTACCGCTCCGAAAATATTATTTTTACAAATCTGGACTTTCCGGCAAAAGCGGAACAGGATTCCCCACTGTTTGAAAAAGCCTATTTCAAAGTTGAACAGGTCGATGAATACGAAGCAGTAAAGGAACGAATCCAACAGACTGACATCAACTGGGAACGGTATGATTTGATTGATAACAATGGAAATCTGGATACTATGGCATCCAATTTTAATGACCTGGAGCATATCAGCCAAATGCTTTTACTCATTATTGCTGGTGCCAGTTTCATTATTTTATCCCTTATTTTTGTTTTCTGGATGAAAAGCCGAACCCATGAAATAGGGATCCTGATGTCCTTAGGAATCTCAAAGCTGGAAATCCTTTTTCAAATGATTCTGGAGGCCTTTTTCATCGGAATTATTGCCGTCAGCCTTTCTTTTCTGGCTGCTCCTATGGTTTCCAAAACTGCGGCTGAATACCTGGTCGTTCAACAGGAACAACAGGCACAGCTTCAAGAAGATCAAACGGCAAATCAAATACAGACTGAATATGTTGCCCCAGAGCTGACAGTAACGGATGTACAGATATCTCTGTCCTCATCCATGTTCTGTGCTGATGGCATCAGCATCACACTGTTAACCTTATCATCTGTTTCTCTTGCAGGAATTACGATGCTCCGCAAAAAGCCAAGAGAAATTTTGAGCGAAATGAGTTAGGAGGTCTTGCAATGATTTTGGAAGCAAACCATATAAGTTATACTTACCGAACACAAAAAAACATCCCTGTGCTGCACCAAATATCCGCCGGATTTCAAGCAGGCAGATTTTATTCCATCATAGGCTCCAGCGGATCCGGAAAAACCACCTTTCTCTCCCTTCTTGCCGGACTGGACACTCCTGGCGAAGGAGTGATCCAATACGATGGGGAGGATATTCAAAAATGTGGACTTAATTTCCATCGCAGACACCATATTTCTCTGGTATTTCAAAACTATAACCTGATTGATTATCTTACCGCCCAGGAAAACGTAAAGCTGGGCGGAACCAAAGATCCCAGAGAACTTCTCACCAAAGTAAATATCCCACAGGATGCCTGGAACCGGAATGTCCTCCAGTTATCCGGTGGTCAGCAGCAAAGAGTGGCGATTGCCCGTGCTCTGGCCAGTGAAGCAAAGGTTCTTCTTGCTGATGAACCAACTGGGAACCTGGATGAAACCACAACGGGAGAGATTATTGAACTCCTAAAACAAACAGCCCATGAGCTTGGTAAATGTGTCATCGTTGTTACCCACAGCAGGGAAGTCGCTCAAGCAGCTGATCACATTTTGAAACTGGATCATGGAACTCTGATATAAAATACCAACAGAAAGAGAGGCCGCTTATGACAAAAGAAAACCCAAATACCATTCCATCCAACTATATTCCCGGTCAGGATCCATTGGATGATTATATTGCAGAACAGTTAAAGGCTGCCGCCGATTCCATCCCACTGAGTGATGATGTGAAATGCAGGGTGGAACAAAAGCTGTCCAACCTAAAAATGCAGGAATCTAAAAACGAAAGGATATAACAACATGGACATTCGCATTCAGGATTTAAGTATGACCTATCCCAATGGGAAACAAGCTCTTTCAAATTTGAATCTGGAACTAAAAGCTCCCAGCATGATCGGGCTTTTGGGACCAAACGGTGCTGGAAAATCCACACTAATGAAGCTTTTGACAGCTGCCCTGGTTCCTTCAAACGGAAGTATCCTTGTAGATGGACAGCCACTTTTGAAACAGGAACGCCTGCTAAAGAGTCATTTGGGATACCTTCCCCAGACATTTGGGCTTTATGAAGAGCTGACTGTTTATCAGTTCTTGGACTATATGGCTGCTTTAAAGGGATTATCCAACACAAAAACCATTTTGGCTAAAGTGATCCAGGAAGTCAACCTTACAGAAAAATCCAATGCCCGGATTCGAACGCTGTCCGGCGGTCAACGTCAGCGTGTTGGAATCGCTCAGGCATTTTTAGGTAATCCAAAACTCTTGATTTTTGATGAGCCAACGGTAGGATTAGACCCCGAAGAAAGGATCCATTTTCGCAATTTATTTTCCCAAGCTGCTCAGGAACGTCTGGTACTTTTAAGCACCCATATCATTGAGGATGTACAGTCTGTCTGTGACCAGCTGATTGTTATCCACCACGGCTCCATCCTCTTTACTGGATCACCATCTGACCTGATCCGGCTTGCTGTTGGACATGTAGGCACCTTTTTTGAACAGGATATGTCTCATGAGCAGGGGCTTCACATTACAAGCCGCGTTAATACTGCTTTCGGAATACGCTGCAAAGGCGTATGGGAAACCCTTCCCTCTTACGCTCACGCAGAAGAGCCAACCTTAGAAGATGCCTATCTTTATCTGATCTCCAAGGAGGAACTGCAATGAGAATCTTTTCTTTATTCTGGTTAGAGTTCCGGCGTCTTTTGCGCTCACCTATCACTTGGCTGATAATGGGACTTACTATCCTTTCCCCTATCATGGGTCTGTTTCTATATCAACCAGTGGAAGCTACCACTTTAGGAACCTATCTGGCCAATCCCTCTCTGGCAGCTGGAATCTTTTCTAGCCTTCTATTTGCATTCCTGACTGTCTGGGAATGGGATCGGGTAAAACGCGGGCAGATGGAGGCTCTCCTCTATTCGGTTGTCTCTCCTCTAACCGCCTCCTGTATCCGTTTGTTGTCTCTTATAGGTACTGCTGGTTTAACATGGAGTATCACTGTAGCTGTCTGGATGCCATTTACCATGATGGCTTCCGGAAGCATTTTTGATGGCTTGACCTATTTCCTGTGCTATTTTTTATTTATGGGAATGGCAATGCCCATTTCCATCCTTTTATCCTCTGCCGCATATCAGTTTACTCGCCGTATGGATCTGTCTATTGTCATACTGGCAGCCCTAGCCGGACTAAGCCTGACCATTTGGAAAGATAATTGGCAGCTTTGCTGGTTAAACCCCTGTGTATGGGCAATCTCGGATGATTTTACAAACTTCCGTATCTTCCGTTCGGTAGCTTATATGCGTTTTACCTGGATCATAGGTGCAACAGCAATCTGGCTCTTGTCCTATCTGTGTATCCGGCAATATGGAAAAGGACCTGTGGGATCCATGCAATACAGCAGTCGCCACTTCTGGCGTCCTATGATTACTGTCTGCCTTTTTGCTTTTTGCGGCTTTTTATACAAGTCCCAGCCATTTCTGGATCACAGCAATCCAGATTTGTCTGCCACAGCCCTTTACGAAATTCCTTACCTAGATGGTGTATTCTGCGGAAAACAAGTCACAGATGTCCATCCCAATCTTTCCAGGGGAACTGTATCCGGCACTACATCCTTTCAAATTGAAAATATGACAGGAACAGCGCAAGAGGTGGCATTTGCAATCAATCCCGGTTATGAGATAAATTCTGTCCAGGCCAATGGTCAGTCTGTCCCCTTCGAAATTGACGATTACCAGGAATCCAATATGGCACTTTTAAATATCACGATCCCTGATCTTGAATCCATCGATCTTTGTTTTGATTACCAAGGATTCCCGCAAGACTGGAACCTTATGGAAACCATGCAGGGAAAACCGGAAATCAGCTCAAAGTATTTATGCCTGGAAAATCAGACCCTGGCTCCCATGATCATGAATGTGGGGACTGCTGATGGTATGTTCTCTTCCATCACAGATATTACGCTCCCAGATACCATGACAGTCATTCCCTTTGGGATTGCTGAGGCAAAAAAAGAAATAGAGCATGATAACGGAACCATTACATGGAGAATTGAAGATACGGGAACTGGTGGAATTCTCTATGCGGGAGACTATGTTCGCCAAGATATTAATGCCGCTGGTACATCCATTCAGTTCTATTATGGTCGTAAACACCATCCAATCATGAAAGAAGCCAATGCCGTCGAAGCTATCCAGACTGTCATGGAATACTGCTCTTCCCATTACGGAATACCTTCCTTTTCTTCCCTCGATTCTTTGAAGCTGATTCAAGGGCGAGTAGCTGGAGGAGGCTATGCAGTTTCCGGCGCCAGCTTGGTAGATGAACAGGATTTCACGACACAAAATCTGCACAACTCTGAAAAAGGCGGAATTCCCGGAGAAGTCATGATACACGAAATGGTTCATCAGTGGTGGGGACTTGGAACCATGTTCGATGTTTCCCAGCCAGACAGTGCCTGGTCTGCAGAAGGACTAACTGTTTATACCACATACCGAATCATCAAAGAGCTTTACGGAGAAGCTTATGCCAAAGAACATTACATTGACCAGTGGCAAACAGCAGTCGATGACTATTACAATAACTTTTACATCCGCAATCCACAATACCTGGAGGCATTACCCGAAGAAAAACGTTTGGACATTTCCAACCAACTCTCTAACATGCGGTACTACAATGAAATGCCTCTAAAAATTTTGAAAGCAGAAGAACTCCTTGGCGGCGAAGAGCCAATGGATCTGATCCTGTACCAGCTTTTTAACCGGGACGTTGATCCTATGTACCCCTACTTGACCGAACAGGAATTCTTAGATGCCTGTAAGCTAACAGAGGAGGATTTAAACCTTGACTAGAATCTTTTTTTACGAATTAAAAAGACTTCTTTGGAATCAATTTTTTGTTGGTATCCTGACCGTTATTCTATTTACCGGATGGCAGATCTTAAATCAGGTAACACTTTTAGGAATCGAACAGACGGCTCCCTTTTCTGTGCAAAGTTTTTGTGACTATCTTCTTCGGCTCCTTCCCCTTTTATGGATTGGCTCCCTGTTCTTTCTGTCATTTTTCTTTTCAAAATCGGAACAGAAAACAGCCGTAATCACCCATGCTACACCCGTAAATCCACTGGTTTACGCAGCTATTCGATGCAGTGCAGCCTTTATAGGCTCACTCCTTCTGATCGCTGCTGTATTCCTTCTGGCTGCTGTATTTTATGGAAGATTTTTTCATTGGTATCACTGGGAGACTTTGTTGCTCCCTGGCTGCCTGATTCTAATCCCGATGGTACTGATTGATATCTTGATTGGCTGGTTCATAGGGCAGAAATTTCCCTGGTTTTTACTTATCTGGATGCTTATTCCCGTTTTCATCATAATTGTAATTTTGTAAGTAACCTATGTACTGGATTAATCACTTGGATTCTTGCGAAACTCAAGTGATTGATTCGGTAGTTACATTATTTCCACCTATATCTACAAGTACTGTATATACTCAGTGTCTCAAGATCTGCATTCAGCATATGGAATACAGCCCCCAGAGTTCCGTCATCACGCCATTTGCAGAAGCGACTGTAAACGCTTTGGTGCGGCGGATAACGATTGGGCATATCCTCCCAATCTGAACCACTGCGAGCAAGCCAAAGAATGGCATTGAACATGATTTTATTATCTCATTTGGCTGGTCTGCCAGTTTTAGCTGAGGGAAACAGATACTCAATTCGGCTCCACTCGTCGTCACTTACTTCATATCATCTTGCCATGTATCTCAGCTCCTTTGCAATGATTATATCACATTTTTGTGAAACTTTGAGTTTTCAGATACGACCTAGTATGAGATATAAAAGATCTATCTGCCCAGCCACCGTGGAAAACAAATATCAGTGATGAATTATAAACTTCAACTAACCTGCATATAGAAACATTCCCCGGGCAGAGTATGAATTATACAATGTAACTGGGTGATGCTATATGGCGAAAGTTGAAGATTGTCCCGGATTTGAAACCTTCGGCGCAGATGTCAAAGCCGCACGAGAGGCAAAGCGTCTGGCACGAAAAACATTGGCAGAAATGGTTGGGATTGAATGGCGGTATCTTGCCAACATTGAGAATCAAGGTGCGATTCCGAGCCTGCCTGTGATGATCCAGTTGATTAAGGTCTGCGGACTTCCCGTAGAGCGATATTTTAACCCGGAGATCATGCGGGAAGAAAGCGCACAGCGGCAGCGGGTCAGCCACAAGCTGAAGCTCTGTCCTGAACAATACCTGCCGATTATCGAAGGTGCCATAGACGGGGCGCTCAAAATGGAACAGACTGCGAACCAGAAGGAGGACGCATAATCGCGGCCTCCTTCTGGCGTTTCTATATCAAGTTTCCCGGCACTTTTCCAAAAGTTCCCGGCACCTCTGCTGGATTTCTCCGGTTTCTGTCGCAGTCAGGTCACGGTCATTTCCAGTAATCTTATCTTCCAGAAAGTTGGCGTATGTACCCAACAAAGCGTTCCGTAAATCCTCCGGGGTTTTCTGTATTTCAGCGCTGTACCAGTCATTCCGGTGGGGTTCCCATGCCATCAATGTATAACCGTGGCTGGTCTGAACTACCTCATACAGTGGATCATCATCCAGATATGCCTGAAACACTTTCAAAATCTTTTCAAAGGTCAGCATTTCCCGCACCTCCCATTCAGCTGCAAATCAGTTCCCTGATTAAAATTTCCTCAATCTGTGCCGTTAATGTGTTCATCAGCCCCACCCAACGCATAGGGTCACAGGCTTTCAGTTCTTCCGTGACACCCGCAGTCTCCATCATGTGAGGCAACATGGTGTCCACGCGCTCCTGCGCTGTCCGGTCAATCTCTAACAGGTGTGGATACAGCTTCTCGCTCATCAGCAGTTGGTTGTAGAGAATGGGGCGATGTTTCTTTAGGTAGGATTTTCTCATCCTTCCGTACTTGCCGATAGAAGTTTCCGGCTGTTCAGAAAGTTTTAGGTTGGGTATATCATAATCTCCACAACGAATGTAAGTCAATTTACTCATTTTCATTCTCCTTTGCTTCGTGATGATTAGACTGCTGCGCTGGCTGCTATGCTGCCTTTGCGCGGTTCTTCTTTTGGTAGCTGACCGATAGTAGAAAAAACACCTTTTTTCATATCCTCAGCCCGGATCAGGGCTTTCTTAGCGTCCATTTCCGCTTTTTTCTTCGCCTTGATTTTGTCCTCATACTGTTTCTGTGCGCCGCTGGCTTTCCGCTTCAAATAATTCTGATGAAGCCTGTCCTTGCGTTCTTCTTTTTTCCGCAGTTCTTCCTGTTCCTCCGGGGTTAAAGGAACCGGCTGTAAGGATGGTGGGATATAGCGTCCTAAAAAATTGAAGTAGATTTCAATTTCCTGCGTGGTGTCCTGACTGCCTTTTCGGGCGCGTTCGTGGACAAGGATTTTCTCTACAAACTCGTTGAGCATGGTGTTTGTCAGAGTGTCAAAATTCTCGTACTTATCAATTAGGGCTATAAATTTCTCTGCGGATTTCTGGCTCTGCTCATAGCCGGTAACAGCCTTTTCCAGCTCCGCAATTTCAATCTCAAGTGCGTCCTGCTCTTTGGCATACTGTGCATCAAGCGCCCTATATCGTGCATCCGGCAGCTTGCCGAGGGCATTGTCCTCATAGATTTTGCAAATCAGTTTTTCCAGTTCTCCGGCTCTCTTTTGGGCAGCAGCCAAACGCCTGCGCTTTTTCGATATATCGGCACTCTGTTGAGCAACCTGCGTCTCCTGAACAGTGTGAATAAATTCCGTCCGGTCATTTCTCGAATATTCAGCGATAGCCCGGAGCGTGTCGGAAACCAATGTCAGGACAGCACTCTCATTGATACGGTGTTGTGTAGGGCATAGTGTCCCACACGGAACTTTGGTATAATTGGAACAGGTATATTGAGAAACCCGCTTGCCATTGTTGGTGCGGTGGACATACATCTTGCTGCCACAATCGGCACAATAGAGCAAGCCTGTGAGGGGAGCCGCTTCGCCCCAGCCGTTTGGATAACGCCGTACATTGCTACGGATTTTCTGCACCAGATCAAAGGTCTGCTGGTCGATAATGGCTTCATGGGTATTCTCAAAGATCGTCCACTCGTCCTCAGAAACATAGTGGCTTTTCTTGTCCTTAAAGTGCTTGCGGGTCTTGAAATTGATGGTGTGCCCCAAATACTCTCGTTTTTTCAAAATATTCACGATGGTAGATGATCCCCATCCATACGGGTCTTTGACCGGCTTTGAACGGTTCACACCCTCATTGAAGCGGGCAAGGTGTACGACGGGAATTTCAATCCGGTCTGCGGACAACTTGCAAGCGATCTGATAAGGCCCATATCCCTCCAGCGTGAGGGAAAAGATACGGCGTACCACTTCGGCAGCTTCCTCATCTACCAGCCAATGCTCCCGTTTTTCGTCCCATAAGTAGCCGTAAATCACGGTGCCTGTCAGGTGCTTGCCGCTCATACCTTTTGACTTAAACACAGAACGGATTTTCCGGCTGGTATCACGGGCGTAAAATTCATTCATGATGTTGCGGAACGGGGTAAAATCGTCATCGCCTTTCAGACTGTCCACACCATCGTTAATGGCAATCAGACGAACACCACGCTGCCGCAAAACCTCCATAACCTGACCGACCTTCAGATAGTCGCGCCCTAACCGGCTCATGTCCTTGATGACGATTGCCTCTACACGCCCTGCCTCCACTTCCTCCATCATCGCCAAAAATCCGGGGCGGTCAAACCGGGTGCCTGAGATACCGTCATCTGTAAAATGCGTAGGGTTTGGCAGCCCATTCCGGCGAGCAAAATCCTCCAACATCTGTTTTTGGTTGGATATGGAGTTGCTCTCGCCCTGTAACTCATCGTCCCGGCTCAGGCGCTCGTACAGTGGGGTAATTTTTTCATTTCTCATGGCTGTACCTCCTGAAACAAAATGCTCTAAGTGATTGCTTCACTAACCATGACAAAATCATGATTAAGAAGTCACTTAGAGCATATATCACCGGCAGCCAGCTTGTACTTCTTGTACTGACGGACGGCGAAGTGGTTGGGCTTCTCGGCTTCCAGTGCATCAAACATCAGGTCTACGGGGTTTTTGAACTCCTCGTCATCCTCACGGACTTCCATGGCGTTGATGAACTCGATGAGGGTAGAGAAATTCTGCTCCTCTACCGGGGCCTCATAGTGGATATAGCCAATGAGTGCGCAGTACAGCAAGGTTTCTGCTTTTACCCAAAAATCGTCTCCGGCCTTGCCTTCGCCTTTGGTATTGGCGATCAGCGTCGTGACCAGCTTCAAGATGTCCTTTTCGCTATGGATATAGGCGAAAGGGTTATAGTGCATTGATTTTCGAAAGTTGATGGTATTTAGGACCTTGATGCGGTACGGCTCATAAATGACCTTACCGTGCTTATCCTTCATGGGCTTTCCGTCTTTCCCCAGCTTGGGTGCGCCCCTTTGGAGCATTTTTCCGCACTCCACCAAAATGGTTCCCTTCGGATCGGTGACTACATAGGACGAGTGCATCTGCATCAAATTCGGTTTGAGCCAGAAGCGGGTCTTACCGGAACCGGAGCCGCCGATCACCAGTACATTTTTGTTTCTGGCGGTCTTTGGGTCCTTGGGGCGGCTGTTCATGGTCAGGCTTTCGGTTTTTGTGAGAATGACATTGTTCTGGAACACCGGGTCGATGTAGGGAGCAATATCCTCACGGGTTCCCCAACGGGCAGAGCCATACTCCATGCCGTGACGGTACTTCTTGGCGTTTTTACTTTTGAGATACACCGCCAGACGCAGGCCAGCACCGCAGCACAGCCCCACCAGCAGATCCAACGGGTGCAGGCTGGGCCAGAAACTTTGCAGCGCCCCAGGCAGGACAGCAAACAGGGAAAGGAATTTCTCTGAAGCATTTGCCCCCTGAGCCAGTCGCCATGCCTCCCCGAAGTTGGTAGCAAACAGCCCCATCAGGAGATAGGGCAGGTTCAGCAAAACGAGCTTTTTGATGTCAAACTGCTTTTTCATCGTTCCAGCTCCTTTCGCTTGGTGCGGTCCACCACGGCATTTTTGACCATCTCTTTGAACTGACTGAGTTTTGCCAGCACAGACGGGCGTTCCGTTTTCTCGGCCTTCTTGACCTTTTTGCTGGTGTACTCGGTAAATGCAGCGGTCAGCGCATCGGCGTCACGGCCCTTGAAAAAGATCAGGTACTTGGGTGGGGAGCTGCTGCGGTCTTTCTTCACCGCATAGTCCACACCATATTTCCGGGCGATCTTCTCAAATTCCTTGATGGAAGGGTCTGTGATCTCAATATTGGAGATCCCCTGATTCTGACCAATGAGCTGCTTGACGGTCTGTTTGCCGTGGGGGGTCACAGGAGCGTCACGGCTTCTCTGCTTTTGCAGCTTCTTTTCCTTACAGTGGGCCATGTACTTGCTGATGGCAGCTTTAAGCAGCCGACCGGTGAACTTTGTTCCACTGACAACCAGCGTTAAAGTCCTGTTTTCCACTTCTTCCTGCATTTTCATCGCCTCCTTTCCACAGAGTGTGCAGGGGTGGTGCATTTCTTTCTAAGGCGGAACCACCAGCCGCCGGAGAAGATATTTCTTTATCGCTCCATCCCTCGGCTCTTTTTCTTTACCGGCTTCTTATCCGGCAGATTCCACTCTTTCCGAAACTCTGCCACACCTTTGGGGTCAAATGCCTTCAACTTCTCCAGATCAAAGGCAACGGCAGAATATTTTCCATAACCGGACTGCACCTGGTAGGGAAGCACCTTCCCCAATTTGTTCTCTTTGATGAATCGCTGCAGGTCCTTGCTGATGTCACCGGAAATAAACGCCTCTCCGGGGTCCAAGGAATACCCCGGAAGGTTCACCGTCATATCTGCAAACGGTTCCGCCCCATCTTCTGTATGGGTAATCATGCCGATATAAAGCCGCTGATTATTCGCATACATCCCAAGTTGCAGCGATATGGTTTCTTCCCCATATTCCCACTTGAAGGGTACTTTCTTTTCCTCATTCATATCGGATACCTCCTATCGTATCTGTTCTTTGTGGTCATAAAACAAATCTCCATTTCTGACCTTTGCATGGCTGAGAATTTTGATCTGCCCCTTTGCCTGACTGTCCAGCGCTTTTTCATAGCCTATATCTGACAAAAACAGGCGGGTCCGTTCTCCTTTTCAGCCCACCGGGGAGTCATCGGTCAGCACATCAAAAATAACCATGTGCCGGGTATTCTCCGCAAATCGCTGAAGATCCATGTAGTCATGGCCGTGGTAGTTCTGCGCCCCGGCCTTCTGGCGCATTTCTTCCATCAGCTGACCGATTGTTTTGCCTTCCTGCATAAAACCCACTTCCCTTCCGTTCTTATGAGACCAGCAAGATCATCTCCCGAAGCTGGGCAAAATACAGCTTGCCTTGCGGAGTTATCAGCGTATAAGAACCGGTATGACCGTGATTGCAGTAGTCCTTTACACAAAACAGCCCTTCATTGGCTGGCTTTGCATAGGGCAGTACATTGCCGGACGCAGTGCGGTACACAAAACGCTTTTCCAGAAGAAATCGGACAAAGCGGCGTTCCGGGACAGCAAGCTCTTTGGCAGTAGTTCTGAGATTGGTGCTATGCTCCAAATCAATAAACAGGTCATAGAAAGCGGCTTTACCCTCCAGCTGTGCGTTTGCTATGCGCAGAGATACATTCTCCTCTCGTTCAGCCAGGAGATCTGAGCAGAGCTTGAGCAGTGCCTCCGGTGAAGTGGCTACTTCCCATAGCTTTTCTTTTGTGAGATAGGACCCATACTTGCGAATGGTAGGAAGAACCTCGTCAAAGACCCATTTTTCAAATCGTTCTGCCGATGGCAATTTGCTGTGGACAATCAAGCGATACAGGTTTCCTTCGCTGATGAATTTAGCTTTCTGTTTACGCCCCAAATTATCGGTGAGGTGGTAAAACGCCACCCCATCTTCTCTGCAATGTGTCTTTAGGGCATTTACTGTATCTTTGTATCCCAGAGATTTTGCAACATCAGCGCCGCAAAACAGGTATTTCCCATTTTCCTCGATTACTCGAATGCTTCCAAACTCTGGACTATTGAAAACCTCAATCTGATTCATGCTGTGCCTCCTTTGGTGTAATACAAAAGCGGCCGATTACCAGCCGCCTGCGTGCATATCGTGGTTGACCAATGAAGTGAAGTGATTGTTCATGGTGGTAGGCGCATTGAACAGCACCGCGAGCAGGTACTGCTTGATGTTGCGTACCTGAGTGGTGTTCTTTTGCAGACAGTCCATGACAAACTCGATGTGAGAGCTGTCCAGCTTCAAAAAGCGGGAGCGTACAATCTCGTGAGGAAAGTCCGCACCAGAGATCCGGGTGGTCTTTCGTTTGGCACAGACCGTTTCTACCAACAGCTCTACAATCTCATTCAGGTCATCCAGGTAGAGAGGATAACGCTGCTTCAGACAGTCATACTCGATATTCTCCAAAATCAATTCCCGATAATTTTCTATCTCTGTGACAGACATCGCATCCCTTCCTTTCCGTTCCGGCGGTATTGCCGCCGCTGTTTCCCGGAAGGGGATGGAATCGGTATTTGATCCATGAGTATTTTGTTTTTGGGTATTTGATTTCTTAGTATTTAATTGTGTTGGATTTTCCGGTAACGGATTTACCGCTGACGGGTTTACCGTTATCGGGTTTTCCGACGACGGCTTATCCAACATCGGTTCTCCCTCGATGGGACGCTCAAAAATGGTATACTCATTGGCTGCGAATTTACCAGAAGCATCAGTTGTCTGTCTGCGCCGAATGTATCCGGCTGTTTCAAGCTCATTGACAGCAGAGCGGATTGCATCTTTGCTTTCTCGATTGATATAGCTGAGTCCTGACAGCGTATAATCCCAGTCATCTGGCAGAGATAACATCTGCGACAAGAGACCCTTTGCCTTCAAAGAAAGCCGTTTATCCTTTAGATGGAAATTGCTCATAACCGTGTAATCGCCAGTGCGTTCTACACGAAAAACAGCCATTTACTTCACTCCTTTCATTTCTCAGGTATGAAAAAAGCCGCAATTCATAAGAGAATTGTGGCAGCGGTTAGGGTCTGTCTGTATCTTTTTTCTTGCGTCGGTAGGGGCGTTTTGGCATTGGTGGTTTATCAAACAGATCCCTTTCCTGAGAAAATGGTAAGGTTTGAAAAACACGGTCAATCTCGGTGGATTCCATATCACGCTGTGAGCGGCAATCTTCTTGAATAGCTTCTCGGATTTCTCTTACAGTACACATATTCATTCCTTTCCTTTCGTTGTATCGGTTATGAACGACGGTGTTTTTTAGGCTTGAAGTCGAGAATATGCCCCTCAATAACATGAGCATATCTCTTAATTTTGATTTCTCGACGCTGCTGGCTTTGCAGAGCTGACTGATACCCGTCCTCTGTGAGAAAAAGCCTCATTTCGTCACCGGGTTCTCCATAAGCAGTAGGGCGCAAGACAGTAAACTCAATCATCCAGCAAGTGCTGTCCCAAAATCGCTCCACTGCAAGAATGTTGTGGCCTTTCAGCTCCCTTGCTGCAATATCTTTCATAGGCTCTCCCTTCATCGTTCCTGATCTCGTTGGCGTTTTTTCTGCCATTGTTCTAGCAGTTTAATAATGGTTTCCTGCATTTTGGCCGGTGTATAGCTTTTGGGGAAATACTTTCGCAAGGTATCGCTGCTCAAGGTCACTTTATCCAGATCACCCTTTTTTTCCTCTGACATGATGGCAAGCATCACATCTTCTGACAATTTCCCATCCTGGCTGAACTTTTTCATTCGCTGAGCCTGAGAGAGAGAAGGGGTAGCCTGCTCATAGTCCATTGTTTCCACCAGCATTTGCTGTTCGTCCGGTTTCAAAAAAGAGAGTTCATAGGCTGGATTAAATGCGATTTTCTTTTCATCCACCATATCCAAAAGCTCTGGAATCAGCTCAGTCAAACGAACATATCGCATTACCTGGATACCGCTTCGTTCACCGGCTTCTTTTGCCACCTGGTCTCTGGCGCTCAACTTCTGTTCAACTTGAACAGAAGTCAGGTCTGTTCTTGCTCCCTGATGTTTAATGGCTTCCAGCTTCATTTTGTAGGCAAAGGCCCTTTCACTGGGGAGCAGATTTTCTCGCTGCAAATTGCTGTCAACCATAATAATTGTGGCAGCATCGTCATCCAAGTCGCGCACAATGACAGGCATGGTTTCTTTTCCGGCCAACTCGCTGGCTCTGCGGCGTCTGTGTCCGGCTACCAGCTCATAACTGCCATCAGGCAGAGGTCTGGCAATCGCAGGAACCAACACGCCATACTTTTTGATGCTGTCTGCGGTTTCTATCATTGCATCATCATCCTTGACCTTGAAGGGGTGATCCTTGAACGGATGCAGTTCAGATAGGGGAATTTCCTGGATTTTTTCCAGTTGCTCGTCTTGCCGACTTTCTTCAGTAGAAAACAGGTCATCTACTGAGGCCAGCTCTATTTTTTTCGCGCTGCTTTTCAAGTTTCATCACCTCCTGGGTCAGATTCTTGTAACCCTCGGCCACTTTGCCCTTGGGGTCATGGGCAAAAATACTCTTGCCCTCGGCACTGATTTCCTTTGCTCGGACAGAATGGGGAATCTCAGTTCCGAACACTTTGATTTTGCTGCCGTAGGTTTCTCGCAGCAGAGCCGCAATCTCCTTGGCAAAGTTGGTGCGGTTGTCCACCATCGTCAGCAGGATACCGTCGATCTGGAGCTTGGGGTTGATCTGCCGTTTCACCTTATTGACCGTCTGGAGCAGCTGTTCCAGGCCCTTGGCGGGCAGATACTCCGCCTGGACGGGGATTATGACCCTGTTGGCAGCCGCCAACGCATTGACCGTAAGCATCCCCAGGGAGGGCTGACAGTCAATCAGGATATGGGAATACTGTCCCTTGAGCGTGTCCAGGTATTGCCGCAAGATGGTCTCACGGCTCATGGCGTTCACCAGGGAGACCTCCATGCCGGAGAGCTGGATGTCGGCAGGCATCAGGTCAACGCCTTCCGGGTGGTGCAGGATGCCCTCGTCGGGGCGCATCGGCTCGTCCATCAGGATACGGCCCATCGCGTCGGACAGAGTAAAGGGCAGCTTGTCCGGCTGGGGATGGCCCAGGCTGATGGTCAGGCTGCCCTGCGGGTCTCCGTCGATCAGCAGAACTTTCTTCCCCGTCTGCGCCAGCCCGATACCCAGATTTGCGCAGGTGGTTGTCTTGCCAACGCCGCCTTTCTGGTTGGCGATGGCGATAATTTGTGTGTTCATTTCAGTTTCCTCCTGTGTCTTGAACAGAAGATGGAATGTAAAGAGGGTAAACTACCCCCTTGGGTTTTCTTAAAATCAAGAACATTTCGGCATCCTTTTGATTTAGGATTCATTTATCACGGTTCTGTACCGGACACTCCCATTGCCTGCGACGCTTTTAACGCTCGGACTGTGGCTGAGTGTAAGTTTTCCCCCTGTCCCTGGATCGTGGCCTCAAGTTATCAAGCTCTTTACCGGCGATAGGGAAGTCGCTCGACCCGTAGGCGTCATGGCGTATCACCGGAGTGGCTCTCCGAGGGACGGTTGTACCTGATGTTCTTCTGAATTTTCAAGGTCCACGAGATGTAACTCTCACTTGTAGGCCACGGCAGAGGCCGTTTGTTGCGCAAAAAATAAAAAAAGGAGCAGAAAATTTTTCTGCTCCCTGTTGTGACAAGGTATAATGACCTTTTATTGTGTGTAGCCACGCTTTTTACTCCAATTTCTAATCAACAGTAAAATCGTGTTGTGCATCTGTTCACTATTGTAATGCGAGGGGAAATACTGCTTGATTTCTTCTTCTTCAACAATCATCGGCTCTCTCTGGTTTGGTTTCTTTTCCGATAAGATACAAACCAAGTAATCTTCTGTAAAGTCTGATTCACTGGCCTTTTCTCGGATGGCTTTTGCCTGAGAAATAGATGGGGTTGCTTTTAGTGCTACCATTACCTTATATAGTAGCTTCTGTTGCTTCTTGTCCAAGTAGGAAATAGATACTGCTGGATTCAATGCCATTTTTCGATTATCAACCATTTCAAGGATTTCTGGTATCAATTCAGTAAGACGGATATAGCGAGAAATTTGGTTGCGACTTTGACCGACTTGTTCAGCAATTAACTCTCTGGATTCTTTTCCGACACACTTCCGCCCAAGTTGGGCGGAAGTAAATCCTTTACGCCCCTGATGGCTCATAGCTACCAACTTCATTTTGTATGCAAAGGCTCTTTCACTTGGGAGAATCGTTTCACGCTGAAGGTTTGCATCTACCATGTTTACAACTGCCTCATCATCCGTCATAGACCGGACTAAAACAGGCATCTCAGAGTAACCCAATACTTCACAAGCCGCTTTGCGTCGATGACCAGAAATTAGTTCATAACAATCCTCACCAATCTGGCGAGCCACCGCTGGATGAATTACACCGTGAATTTCAATGCTCTCAACAAGACGCCGAAATTCCTCATCGTCTCGTACCTGAAAGGGATGATTCTTAAATGGCTTCAGTTGTTCCAAGGGAATGTTTTTTACTGCTTGCCTTTGATCGTCTCGTCTCATAATGGCCTCCTTTACTGAAAGCTGAATTCGTCCAAAATTACGGAATTGGCTGCTGTGAAAATAGCAGCGAGCATGGACAAAATGTATTTTTGAAATCAGAATACATTTTTGCGTTCCCGTTTAGATTTGTACAAACAGCCCAAAATAACAACAAAAACCCCCCGCACATTGCCCAATTGGGAATGTACGGGGGTTTTGGTGATTAGATATAAACCTCCACGGTCAAATCATGCCATTTTGACGGTTTTATGCCGTATCCATGGGATTTATAGAAGGTTTGCGCTTCATCAAATCCAATGGTGAATGACAGAACTCTTACTTGCGGGGGTTCTTGATAGCAGCCTGCGCTGCTGCCAGTCTTGCAATCGGAACACGGAACGGTGAGCAGGAAACATAGTCCAGACCGATCTTGTGGCAGAACTCTACGGAAGACGGATCTCCGCCGTGCTCGCCGCAGATACCTACATGCAGTTCCGGACGTACCGGCTTACCTAACTCGATAGCCATCTTCATCAGCTTGCCTACACCTACCTGATCCAGCTTTGCGAACGGATCGTTCTCAAAGATCTTAGCATCGTAGTAAGCATTCAGGAACTTACCTGCATCATCGCGGGAGAAGCCATAGGTCATCTGAGTCAGATCGTTGGTACCGAAGCAGAAGAACTCAGCCTCTTTTGCAATATCATCTGCAGTCAGAGCTGCTCTCGGGATCTCGATCATGGTACCAACCTGATATTTCAGCTCAATACCTGCTGCTGCGATCTCAGCGTCAGCGGTCTCTACTACAAAGTTCTTTACATACTTTAACTCTTTAATGTCGCCAACCAGCGGAATCATGATCTCCGGCTCTACGGTCCAGTCGGGATGTGCCTTCTGAACGTTGATTGCTGCGCGGATAACAGCCTTGGTCTGCATCTTTGCAATCTCCGGATAGGTAACAGCCAGACGGCATCCACGATGACCCATCATCGGGTTGAACTCGTGCAGAGAAGCGATGATATTCTTAATGGTCTCAACGCTCTTGCCCTGTGCATCAGCCAGTTTCTTAATATCTTCCTCTGTGGTCGGAACGAACTCGTGTAACGGCGGATCCAGGAAACGGATACATACCGGGTTGCCCTCAAGAGCCTCATACAGCTTCTCGAAATCACCCTGCTGCTCCGGAAGAATCTTCTCCAGAGCTGCCTCACGCTCTTCTATAGTCTCAGAACAGATCATCTCACGGAAAGCGTCGATTCTGTTGCCCTCGAAGAACATATGCTCGGTACGGCAAAGACCAATACCCTCAGCGCCCAGCTCTCTTGCTTTTCTTGCATCAGCCGGAGTATCTGCGTTGGTTCTTACTTTCAGTCTTCTGTACTGATCAGCCCATCCCATAATTCTGCCAAACTCACCAGCAATGGTAGCGTCTACAGTCGGGATAATGCCATCGTAAATCTTACCGGTGGAACCATCGATGGACAGAGCATCGCCCTCGTGGAATTCCTTACCAGCCAGAACAAATTTCTTGTTTTCTTCATCCATAGCGATATCGGAGCAGCCAGATACGCAGCAGGTACCCATACCACGTGCAACTACTGCAGCGTGAGAGGTCATACCGCCACGAACAGTCAGGATACCCTGAGCAGCCTTCATACCCTCAATATCTTCCGGAGAGGTCTCCAGACGAACCAGAACTACTTTCTCGCCTCTTGCAGCCCACTCTTTTGCATCTTCTGCAGTGAAGACAATCTTACCGCATGCAGCACCCGGAGAAGCAGCCAGAGCTTTTGCCAGCGGCTCAGCTTTCTTCAGTGCCTCAGCATCAAACTGCGGATGCAGCAGAGTATCCAGGTTACGCGGGTCGATCATGGCAACTGCCTCTTCCGGAGTTCTCATGCCTTCATCTACCAGATCGCAGGCGATCTTTAATGCAGCCTGAGCGGTTCTCTTACCATTTCTGGTCTGCAGCATGTACAGTTTTCCGTGCTCAACGGTAAACTCCATATCCTGCATATCTCTGTAGTGATTCTCCAGAGTCTTGCAAACCTCGTTAAACTGTTTGAATGCCTCCGGGAACTTGTCAGCCATCTCGTTGATATGCATCGGAGTACGAACACCTGCTACAACGTCCTCACCCTGTGCATTGGTCAGGAACTCACCGAACAGGCCCTTCTCACCAGTAGCCGGGTCACGGGTAAATGCAACACCAGTACCACAGTCATCACCCATGTTACCGAAAGCCATGGACTGTACGTTTACAGCGGTACCCCAGGAATACGGGATATCGTTGTCGCGGCGGTATACGTTTGCACGGGGGTTGTCCCAGGAACGGAATACTGCCTTGATTGCGCCCATCAGCTGCTCCTTCGGATCATCCGGGAAGTCTGCGCCGATCTTATCCTTGTACTCAGCCTTAAACTGATTTGCCAGTTCTTTTAAGTCGTCAGCATCCAGTTCAACGTCCAGCTTAACGCCCTTTTTCTCCTTCATCTCATCGATGAGGGTCTCGAAATATTTCTTGCCGACCTCCATAACAACGTCGGAATACATCTGAATGAATCTTCTGTAGCAGTCCCATGCCCAGCGTGCATTGCCGGACTTCTCAGCGATTACATTAACAACCTCTTCGTTCAATCCCAGGTTCAGGATGGTGTCCATCATACCCGGCATGGATGCTCTTGCACCAGAACGAACAGATACTAACAGCGGATTCTCATGATCACCGAACTTCTTGCCGGTAATCTCTTCCATCTTGCCGATATATTCATTGATCTGGGCCTGGATCTCCTCGTTGATCTCACGTCCATCTTCATAATACTGTGTGCATGCTTCTGTTGTGATGGTAAAGCCCTGGGGTACCGGAAGACCGATGTTGGTCATCTCAGCCAGGTTTGCTCCCTTACCGCCAAGCAGATTTCTCATGCTGGCATCACCCTCGGTGAATAAATAAACCCACTTATTTGCCATTGGTTTTTCCTCCTCATACGTGTAGATATCCTCTACAGGTTTTTACCGTTCCCGGCTGCTCCTCTTTCGCTTCCCTTTACTTAAGTCCTAAACTACCTTCTCTGTTTTCTGTAAAGCTGCTGCCGCTTTTATGGCGCCGAAAGAAGGCCCTGAAACAGTCCGTACATAGTATACCATATTTTACCGCTGAGTAAAGAAGTTTTCTTTAAAAAAACAGGAAAATTTTGTACAAATTTCTGCAAAATTCGGTGTAAGCACTTCCAATTTCTGTCATTTTCGCATATAGATTTTTCATTCGTATATGCGAACAGTTATTTTCTTATTCATTCTGCTGTTACCCATTTTTGCTTTCCTGTCTTTTTTTCTTTCCTCATTTACCTTGCGCCTTCACCGCTCGCGCTTCTGCTTTTTCCTCAGCTTTTCCTTCCAGCCAGATCATACGTCCATCTTAGGCGTACTGAATCGTTTTTTTCAAATCATCTGCCGTTTTTTCATCTATTAAAAGCTTTACCAGCTCCAGCCCCAGATCCAGGGCAACGCCAAGTCCCTTTGCAGTTGTAACATTCCCATCTGTTACCACGCCCTGATCAACCACAATTGCTCCGTTTAACTCTTCCTCAAAACCAGGGAAGCAGGTGGCCCGTTTTCCTCTCAGAAGGCCGTGATGTCCCAGAACCACTGCCGGAGCCGCACAGATTGCTGCAATCCGTTTTCCTGCCTGATTCTGAGCCTTCAATGCCTGAATCAAGGGTTCACACTGGGAAAGATGAACGGAGCCTGGCATTCCTCCCGGCAGGAAAATCACATCTGCATCTGAAAAGTCCACCTCACCTACGGCTGCATCCGCCTGAATTCGAATTCCGTGAGAAGTGACAACCTCTCTATCTTCCTTTGCCGCCACTAAAACTGTGTCAATCTTGCTGCGGCGCAGCAAGTCCACCACTGCCAGACACTCCACTTCTTCTGTTCCGTCCGCAATCATTGCATACACTTTTGCCATTTGAATTTCCTCCTTTTGTTTTATCAAATTTTGTTCTGTCATGTTTTGTAACTCAAAGGGGCAGGAATTTTTCCTTCTTCCCAAAAACCGGGAATATTTTACTTCTGTCGATATTTCTCTGTCTGTATTACAGCGCTGTATTTCAGCACAGTGAAATACTTCTATACTTTCCCTCAGAATATTCCCGTGGAAAAATAACGCCTCGGATACTTCTATTATACCTTATATTCTTTCCATGGAAAACGAAAACCCAAAATTATTATTTGAAAATGATTATTCCTTTTTTAAAAGAAGCCGATAGGTTCCGTCCATTCCCAGCGCTCCCAGAGGAGCCGTAATCAAAATTGCCAGCACAGCAACCGACAGAACGATTTTTCCGCAGGGAAGTCCCAGCGACATAGGCACTGATCCAATAGCCGCCTGAACCGTAGCCTTAGGCAAATAGGCAATGACGCAAAACAATCGCTCTTTTTGGTTCAGACTTGTACCAGCCATGCAGAGAGCCACACCCACACTGCGGAATACCAGGGCCAGCGCAATCATAAGCCCTGCTGCCAGTCCCGCCTCCAGCGTATAACGGATATCGACTGCAGCTCCAACCAGGACAAAAAGCAGTACCTCTGCCGCCAACCACAGCTTTCCGAATTTCTCCGACAGGCGCTTCGACACAAAGGCCGTGCTTTTCATTTTCAAAACACAGGCCATGCTGGTCACTGCCAGAAGTCCGGAAACAGAGATAATTCCCTTCAACCACTCCTCTGCCGCCACCAGAAGAAAAGAAGTTCCCAGCACAATAATCACCTTCATGCTGTTGCGCACATAGTGCTTTCTGGCATAAGCTGTTTCAAAAAACAGAGCCAGCAGCCATCCTGCTGCGGCTCCCAGGAGAATTCCCAGAAGAATAGATACTGGAATATTTAAAAAATCGGTTACTCTGGCCTGTCCGCCCTGAGCCATACTGACAAAGGTAGTAAATACGACAATCACAAAAATATCATCGCAGGATGCGCCCGCCAGAATCATCTGGGGAATGCTTTTTTCTGTTCCGTACTTTGACTCCATCAGCTGAACCATTCGGGGCACCACCACAGCCGGAGAAACGGCTGCAAGCACAGCCCCCATCACCGCCGCCTCCATCCGATTTACTGGAAGAAGCGCCGGAGCAAACAGGACAAAGGCCAGAATTTCAAAGCTTGCCGGCACAAAAGCCATCATTACCGCCGGACGTCCTACTTTTTTTAAGTCTGACAGATTCAGGGAAAGACCTGCCTTTAAAAGAATAATAATCAAAGCCATTTTCCGCAGATCCGCAGAAATAGAAAGAATCAGCGAATCCAGAAGATTCAGGACAAAGGGCCCCAGAACAATTCCCGTAGCCAGCATGCCAATGATTCTGGGAAGCCGGATCTGCTGACACAGGGCCGCCATCAGAAGACCGGTAAGAAAAATAAGTGCAAGAGATGTAAGCATGGAAATCTCCTCCTAGTTGTATAACCTAATCTCATTATAGCAAAACTTCTGTTTATATGATACAATTGTTGGAAATTCGTAACCGTTCAGCCATGCATGTTCCTATCTGAAGCTTCGCTGGACTGAACGGTTACCAAAAATTACAGCATAAAGGACAGCGAATCATGAAAAAAATTACTATTATTGACGGACAAGGTGGACGCATGGGAAAAGCCCTGATCGAACATCTCAAACGGGAATTTCCAGAACAGGAGCTGCTTGCCATCGGCACCAACAGCATAGCCACAGCATCCATGCTGAAGGCGGGAGCTGATTATGGCGCAACAGGAGAAAACCCCGTGCTTGTAGCAGCACGGGATTCTGATATTATTATTGGGCCTATTGGAATTGTAATTGCAGATTCACTTTTCGGAGAGGTAACCCCTGCCATGGCGACAGCTATAGGGCGCAGTCAGGCCAGTCAGATTCTCATGCCGGTAAACCGGTGCAATCACCACGTGGCCGGCTGCGAAAATCTGTCTATGAACGAAATCATTCACCGCGTTATCGAGCAGGTTCGGGAGCTGCTTTAAAATACCGAAACCGCTGCAGCACAGATCTCTCACATCTATGCCGCAGCGGTTCTTTATATTTACATATTCGTAACTGTTCAATTTCATCTTAAAAACGGAACTTATCCTCAAAGTAATTCTTCAGCTCTGCAATCGGAACGCGAACCTGCTCCATGGTATCGCGGTCACGAACAGTTACTGCGCCGTCTGTCTCAGAGTCAAAGTCATAGGTAACACAGAAAGGAGTACCAATCTCATCCTGCCTTCTGTAACGCTTACCGATATTGCCTCTGTCATCGAACTCACAGTTGTAGTATTTGGACAGCTCGGCGTATACCTTCTCAGCGCCCTCATTCAGCTTCTTGGACAGAGGAAGGATACCTACCTTCACCGGTGCCAGAGCCGGATGGAAGTGAAGAACAGTACGAACATCGCCGCCCTCTAACTCTTCCTCATCGTATGCAGCGCACAGGAATGCCAGAGTTACACGGTCTGCGCCCAGAGACGGCTCTACTACATAAGGAATGTATTTTTCCTTTGCCTCATCGTCAAAATAGGACATATCCTCGCCGGAAACGTTCTGATGCTGGGTCAGGTCGTAGTCGGTTCTGTCTGCAATACCCCACAGCTCGCCCCATCCGAACGGGAATAAGAACTCGATATCCGTTGTTCCCTTACTGTAGAAGCACAGCTCCTCCGGAGAATGATCGCGAAGACGCATCTCGTCTTCCTTAATGCCCAGAGCCAGCAGCCAGTCACGGCAGAAGCCTCTCCAGTACTGGAACCACTCCAGATCAGTGCCCGGCTTACAGAAGAACTCCAGCTCCATCTGCTCAAACTCACGGGTACGGAAGGTAAAGTTTCCGGGAGTAATCTCGTTACGGAAGGATTTACCAATCTGACCGATACCAAAGGGAACTTTCTTTCTGGAGGTACGCTGTACGTTCTTGAAGTTTACAAAAATACCCTGAGCAGTCTCCGGTCTTAAATAAACCGTGTTCTTTGCATCCTCAGTAACGCCCTGGAAGGTCTTGAACATCAGGTTAAACTGACGGATATCTGTGAAATCATGCTTTCCGCAGGTAGGACAGCAGATATTTTTCTCTTCAATAAAGTTCTTCATCTCTTCCTGAGACCAGGCGTCTACAGAACCTTCAATCTCGATATGGTTCTCTGCCAGGTAGTCTTCGATCAGCTTGTCAGCGCGGAAACGCTCCTTACATGCCTTACAGTCCATCAGGGGATCGGAAAAGCCGCCCAGATGACCAGAAGCAACCCAGGTCTGGGAATTCATCAGAATCGCACAGTCAACACCTACGTTGTAGGGGCTTTCCTGAACAAATTTCTGCCACCATGCTTTCTTTACATTGTTTTTCAGCTCTACACCAAGATTACCATAATCCCAGGTGTTGGCAAGACCGCCGTAAATCTCGGAGCCGGGATATACGAAGCCTCTGCTTTTTGCCAGTGCTACAATTTTTTCCATTGTCTTTTCCATCTCAGATATCCTCTCTTTTTATATGATGTTGGGGGCCGAACCAGAATACCGCTCTCCAATAAATCGGAACTCTGTCCTTTGTCCCCTGGTATCTTTCTATTTCCTAAAGCCCTTCTACTGAAATACGATGCAGTTGGTTCCCTCAGATGTAATCACCGCATTACTGGCCTTCACCCGAACACCTTCTGTCACAAAGGCAACGCCGCCCTCTACATAAACAGTGCCAGCTCCCTCTACAATCACAGCCTTGTTTTTGCTTTCACCGGTTACAGAAGCAAGTTCTGCATCCTTTCCGGCTGCTGTGAGAAAGGTCATGCCTTCCAGCTCTCCGGCCAGCTCTGCTGCCGTCCCCACGGAAAGACCAGTAATGGAGTGGGTATTATCTCCATTTTCTGTTGAAAAATTTACAAAATCATCTGCAGATGCATACTCAAAAACCAGCTTTCCAGTCTGTCCCTCCAGACTGCAGCTTTTCAGCGCCGTGGGAAGCTTTTCCTGATCCTTTTCATTTTCAAAAGCCGCCGCTCCTCCGTGCTCTGTATTGTAAGAAGTCACAGCCTCCTCCACATAAGAAGACAGCCCCTCCACCGTGTAAAGCTCATTGGGCTTATCGGAAGTATAGACCATGGCGCTTTCCACAGCCAGTTCCTTTGTCACATAGATGCTGTTTTCGTTGGCATTCCAGGTTCCCTCCTGCTTCTGTCCGCATCCGGCCAGAACCGCACAGGAAAGAGCTGCCGCTGTCAGCACAGCACAGTTCTTTTTCATAACTATCCTCCTGAATCCTCCAGCGCTTTCCAGCGCACAGATATTTAGGATTATACCCGTAAATGATAATATTTTCAATACCTGCAGAAAAATTCCTGTGTTTCTCGCCAGTTCTGCGTTACTGTTCACTGGAAAACCAGTAAACAGTAACGGTTCTGCCCCATCAGTCCGGACAAATCATGCTCCAGGCAGCTGCATTACATCATCTCCAAAATCTCCAGGGAGTGGAAGGAACGGTCAATAAACCGCTTTTTGTTTCTGTCTACGCAGAACTTCAGCTCCTTTTGCACCTCTGGTGTCAGCACAAACGTATAAAGACTTTCCAAAGGGGAGAAAATGATATATTCCCATGCATAGGCCGCGGAATCGCTGACCTGACAGGGCGGATGCTCCGTATACTCGCCGCTTATTGTCATGGCTCGAAGTTCAAAAACCAGCTGAACCAGACTGTTGGGAAGAGACGGCTTTAACAGCGCCCGAAGAGACTGATACAAAAGCAGAAGCAGCTCCCCTGCATCCATATTTTCCCGGCTGTAATAATCGGCAAACTCCAGAAAATAGGAGCCATAACAGGCTGATTCCACATCCTGGGAAAGCTCTGTAAAATAATTGGAAATCTCTGCTCCCTGAAGACTGTAAGCCTCCCGCCCCTCAAACAGGCGGAACTGACCGAAAACAAAGGGACGGCTTACTGCCATCAGCTGGTTCCCCGGCCTTTTCGCGCCTCTGGCAAAGGCTGTGATTTTTCCCCGTTCCCGTGTGAGAATCACCAAACGCCTGTCATATTCTCCAGAAGGAGTGGCCTTTAATACCATTCCGGTCAGATTTGCCGTTTCCCTCACCGTTCTCTACTCCTTTGGATTATATCCGTAGTTTTTCATCAGAATTTCACTGTCCCGCCATTCCTTGCGAACCTTGACCCACAGCTGGAGATTCACCTTTGTTTCCATCATGGCTTCAATTTCTCTCCGGGCTGTGCTGCCGATTTTCTTCAGCATGGCGCCGCCCTTTCCAATGACAATTCCTTTATGAGAATCCCTCTCGCAGACGATGGTGGCATCAATATCAATCATGCCGTTGGGACGCTCGCTCATCCGCTCAATGGTAACTGCAATTCCATGAGGGATTTCCTCATCCAGAAGACGAAGCGCTTTTTCACGGATCAGCTCTGCTGCAATCTGACGCATGGGCTGATCTGTTACTGTATCTTCGTCATAAAACATAGGCCCGTAAGGCAGATATTTAAAAATCAGCTCTGTAAGAAGATCCGTATTCCGCTTTCTCAGAGCAGAAACCGGAACAATCTCCGCAAACTGACATACATCCTTATATGCCTGAATGTAGGTGGCAATTTCCTTTTGATCCTTTAAAGTATCAATCTTATTGATAACCAGAATCACCGGTGTCTTTACCTGATTCAGCTGCTCTGCAATGTGGCGCTCTCCAGCTCCGATAAAGGTCGTGGGCTCTACCAGCCACAAAATCACATCTACCTCCTTCAGGGTATGCTCTGCCACATTGACCATATACTCACCCAGCTTGTTTTTGGCCTTATGGATACCGGGTGTGTCCAGAAAAATAATCTGTCCCCTTTCATCCGTATACACAGTCTGAATTCTGTTTCTGGTAGTCTGTGGCTTCTGAGACGTAATGGCGATCTTCTGCCCGATCAGATGGTTCATCAGAGTGGATTTTCCCACATTTGGACGTCCAATCAAGGTCACAAAGCCTGATTTTTTCTGAACCGGAGCCGTGGAAGCCGCCTCTCCGCTGTTTTCCTTTGCTGTCTTTTCCGGATTCAGCTCCGCCATCAGCTTTTCTATATCAAGTGTTCCTGCTTTCTTTGCCATGCGCATTTATCCTCTCGTAAGATTTGAAACCTCACCGAACATTCCGCGGTTTGCTTCTATTTTTTCCTCATTTCCAACCACGCAGAGACTTCCTGTTTCCAGAATTGCCCGTACCTGTCCAGCCAGCGCCCGAATATCATCCCGGTCTGCATCCAGAACCTGATCCCGCTCCTTCTGCATCATTTCCTCTGTCACTCCGGACAGGTAGGCAGAAAGGCCTCTTGCGCCCCGGGCAGAAGGTGTCAGAGGCGTATCCATGCCGCTGATAGTACCAATCACATATTTGGTCATATCCCGCTCATCTGGATCAAAGGCCTCCAGATAAGCCGGAATTCCCTCATATATTTCATTGGTTTCCTTCATGCCAGGATCCCGATAGGAAACAAGGTAGCCCTCGCCGGAACGGCCAAAGCCGCTCATGCAGCCATAAGCGCCGCCCTTGACTCTCAGATTCAGCCACAAATAATCATAGCTTAAAATCACCTGCAGAATCTTCAGAGCACCGGTATATGCAAAGCCCTTACTGCGGAAATTACCGCACCGAGCCACATAATTGACCTGGGAAGAGGTTTTCAGACCCTCGTTTTTATTCTCCACAGGATGAACAAAGGGATAACGCTCTCCGCTTCCCTCAGGCATCTTCTGACTTAACAGTGTCACAGTACGCGGCAGCGCCTCATAGCCTGTATCATCTGCTGTATAGCTGATCATCATATTGGAACGGGTAAACAGCTTTGCAGCTACCTCCTTAAGCTTTGCAGCAACGGCATTTTTCTGGGAATCGTAGTTCTTTTCCAGCTGCTCCAGGAAATGGTAATAAGCCGTTCCTCCGGTCAATTCATTGTAGTAGGCCGTCGGTGAGAAATAAGAGGTTGCCCGGGAAACAGCCGTACTGTGACCGGCATTTTCCAGACGCATCCGCGCCCTGGATCTAGTTTCTCCAATCACCTCACCCAAACGTTTTTCATCTGTAAAAACAGAGTGATTCAAAATTTCTTCTATCATGCCAAATCCAAAATCCAGCCGATCATACAATACCCGGATACTGGCAACAAATGCCCCTGTAAAATGCTCCGGCTCCTCCAGGTTTGCAAAAGAGGTTACTGCAAAATCAAGACCGCCGCTGTTTAAATGAATCTCACTGGTTAAATCGGAATAACCATAGCGCTCCGTATCCACGCTTCCCAGAACGGACTTCAGAAGTCCCACATATGGCAGATCCTCCTGCGGCACAGCATCTGTCCGAAACAGCACCTTCAGATAACCAATTCCTGATGTGAAGAAATTGTGGTGGAGAACCAAAATTCCATCCTCCCTCTTTTCTGTCCAGGAAAAGGTCTCTGCCTTTCTCTCAATGTCCTCCCGGCTTAACAGCGGAATTTTGGCCAGAATCTCCGGAGTGGAAGGCGTATCCTGATAAAGCTTCAGCTCCCTGGTATCCTCCACCAGTTTTCCTAACTGTTCCTGTGTCAGAGAAGCTTTGTATTCCGCCAGCTTTCCTGCCAGCCTTTCATCCTCTTTTGCTGTCAGATTCTTTTCAGGGCTGACAATCACAACAGCCTCAAAGGGATTGTCCAGAAGATACTCCCGGATCAGGTTTTCAAAATATCCCTCCTCCACTGCCTTCTTCAAATAGGTAAAGGTGTCCTCATAAGCCAGGTGCATCATGGGATCTCCGTCATACAGCCAGCTGTCCAGACACTGCAGACCAAACATCAGTCCCTTGGGGGCATTGCCATAATCTGCTTCCCGATATTTGAATTCATAGTAGTTGAGACCAGCTAAAAGGCTTTTTTTGTTGATTCCCTGGTCAGCCAGCTTCCGCAGAGTTCCCTTTACGACAGACAGGAATTCCCCTTTCTGATCCCGTCTGGCATCCTTGGCAATCACACTGAAATAGGGCTGAAGAATTCCGCTTTCGTATCCTCCCAGCACATCCTTTCCAATACCCGCATCAATCAGGGCCTGCTTAATCGGTGCTCCCGGCGCATCCAAAAGCGTATATTCCAGAATCTGAAATGCCAGGTACAGAACCGGATCCAGATCCGTTCCCACAACCGTATTTACGGAAAGGTAGGTGGCGTTTGTATCGTCCTCTCCCTCTGTAATAGAATAATGAAATTCCTTTTCAATCGGCTCTGCAAAGGCCTTCTGCTCCGGGATAGAGGAATCCACCGGGCGCTCCTCATAGTGGCAAAGATATTCCCGATCCAGCCATTCCAGCTTTTCTGCCATATCCATATCTCCGTACAGATAAATATAGCTGTTGGACGGATGATAATAGGTTTTATGGAAATTCAGGAATTTTTCGTAGGTCAGCTGTGGGATAAAGGCCGGATCACCTCCCGAATCCTTTCCGTAGCAGTTGTCTGGAAACAGGGTCTTCTGTGTACAGCTGTCCAGCAGACTTTCCGGAGAGGAATAGGCTCCCTTCATCTCATTGTAAACCACGCCATTGTAAATCAGCGGGCTTTCTTCCGATTCCAGCTCATAATGCCAGCCCTCCTGGCGGAAAATCTTTTCTTCCTTATAGATATTCGGATGGAAAACCGCATCCATATACACATCCATCAAATTCTGAAAATCCTTATCATTACAGCTTGCCACAGGATATACCGTTTTGTCCGGATAGGTCATGGCGTTTAAAAAAGTATTAAGGGAACCCTTGACCAACTCTACAAAGGGATCCTTCAGCGGGAACTTTTCCGAACCGCAGAGAACACTGTGCTCCAGAATATGGGGCAGTCCCGTATCGTCATCCGGCGGTGTCCGAAAGCCGATGCAAAATACCTTGTTTTCATCATCATTGGACAGAAGAAACAGCTTTGCACCTGTCTTTTTATGACGCAGCACAATTCCTTCTGACCGGGTTTCTTTCAGAGTTTTCCACTCCTTTACCTCATAGGCATCCAGCGCCTTCACTTTTTCCAGTTGATTCATTTCTTCATGTCTCCTTTTTCCGTCAATGAAATCTCATTATTTACAGGTTGCCCATTAACCGGTCTTTTAATATGGCCAGACTGTCCCGGAAACAGAAATGGGCAAACAGAATTTTATCCGATTCCGCTGCTATGCCGCGAATATTTTTCATTCCCTGCTTTGCTGCAATCAGGCGGGCCCGCAGCAAATGGAAATTGCTGGTAAGAATTCCCACTTCCTGCTTTCCGTTTTCCGCCTTTTCTTTCAGCAAAAGCCTGCTGTATGCAATATTTTCCGTCGTACTTTGTGACTGCTCCTCCAGAATCATCCGTTCTGGAGAAACACCTTTTTCTGCCAGGTACTGCCTCATGGCAGAGGCCTCTGTACAAGGCTCGTCTGCCCCCTGTCCACCGGACAGAATCAGCATGGTAGACGGATTCTGCTTTGCATATTCCGCAGCCTTATCCAGACGCAGCTTCAAAGTCCTGCTTACTCCCTCCGGCTTCACCGAGGCTCCAAGGACAATGACATAATCCAGATCTGGCTCCGCAGCTGCAGGAATCCGCCCAAAGATCAGAATCAAAACCGTCAGAACCACCAGACCTCCCGACGCACACAGAGTCACCATGGATACGGGAATCCACATAGGCATCCGATCCGGATATTTCTGATAAATTCGGACAGCTGCTGCCGAAACTGCAAAAAAACCGCCGGCCAGCAGCCAGATTGCAGCTGAGACTGTCCCGATCCCTGTGTAAACCACAATGATCCCATAGTAAGCCAGACAGACTGCCGCCGCCACTGCAAGAGTCCATGTCAACATATCCATACCCCGTTATTCGTACAGAAATCCCGCCTCATTGTAAATCAGAGCCATAAATTCCACATCACTGTCGGAATTATTTTCCAGACTGTGGAACTGTCCCACCTGAATGATACAGCAATCCCCAGGTCCTACCTTAGTGACAGTTTTATCATGATCGATAAAATCTGCCTCACCCTTCAGAATGTAGTAGGGCTCTGTATCTCTTACATGCTGATGCCAGCCTACACTGCTTCCCGGAGGAAGCACAACTCTGGCATACAGTCTTCCATGTCCCAGCATCTCCTCTTTCGAAATAATATGGTGAACATAAGCGGTTCCCTTTCCTCCGCCCAGGTTTTCTACTGCCTTCACATCTGCTTTTCGTACCATAAACTTTATTTCTCCTTTCCTGTTTTCAGCCTTCTGTTTTCAGCTTTTACTGTCGCTTCTCCCATTCCAGTCTTTTTCAGCCTTCCGTCTCCGGATCCATCTCGCTTCTGCGCAGAATATCATAGGGAGACAGCTCTGTTCCCAGATCCACATAGAGAATCTGCTTTGGATGGGGAGCGCTCTCCTGGGGGATTCCGTTCTCATCAGTAATTCCCCGGACCGTTACCTCTACATTCCGGCCGTCCGGCTTCATAACCTCAATGGCCTCTCCCACAGAAAACTTGTTTTTCTGCTCAATCCGGCACCATCCGTCCGGACGAACCTCTTCAATCGTACCCAGGTAGGTGTAATTCTTCACATAGGTGTTATTGTCGTAAATCTGGCTTTCTGCATCTGGCTTTCCGAAATAAAAGCCCGTTGTAAATTCCCGGTAAGTACATTTGGCAATCTCCGCCCGGTACCAGTCCAGATTTTTCCGGTAAAGCTCCGGATCCTTTTTGTAATCGTCAATAGCCTTTCGATAGGTTCTGGCCACTGTAGCCACATAAAGCGCCGTCTTCATCCTGCCTTCGATCTTGAAGCTGTCAATTCCCGCCTCAATCAGCTCCGGAATATGCTCAATCATACACAAATCTCTGGAATTGAAAATATAAGTCCCTCTCTCATTTTCAAATACAGGCATATACTCACCCGGTCTGGTTTCCTCCATCAGGGCATACTTCCATCGGCAGGGGTGGGTACAGGCCCCCTGATTTGCATCTCTTCCTGTCAGAAAATTACTGAGCAGGCAGCGGCCGGAATAGGAAATGCACATGGCTCCGTGAATAAAGCTTTCAATTTCCATATCCTCCGGAATCCGATCCCGTATTTCCCGGATCTCCTTTAAGGACAGCTCTCTGGCTGAAACCACCCTCTTAGCCCCCATCTGGTGCCAGAACAGATAGGTTCCATAGTTTGTGTTATTTGCCTGGGTGCTGATATGCAGCTCCATGTCCGGCAGCACCCGTCTGGCAATGGCAAAAACTCCCGGGTCTGAAATAATCAGAGCATCCGGATGGATTTCCTTCAGCTCTTCAAAATAAGCCTCTACTCCCGGAAGATCCTCATTGTGGGCCAGAATATTGGCTGTAATATAGACCTTTACACCATGCTCATGGGCAAAGGCGATTCCCTCCCGAATCTCATCATTCGTAAAATTTCTGGCTTTGGCTCGGAGGCTGAAGGCCTCTCCGCCCAGATATACTGCGTCAGCTCCGTAAATTACAGCCGTTTTCAGCACATCCAGACTGCCTGCCGGAATCAGAAGTTCTGTCTCTCTCATGGTTCTCTCCTCAGTATTTTTACACTTAAAGCAACGCCGTCTCCAATGGGAACAATACTGGTTTTCAGCTCCTCCATATGGGTCAGCGTATATAAATAGTCCCGCATCCGGGCATGAATGGTACGGTTGCGGCGCTCCACAGCAAACCGGGATTCTGCCACATCTCCGTCTTGAAGCACATTGTCTGTCACCAGCAGCGCGCCCTCCGCCATCAGCTCCAGAATCCGCGGAAGCCAGTGAATGTACTGGCCCTTAGCCGCATCCATAAAGATAAAGTCAAAGGTTCCGGAAAGCTGTTCCAGAACCTTATCTGCATCTCCCTCCATCAGGGTAATTGCGTCTTCCATCCCTGCCAGCCGGAAATTCTCCTTTGCAGCCACAATCCTGGGCTGATATTTTTCAATGGTGGTAATATGGGCGCCGGACGGCATGGACTGAGCCATCAACAGAGCCGAATAGCCCACTGCCGTTCCCACCTCCAGAATCCGCATGGGCTTTACCGCTGCAGTCAGGGTCTGAAGCAGAGCCCCGGTTTCCCTTCGGATAATGGGAACAGCGGCGGCTCTGGCTTCCTTTGCAATTTTGTCGCACAAAACTCCGTGCCCCTGATCCAGAGAATTAATATAATCCGTAATCCGTTTTTGATCCATCTTGGCTACCTGCTGCTTTCTGTATTTTCCTCTTCCTTTTCTGCCTCAGGTCCTTCGCTTAAAAGTCGCAGAATTTCCTTTGAGGTCATAGAAGTATTCAGGGTATACGTACCCGGAACGGCCTCATATTCATAAAATTTCATCTGGAACCTGGCGGCCAGCTCATTGTCAATCAGCCCCAGATCCTTAAGGGCTGCAGCAATATCCGCTCCAGAATCCTCTGCCGTCACAGTCAGAACCTTGTTGCTGCCCGGAGCCGGCTCCATGGGCGTCTGATAAAAAATAGTGTGGCCAAAGGCATACCCTCTGACAATTCCCTCTGTAAGCAGCAGAAGAATCAATGCATACAAAATCAGCTTTCCCGATACCCCGATGATGGTGCCTGTTATTTTATTGATGTCCTTTGTAATCTGACTCATCGGTCATCACTGCCTTTCTGATGTTGGTTACTCAACCTCCATGATAATAGGAAGGATCATGGGATTGCGCTTCATCCGCTTCCACATAAAGTCACTTAAGCTGTCGCGAATCACATTTTTCATCTTACCCCAGTCGGAAACATGGCGATCCAGACAGTCTGCCACAGCATCATCAACAACCTGACGGGCATCGTCCATCAGATCTTCCGACTCTCTTACATAGACAAAACCACGGGATACAATATCCGGACCTGCCAGAAGCTGGTTGCTGTATTTCTCCAGTGTCAGAACAACAATAATAATACCGTTCTGAGCCAGATTCTGCCGATCTCTAAGAACAATGTTTCCTACATCGCCCACACCAAGTCCGTCTACCAGAATGCCGCTGGCCTGAACATGCTCAGCCACCCTGCAGGAATCCTCACTGATCTCCACCACATCACCGGAGGACATAATCAAAATATTTTCTTTTGGAATTCCCATGGACAGAGCAATGGACCGGTTTGCCACCAGATGGCGGTACTCTCCATGCACGGGAAGAGCAAAACGGGGATGAAGCAGAGAATAAATCAGCTTAATCTCCTCCTGACATGCATGGCCCGATACATGGGTATCCTGGGTAATCACCTCTACGCCCTTCATGGACAGCTCGTTAATTACCTTGGAAACAGCCTTTTCATTGCCCGGAATCGGAGTAGAGCTTAAAATCACCACATCATTCGGCTTAATAGAAACCTTCCGATGCATACCAGAAGCCATTCGGGACAGAGCTGCCATAGACTCACCCTGGCTTCCTGTCGTAATCAATACCGTCTGCTCGTCCGGATAATTCTTCAGCTGATCAATTTCAATCAGAGTGCCGTCGGGAATATTGATGTAACCCAGCTCACTTGCCGTTCCGATGACATTGACCATGCTTCGTCCTTCTACTACAACCTTTCTTCCGTATTTGTAGGCAGAGGAAATAATCTGCTGCACACGGTCTACATTGGAGGCAAAGGTTGCCACAATAATCCTGTTGTTTTTATGCTCTGCAAAAATTGCGTCAAAGGTTTTTCCCACCGTCCGCTCAGAAGCTGTAAAGCCCGGACGGATTGCATTGGTACTGTCGCTTAACAGCGCCAGCACACCTTTTTTGCCCAGCTCTGCAAAACGCTGCAGATCAAAAGCATCTCCAAATACAGGCGTATAGTCTACCTTAAAGTCGCCGGTATGAACAATCACGCCGGCCGGCGTAAAGATCGCCAGGGCTGCCGCATCGGCAATACTGTGGTTAATCTTAATAAATTCTACCCGGAAGCATCCCAGATTGATGGACTGTCCGTGCTTGACCACCTTTCTCTTGGTGCTCTTCATCAGGTTGTGTTCTTTTAATTTATTCTCAATCAATCCGATGGTAAGCTTTGTTCCATACACCGGAACATTGATTTTCTGAAGAATATAGGGGAGGGCGCCGATATGATCCTCGTGTCCGTGGGTAATCACAAAGCCCTTCACCTTATCAATATTTTTTTCCAGATAGGTAACATCGGGAATCACCAGATCAATTCCCAGCATGTCATCTGTGGGAAATGCAAGTCCGCAGTCCACGACTACAATGGTATCCTCATACTCAAATGCAGTAATATTCATGCCGATCTGCTCCAGACCGCCCAGAGGAATAATCTTTACCTTTGGCTTTCCTTCTCCCTTCAGCTCTGCTGCCTTCGCTGTCCGGGACGGCTTTTTCTCTGCTGCCGCTGGTTTCCCTGTCCTTCCTTCCCCTTTTCCTGCTGTGCGGGGAGTCTGTCTTGGCGCCGGTTTTGCGCCTGCTCTGGAGGGTTTTCCACCGTTTTTTCCGCCTGTCCGTCCTCCGGCCCGGCTTCCGGTTTTCTCTGCGCTTTTTTCTTTTTCTGCGGCTTTATCCACGCTCACGTCCATCTGATTTTCCGCATATTCTTCCGGTTTGTCAAGCTGATAATTCTGATTTTCTGTCTTCAATTTTTTTCCTCCAAATTCATTCTGTCATCCTGATCCTTCTGTCTTTTCCGCACGTTTTCGTCCATGTCCGCTACTTTTGCAGTTCTACATCCATGTCCTCCATCAGCTCCGTAAAAATCCGGAACAGATAGTCCATTTCGTCATCATTCTCTACGAACTCATAGACAGCCTCACTGTCCTCCTGTCTGGATACGTCCTTTAAAATATAGCATTCGCCGTCCTCATCCTCATCTTCGGAATCTGTTACCAAAAGATAATTCATTCCGTTGATTCTGGTCTCCTCCAGCACATAAAAATCCACCGCTTCGCCGGTATCTGTCTGTAATGTAATTTTCTCTTCCTGTGCCACGTTCTCACTCCTTCAGAGATCCCAGGTAAGACTGCAAAATCAGGGTAGCTGCAATCTTATCAATCACCTTTTTGCGATCCTCCCGGCGCACTCCGCTTTCTATTAAAATCTCATTTGCCTCTATAGTTGTCAGACGCTCGTCCCACAGAACCACAGGGAGTCCAGTTCTGCGTATCAGCATATCGCGAAATTCTTCCGTTTTCCTTGCACGCTCGCCAATGGTATCATCCATGTTCTTAGGATAACCCAAAACAATGGTTTCAACCCCGTATTCCTTAATCAACGACTCAATCCTTGCCAGAGTTTTCCGAAGCTTGTTCTCCTCCTTACGGGTAATGGTCTCTACTCCCTGGGCTGTAATCCCCAGAGGATCACACACCGCCACTCCCACAGTCTTTGAGCCATAATCCAGTCCTAAAATCCTCATACACTGCCTTTCCAGGATACCGTTTCCCTTCTGTTCGGAAAACCACTCCTTTTTGCCTACAGAAAATAAAGCCAGCCCCATCTACAAAACGCATCCGGCATCCTCCGCAGTGCGTTTTCCGCTGCAGAACACTTATGCTCCGCAGCAGTGTAACAGATATGGCTGGCAGTTTTTTTCACTCTATCTCAGCTTCGTATCAATATAAACAGACATCAGCTCTTCCAGAATCTCATCTCGCTCAACTTTCATAATCAGACTTCTGGCGCCCTTATGGCTGGTAATATAGGTGGGATCTCCGGACATAATGTATCCAACAATCTGGTTCACCGGATTGTACCCTTTCTCTCTAAGCGCTGCATAAACCAACTCTAAAACCTGGCTGACATCCATCTTCTTCTCCTGTACTGCCCTGAAAAACTGTGTGTTATGAATTTCGCCCATGTTCCTCACGTCCTTTAACTATTCTTTTCTATTTTATACTACTTTGTCCAATTCGGCAAGGGGAATTTTTCCCGCTGTCTTCTTCTGCCTCTTTTTCCATACTGCTCACAGCAGCTCATTTTCCTATCAGAAATTTACCGCAGCTCAGGAAAGCAGAAGAATTTCCGGTGTAAGCATTTCTGTCAAAACTCCCTCTGCCATCTGATTTTTCCTGCCTTTTTCCAGGGGAACTACTGCCTTTACATATTCTCTGGTATGTCCAATCATGTAGGCTTTCCCGTCTATCTGTGTTTCTTCCTCCAGAAGAATCTCTGTTTTCCTGCCCAAAAAGCTTCTTCTATACTGTTCTGAAAGGCGTTTTTCCAGCTCCAGCAGTTCGTCGCTTCGCAGCGTTTTTATCTGCTCCGGAATCTGCTCCGGCATCCGATCCGCCCGAGTCCCAGCCCGGCGGGAATACTTGAAAATGTGCATTTCATAGAAGCCGATCTGCTCCAGAAAACGCTTTGTCTCCTGAAATTCTTCCTCTGTCTCCCCAGGAAATCCTACAATCACATCGGTGGTAATAGCCGGCTGTTCAAATGCCTTTCTGAGAATTTCGCATCCGCGGGCATACTCTGCTGCCGTATAATGGCGGTTCATGCGCTTTAAGGTTTCATCACATCCGCTCTGCAGAGAAAGATGGAAATGCGGGCAAAGCTTGGGGAGAGCTGCTAACTCTGATGCAAACTCCTCCGTTACAATCCGAGGCTCTAAAGAACCCAGGCGTATCCGCTCGATTCCCGGAATCCGGTGAATCCGCTGAATCAGCCCCAGGAGATTTTCTTTCTCTTCTGTAAAATCCACACCATAGGAGCTTAAATGGATTCCCGTCAGAACCACCTCCCGGTATCCTTTTTCTGCCAGCGTGCGTACCTCAGACTCAACGTCCTCTGACCGGCGGCTGCGAACCCGGCCCCTGGTATAGGGAATAATACAATAGCTGCAGAACTGGTTGCATCCGTCCTGTACCTTCAAAAATGCCCGGGTGTGATCCGCGATCCGGCTGATCTTTAATTCCTCGTATTCCTGTGTGTTTCCAATATCGATCACATGCACCTGATGCTTTTCCTGAAAATATTCCTCCAGAATCTCCACCAGATCCTGTTTTTTGTTATTTCCTATAATCACATCTACTGCCAGATCCTTCTTCAGCTCCTCGGAGGCTGACTGTACATAGCACCCTGCAGCCACCACCACCGCATCCGGATTCTGCTTTCTTGCCCTGTGCAGCATCTGTCGGGATTTCCTGTCTGCCATGTTGGTTACAGAGCAGGTATTGATGAGATACACATCTGCCTTTTCATGAAAAGGCACGATCTGATACCCGGCCACCTCCAGTAACTGCTGCATGGCCTCTGTCTCATAGGAATTCACTTTGCATCCCAGGTTATGTAGGGCTGCTGTCCGCATATTCTTTTCTCCTTTTCCCGAACTCTTTACCGGGTTTTCACCGGATTTTCACCGAAACTCCCTATTGACTTTTCTTCCATATCTGGGTAGTATTTATGTAGGACTGGCAGTTGGGATTCTCCCTGCCGTCACAAAAAAATACTGAAAACCATTAAGGAGGTTTTATACATGAAAACTGTTCGTATTTCTTTAAATTCCATTGATAAAGTAAAGTCTTTCGTAAATGACCTGACCAAGTTCGACGTTGACTTCGATCTGGTATCCGGCAGATACGTAATCGACGCCAAGTCCATTATGGGTATTTTCAGCCTGGATCTGTCCAAGCCCATCGATCTGAATATTCACGCAGAGGCTGGTATCGATGAGATTCTGGAGACCCTGGCTCCCTATATCATTCAGTAAGTTCTTCTGAATATCTGTTTTTAGAGAATGCAAAGGATGCTTCTGTTCGAGAGGCATCCTTTCTCTGTTTTATCTTTAGTCACACCAAACAACCTCTGCGGTCTCCAGGGCCGTCTTTACCATCTCATCAATCTTTTCTTTCAGATTCTGCTCAGATTTGTGAATCATATTCAGATTCGGCTTAATCACCGGATGCTTTGCCACAAAAATAGTGCAGCAGTCTTCATAAGGCTGAATCGAAGTCTCAAAGGTTCCGATCTTCTCAGAAATATCAATAATCTCCTGCTTATCAAAGCCAATCAGCGGGCGGAATACCGGCATTGTGCAGACCTCATTGGTTGCCGCTAAGGACTGAACGGTCTGAGAAGCTACCTGACCAATACTCTCTCCTGTAATCAGGGCCAGAGCGTTATTTTTCCGTGCAATTTCCTCTGCAATCTTCATCATATAACGCCGCATGATGATCGTCAGCTCCTCGTGAGGACACTGCTCGTAAATATACAGCTGAATATCTGTAAAGTTTACGATATGAAGCGGAATCGGGCCGGAATAGCGGGCAACCAGCTTTGCCAGATCAATCACCTTCTGCTTTGCACGGTCACTGGTATAGGGCGGTGCATGGAAATAAACTGCATCAATCTTTACGCCCCGCTTGGCAATCATATAGCCTGCTACCGGGCTGTCGATTCCGCCGGACAAAAGAAGCATGGATTTTCCGTTCGTTCCCACAGGCATACCGCCGGGGCCCGGAATCATCAGGGAGTAAATATTGACTACCTTTCGAATCTCAACCTTCAAAAGAACCTCTGGCTTATGAACATCTACAGAAGTTTCCGGATAGGCGTTTAAAATTACCTCTCCCAGCTGACGGTTCATTTCCTCAGAATGAACCGGATAGTTTTTATCTGCTCTCCGGCTGTCTACCTTAAATGTAAAATGGCGATCCGGATAAGCCTCTCCAATATAATCGATCACGACCTGCTTAATATGCTCAAAATCCTTATCTTCAATCTGAAGCATCGGACAGATCCAGGCAATGCCGAACACATGCTGCAGAGCTTCAATGACCTCATCATAGTCATAATCTCCCTCTGCCTGAACATAAATCCGGCCAGCCTCCTTGGATGCCAGAAATCTTCCCTCTACTCTGCGCAGAGCATTTTTAATCTGCTTAATCAGAGCATCCTCAAACAGATACCGGTTTTTTCCTTTTGTTCCGATCTCTGCGTACTTAATTAAAAATGACTGATATACCATAGTTTGTCCTCTCTTATCCCCGCTGATACCGGCGAAGCACCGGCAGCAGCTCCTTTAACGTATCAATGCAGTAATCGATCTCTTCCTTTGTGTTAAAAATGCCAAAGCTGATGCGGATAGTCGCATCCAGGTATTTCTGCGCCAATCCGATTCCCTTCAGTGTCCCGCTGATGCCAGGATGATGGGAGGAGCAGGCAGAACCGGAGGAAACGTAAATTTCCTTATCCTCCAGCGCATGAAGAAGCACCTCGCTTCGAACGCCCTCAAAGCTGACGCTGACAATCTGGGGGGCGCTTTCCGTTCCCATTTTGCTGTTGACTAGCGTGCCCTCAATCTCTCCCAGGCGATCTATCATGTAGTCCTTCAGCTCTGTCAGGCGGCGGATTTTCTCCTCATGATCCGTGTACATTTCTTTTGCAGCAACGCCCAGCCCTGCTGCTCCAGGAACATTTTCCGTGCCGGAACGAAGATTGTTCTGCTGGCCTCCGCCATAAATCAACGGCTTGATTTTCACGCCGCTTCTGATATAAAGAAATCCCACGCCCTTGGGGCCGTGAATCTTATGTCCGCTGACAGACAGAAGATCGATTCCCTGCTTTTTCGGTCGAATTACATATTTTCCATAAGCCTGGATTGCATCCACATGGAAAATCACCGACGGATTTTTAGCCTTGATGATCCGGGAAATCTCTTCTATAGGTTCTACTGCGCCCACCTCGTTATTTACATACATCACAGACACCAGAATCGTATCTGGACGAATCGCCTCCTCCAGCTGCTGAAGGCTGATATGGCCGTTATGATCCACAGGCAGAAAGGTTATCTCAAATCCCAGCTCCTCCAGATAGGTCAGCGGATTGTAAACGGAAGGATGCTCCACTGCCGTTGAAATAATATGGCGTCCTGCCCGCTGATTGGCCAGAGCCGTACCGATCAGGGCCATATTGTTGGATTCTGAGCCGCCGGAGGTAAAAAGAATTTCCTTTTCTGCTGCCTTTAAGGTTCCTGCAATAATTCTGCGGGCCTCCCGGATATACTGCTCCGCCTCCATACCTTTTCTGTGTTTGGCGGCTGCATTGCCGTAATCCTCTGTCATGGTTTTTACTACAATATCCTTTACGCTGTCCAGCACGCGGGTACTGGCGGAATTATCAAAATAGCACTCCATTTTTTTCTCCTTATTCGTTTGTTACTGTTCCAGCTGGAACATGAGAATTGACAGAGCCGCCATTCCTGCTGTCTCTGTTCTCAGGATTCGTCTTCCAAGAGTAATCGGATGGATTCCCTTTTTCACAGCAGCCTCCACCTCTTCCCGGTCAAATCCGCCTTCAGGGCCTATGTAAATTCCTGCCTGCATTCCCGGCTTGATTCTGCCAAGAATCTCCCTGGTTTTTTCCATTCCCTCTTCCAGCTCGTAGGGAATCAGATTGATGTCAAACTTTTCGGAATAGGAAAAGGCCTCCGCAAGCGTCATCACACCCTTCACCTCTGGAATCTGCATCCGGCCGGACTGCTTGGCTGCGCTTTCCGCAATGGCATTCCAGCGGCGGACTTTATTTTCTTCTTTCTTTTTATCCAGCTTTACCACAGAACGCCTGGTTGCAACCGGAATGATTTCACAGGCTCCCAGTTCTACCGCCTTCTGAATAATCAGCTCCATTTTATCTCCCTTGGGAAGTCCCTGGAAGAGATAAAGTCTGGCCGGAAGCTCACTGGAATCCGTTTCCTCAGAAAGAATTCTCGCTCTTACAAACTCCGGCTCCATGGTCTCCAGCTCACAGATATAATTCCGGGAGATGCCGTCCCGTACTCCGATCTTCTCTCCTGCCTTCATCCGCAGTACATTGCGGATATGATTCACATCCTGCCCTGTAATCACAGCATATCCATCTGCAATCTGAGAGGTGGCTACAAAAAAATGATACACGCTCCCGCTCCTTTACTTTCTCCGGGCAGTAATGGATACCCACTCACCCTGGTATGTAGTTTCCAGAATCTCCAGTTCCTCATTGGCTTCCATGGCCTGGCGCACGTCCGCCTCTTTTGTATTGATAATGCCTGAGGTAATAAAAATACCTCCGTGCTTTAAGTGGGCGCAGATCTCTCCCTGCAGCATGATAATAACCGGCGCCAGAATATTGGCAACTGCAATATCATAGCACTCATACCCTGCCTGATCCTGAATGGCCTTATCATCAATAATATTGCCCTGAACCACACAGAAGCGCTCCTGGGAAATATCATTGGATTCCAGATTCTCTCCTACTGCCGTAATGGCATTTTCATCCAGATCTGTGCCAAACACATGATGGGCGCCCAGCTTTAAGGCCGCAATACCGAGAATTCCGCTTCCTGTTCCCACATCCAGAATATCGGAGCTGCTGTTCACATATTTGCGCAGCTGGCGGATACACAGCTGGGTTGTTTCATGCATTCCTGTTCCAAATGCCGTACCTGGATCGATCTGAATCAGCAGCTTGTCTCTGTGCTGAGGGGGAATCTCCTCCCAGGTAGGCTTAATCAGAATGTCATCTACTGTAAAGGGCTTAAAATACTGCTTCCAGTTGTTGATCCAGTCCTTATCCTCTGTCTCGGAAACAGCAATGGTCCGCTCTCCTACATTGACAAACTGGCTCAAATCGTCCAGACCTTCCTCAATCTCCCGCAGAATAGTTTCCAGATTGGATAAATCCTCCAGATAAAAGCTCACCTTTGCTGTTCCGTCATCCGGCGGAAGCTCCGGCAGAATGTCAATAAACATCCCCTTGGTATCTGCCTCTGACAGAGGAATATTGTCCTCGATTTCGATTCCTTCAATGCCGATTTCATCCAGCATGCTGCTGATCAGATCCACTGCCTCAGTTGTGGTCTTCAGGGTAAATTTTGTCCACTTCATAATGAAGTCACACTCCTTTCCTGAACGGTTACAATTTTTCAATATTGTCCCGTTTTTCTTTATGCACCTGCAATAATTTTCACAAATAAAATAGCGAGAACCACCAGAATCACTGGACGCACAATCCTCTGTCCATTATGTACCACCAGACCGGAACCAATATAATGACCGGCAATGCAGAACACGCCTGCTGCCAGCCCCAGTCCGTAAAGGACAGTTCCATTAACCAGGAAGTTCACTAAAGCTGCCACATTGGATGCCAGGTTAATCACCTTCGTCAGGGCTGATGCCTTGCGCACATCCATTCTGGCCGCTCCCGTAAGAATCAGAAGCAGGAAAGTACCGGTTCCCGGTCCGTAAAAGCCGTCATAAGCGCCCACTACCAGCGCTGCCAGCACAGCAATCGCAAAGGCTGCTTTTTCCGGCAGCGGCTCCTTTACTGCCACATCACCCAGATTTTTGTTGCGGAGTACATAGAAAGCTACCACCGGCAAAACAGGAATCATAAGATTTTTCAGCACCTGTTCACTGACCAGCAAAGAAAGGCTGGAGCCGATGGAGGAACCAATGAGGGATGCAATACAGGCTGCCACAGCGATCTGAAGCATCTGCTTTCCTTTCAGATATCCGTTTTTCAGATACCGGCCTGTGGAAATGGTTGTTCCCATAGCTGATGCCAGCTTGTTGGTTCCAATGGCAAAGTGGGCCGGAACTCCTGCAATAATATAGGCAGGGAGGGAAATTAGTCCGCCGCCGCCCGCTATAGCATCCACAAAACCAGCCAGAAATACCAGCGGACATACAATCAAATACTGTATCATTGTTCTTCTCTCTTTCGTATCGTTATTATGTCTGCTTATGCCGGATAAGCCGCTGCTTTCAGACTGGTATCCCTTCCTGAAAAGATTCAGCCCGTTTTCGGCACAAAGCTACAAGCTATCATATCACAGAATCCGCTCCTTTACAACCGGGTGCTTCCGAAAAAACAGAGGGAAAAAAAGCCCCATGGATTCCCTGGGAAATCGTATCCCCCAGCTGCTTTATGGTTTGATCAATATCCGGAGGCGTAACATAAAGGCTTCCAAATTCCGGCTCAAGAAGCTCCCGAATCAAGCTGTACTGCTCTTCTGGCCCCATATCGCGCACAAACTCTCCCATTCCCCTGGTTTCTCTGCTGTCTGCCAAAGCCTGAATCATGGTATTGACTGTATCATGGACAATGGCCGCCGCCCCCACTACTGTAGGTACGCCAATGGCCAGAACAGGAACCCCCAGGCTTTCTTCTGTCAGACTGTGCCTGTGGTTTCCCACTCCGGAGCCTGGATGGATGCCTGTGTCTGTCAGCTGGATTGTGGTTCCCAGACGGCGAATACTTCTGGCTGCCAGAGCGTCAATGGCAATCACAAGCTGCGGTCTTGTTTCCCTGATAATTCCCTTTAAAATTTCTGCCGTTTCCATCCCGGTCTGGGCCATGACACCAGGTACAATTCCACTGAGAACAGGAAGACCGCGCTCACTGCAAAATCCTGGCCCCATCTGGCTTTCCAGATGCCTGGTCATCTGAAGGTTTCCTATAGTTTCTGGTCCGAGACTGTCCGGCGTCACCAGATGATTTCCCAGGCCAACTGCAAGAATCCGAATGCCTGCTTCCGCCTCATTCCCCTCCCTGCCTGTCCGGTGATGTTTCAAAAGTGAAGCCGACAGCCGCTGTATCTGTATAGCCAGCTCCCGGGAAACCGCCTCCTGACATTCTTCTCCCCTCTTTGCCAGCTGAGGCGCCTCCAAAGTCAGGTAGGTTCCCTGGGGCTTTCCCATGGCTTCCGCCCCACGGCCGTCAAGAATCCTTACCTCCGACAGCTTGACCAGAGACTGCTCCCCTGTCCATTCCCGCAGAGACACGCCTGCTATTTCGCCGCCGTCCCCTGGAACGCATTCCCGCTGTTCCAGAGCCAGGTCTGTACGAACCTGAAATTCTCTTTTTTCCGTTTTTATTCCTGAATTTTTCATTTTTCACTCTCCAATCATCTGCTTCCCGCAGATCTGCTCTTCAAATACGTCATTTTCCTGAACAGTTCCTATTTTTTCTCAAAAAACTGCCTTTTATGTATTGACTTTTCCTGATGGATTGGTTAGAATACAAAAGTATGTTTACATTGAACTGTCCGTGTCCAGACTTTGATGCAAACCAAAGACTATGAATAAAATTTATAATTGGAGGTGCCCAGATTGGCTAACATTAAATCTGCTAAAAAAAGAATTTTAGTAAACGAAACCAAAGCTGCTAGAAACAAAGCAATCAGATCCAAAGTAAAAACTGCTTGCAAGAAGGTTGACGCTGCTGTAATTGCCGGAGACAAGGCTGCTGCTCAGGTAGTTTTAAACGCTGCTATTTCCGAAATCGAGAAAGCAACCAGCAAGGGTGTTTACCATCAGAACACAGCTTCCAGAAAGGTTTCTCGTCTTTCTAAAGCTGTCAACGCTATGGCTTAATCATTGGCTGGAAGATCGATATGATATAAAAAATCCGATTCTCAGGTGTGGAGAATCGGATTTTTTGTTTCCTCTTACAAAAGACCGTGGCGATAAAGAGCCCGGACAACACCGTTTTCATCTACGCTTTCTGTTACCTCATCTGCTATGGCCTTTACCTGCGTGTCTGCATTTCCCATGGCAATTCCAGTTCCGGCAAATTTCAGCATATCCATGTCATTCTCTCCATCACCAAATGCCATAATTTCCTCCTGACTTATAGAACAATCCTCCAGAAAACGCCGGATTCCCGCAACCTTCCCGCCTTTTTCCGGAATCACATCCACAGCCCTTTCATGCCACCGGATCATGCGGCTCTGGTTTAATGTTCTCACCAGCTCATCTGCCTCCCAGCCTCTGTCATAGAGAATAAACTGATAGATTTCCTCACCCGTATACACGCCCGTCTCCGGCACCGGCGTAGAAATATCTGCCTGGGCCCGCCGGACCGCATCATTGACAAAATTCAGATACATCCTGTCTTTTTCCACAATCATAACCGGCATTTCTCTTCTTTCAAACACCAAAAGCAGACGCTTGGCATCCTCCGGTGCAATCGGATTTCCATAAAAAAGCTTTCTGTTTCTATCCAGACAAAGCTGACCATTTAAGGTCACATATCCATCAAACTCCAGATGATTGACCGGGAGATCAGAAAACTCCAAAATATGGCGTCCTGTTGCGGCAAGCAGAAGAATTCCCTTTCTCCGAAGAAGGGCCAGAGCCTCTGCTGCTTCTGCCGAAACCCTCCCTGTTGTATGAGAAAGAAGGGTTCCGTCTATGTCAAAAAATATAGCCTTTATCATAGTCTGATTCCTTTCTGACGTATCATATCGTCCAGTTATGGATAATATACATAACTGGATTGTGCTGTTTAAATAAAACCAGAGGTGATTTCATGATTTTATACAACCAGCTCTGGGAAACAATGAAAAGAAGGGGCATTACCCAGTACCGTCTGATTAAATACTACGGTATCAGCGCCGGTCAAATCAACCGGCTGAAAAAGAATTCCTATGTATCAACTCACACCATTGATGTGCTGTGTACCATTTTAAACTGCTCTGTGGAGGATATTATGGAATTCCGCATGAATTCGGCGCCTACGCCGGAGCTGGGAATTGATCCGGCTGTAGCTCTTCCGGCAGACAATCAAATGCCGGAGACAGATCTGCGCTCTCCCTCCATCGCTTCTCTTTATGATGCAGACAAGGAAGAGCAATAATTACGTAACAGTTCAGCCTTGCGGGGATTCAGTCAGAAAAACTCGTTGAAAGTTTGCTTTCATAAGAATTTTTCTGACTGAATCCACATAAGGCGGACGCCTAAAGCTTCTTGTCCGCTGTAAGCGGGCAAGAAGATGCACGACTGAACTGTTACATCATTACAGCCATTCAGTATTCCCGGGCAATCAAAAGTTCTACCGCCAGCCTGTCCTGAAGACGTCCGCTTTTTACCGCCTCCTCCGCTTCCACACACAGCTTCACGCATTCAAGAATCTGTTCTATGGAAAACTGGCGGGCCTGAGGCATGGTTTTTCCTACCACAAAGGGCTGCATCTTCAGGCGGGAGGCAATGCTTCCCTTATCCATTCCCTTTGCCATCAGCTCCTTAACCTGAAGGATCTGATTAAACTGGCGGGCAATGAGAAACAATATGCGCATAGGCGGCTCCTTCAAAGTAAGAAGATCCTCATACAGATCCATAGCCTTTCTTGTCTGCCTGTTTACAATGGCAGATACCATATCAAAAATCCGGTTAGTCACCTGAACAGTGCAGACTGCCTTCACATCATCGTCTGTAATAACCACTTTTCCCATAGTATAGCTGATGAGCTTTTCCAGCTCCATCCGGATATTTTCCATATTCTCTCCCGTCATGCTTAAAAACAGTTCCATTGTGCGGCCTGTAATTTTCCGCTCTTCTCTGGCAAGAATTCCACCGGCCCAACGGGCAAGCTGAGCCGCATCCTGACGCTGCATTTCCGCTGCGTATCCCAGCTCCTTTACCCTTTTGTACAGTCTGTTGCGCTTATCCACCTGACTCTCAGCAAAAATAATACAGGTGGTATCCGGCATAGACGGCAGATAAGAGGCCAGTTCCTCAGAAGAGGCTTTAAAAAAGCCGCTGTCTTCTACCAGAATCAGCCTTTTTTCTGCAAAAAACGGCATGGTATCTGCCTGACGGATCAGTTCGCCGACATCAATTCCCTTTCCCTCATATCGGGAAAAATTCATGGTATCATCGCCCAGAACCGCTTCCTTTAAGCGGTTTTTATAGCTGTTTACCAGAAAGGTTTCCTCTCCGTAAAGCAGATAAACCGGACGAAAACTGCGCTCCTTGATATCTTGATTTAATGTCTGCATGGTATCCTCCTGACTGTGCTTTTCCGGCACACTTCTGTTTCATTATACAGGATTATTACAAAAAAAGGAACTATTTCAGCCAGGTTTCCCAGCGCATCCTTTTTCCATCTGTGTAAAGCTCTACTGCCCCACAGCTTCTTGTCTCGTAAACCGTAATCCCCCGTTTCCTTAGTCGCTCCAGTACCTCTGCATGAGGATGGCCATACCTGTTTTTCTCCCCGCAGGAAATCACAGCCTGACCAGGCGAAAGAGCGTCCAGCCATGCTTCAGAGGAGGAAAAACGTGAACCGTGATGCGCCGCTTTCAGAACCTCTGCCTGCTCCCTCACCCCTCTGTTTTCCAGAATTGCCTGTTCCCCCTTCTGGCTCATGTCTCCGGTAAGAACCATATCAAAGGAACCATAATCCAGCCAGAGAACCAAAGAATGCTCATTTCTGTCTGTCTCCGGAGGCGCCCCTGCCTCCAAGCCATCCGGGTACAGACAGGTCAGACTTAAATTTCCCATCCGCAGACAGTCTCCTCTCCCCATCCAGAGCACCTGGCACTCTCGCAAAGCCGCCTGTTTGGCCAGTCTGACACAGGCTTCGTCCCCCTTGCCTGCTGCCGGCAGAACCAGCTTTCGAATAAAAACCCCGTCTTCCTGTTCCAGAAGCCAGGAAATTCCGCTGATATGATCCTGATCCCCATGACTGACAATGGCATAATCCACCGCCCCAATTCCTCTGCTTTTCAAAAATGGCTCCAGACAGTATTCCCCCAGATTCTTCTGATCACTGCTTCCGCAGTCGGAAAGAATCACTCCCTGTCTGGTCTGCAGGCAGATTCCATCCCCCTGTCCCACATCAAGGAAGGTTACGGTCAGCCCCCTTGCCGGAAGGGGAAATAAAAGAAATACAGCCGCAGCCGGAAGCATTTTCTGAACCATACTTTTTTTCTTTCCATTTCTTTTCTTTCCCATCCAGAGACAGGCGCTGAGAATTCCATAATACAGGCCAAGCTGCCAGAAAGATGGACGTCCCAGAATCAGGCTGCTTCCAGGAAGCTGCTCAAATAAGCGGCAACACCAGGCATACCAGTCCAGAATCAGTCTCCCACCTCCAGCCGCAAAGCGGGGAAGAGCTGCTCCTCCTTCTCCTGGCACAAGACCAAACAAAATCGCAGCTCCACCGGAAGCAACTACAAGTCCCATGAGAGGAACGGTTATGAGGTTCAGAAAAATTCCGTACAGAGGATACTGAAAAAAATGAAACAGAATTACAGGAAGAGTCACCAGCTGCATTCCGCCGCTGATGCACAGACCAGAAACGTTTTCCTGGCTGTCACCCTGCTCTCCTTTCCAGAGCGCCGCCAGCCCTGGGGCCGCCGCACCAATTCCCAAAAGCGCCCCAAAGGACAGCTGAACGCCAGCCTGACATACCAGAAAGGGACTGTCCCAAAACAGCCACAAAGCTGCCAGAGCCAGGGATGTAAGCAGATCCGGAGTTCGCCCCAGAAAGGCAGCGCCATAACCGCAAAGAGCCATAATCAGCGCCCGGACAATAGAAGAAGAACCTCCTGCCAGAATTCCATAGCTGACCAAAACACCTGTTCCGCATATTCCAGCCAGGCCAAAGCCTGCTCCAGACTTTCTGAGCAGGCCGTAAACAGCCATACTGACCAGTGATAGATGAAGTCCGCTGATTGCCAGAAGATGGGCAATCCCATTTTTCTGATACAGGCTTCTTACTTCCTCTGGAAGACTGCTTTTATCTCCCAGAAGCAGCGCCCGGAAAATTCCTCCGTCTTCTCCTGCTGCCTGGTCAAGCACTTCTCCTGCCTTCTCTGACAAGTAAAACAGGCTCTGACGGTACCAGTCTGTCCTTCCTCCGGTCACGCTCCAGTTCTCTGCGAATATCCGGTAAGAGAGCTTTAAGGAGCAGTAATACAGCTGATAATCAAACTCCCCTGGATTCCGGGAACGGTCAAAGGCCGAACAGTCTCCTGACACCAGAATCATCTGCCCTGCCTTCGGCGTCTTCTGGTTTTTCCTTTGTTCCAGATATACCTGGAGCCGTTTCAGAATCTTTCCCTGCGCCCTTTCCGGCCCCTTTTTCACAGCCGCCTCCCCCAACTCCAAAACCAGCCATTCCTCTTTCGGCACTATTTTTTCTACCCTTCCCTCCACCGTAATCCGTTCTCCATCCAGGTTCAGTGAAATCTCCTTCTGAAAGGCACTCTGCCCCTGCCAGGCCCGGAAACCTCCTGCCAAAAGAAAAACAGGCAGAAGCCATAACCACATGCTCCTGCCTGATATTTGCAGACTTCCCAGAAAGCCCGCTTTGGGCTCTCTGCTTTTTCCAAACAAAATCAAAACTGCTGCAGCGGCCGGCAGTCCTGCTGCCAGCATCTGAAGCGCCGCGCCCCGTTGCAGGATCAATACCTCTCCAAGTACGAATCCTCCTGTCAAAAAAAGCAGCGGTCGTTTAATTTTCTGTTCCTCCTACATAATCAAGATTTCTTTCAAACATGGTATTCAGGGAAATCGTATCCCGAAACATCACATCCTGGGATCCATTTACAGAAATCTGCACCCGGTTTACCGAAGGCTGGGTTGCCAGAGAATTGACAATGGAATAGATAGGAATATAATCCTTTACCTCCAGGGAATTATTCAAAAAACTGCTGTCCACATTGATGTAGCACACATTTTCATTCACTGACACATTGAGAATCTTTGTACCGCTCTCCAGAGTTGTCCGCAGCCAGGGCGTGGACGGCCCGCCAAGCAGCTCCTCCAGAATCATTTTCTCAACGGAGGTATTGATATTGTGCATCACACTTCGCTGCTCCGGATACAGCTTTTCTCCAAATTCATCTGTAAAATACAGAGTCAGCTCCGTCTTTTCATAAGTATTGACGTCGGAAATGCTGTCTGCAAAATCAGAATCCGAAAGCATTCCCACAGGCATTCCTGTGCTGTCCAGCAGCGGCTGATCTCCAGAATAAATACTGATGTAGTCAATGCCGTCTACCTGAGTCAGTGTTTTTGTCAGAGCCGCCCTGCAGAGAATCTCCCGTCCAGGGCTCATGCTGGTGTAATTGTTGTCAAAAAACAGATACAGCACCATGCCTTCCTGCCTTGCCCCCTGGCAGGCCACCTTTTCGGAAATCGGCACCTGGGCATCCAGATCGGCCGGAACATTCATCAGAGCATCCAGAAGCTCCTGAACCAGAGTATCTGAATCCACAGTCATCGTCCGGTATTCTCTGGTCACCATGCGGGTCGCAGAAGGATTCAGATAATAGATCTGATAGCTTCTCTCCCCTTCTCTTAACGGCTCCTGCTTCTTTCCGCAGCCGGAAGCCCAGACAGCCAGCAGAAGCAGAACGAAAATCAGCTTCCTTTTCTGTAATTGTTTCATGTCCGCCTCCTGCTATACAATATATTTCAGGGGAATCCGAACGGTAAAGATGCTTCCTTCCCCCTCTTTGCTGGTCAGCTTGATTGCACCCTTGTGCATAAGAACTACATTCCGCGTAATGGCAAGCCCCAGTCCGCTTCCGCCGGTTTCTCTGGAACGGGCCTTGTCCACCCGGAAAAAGCGGTCAAAAATCTGATCCTGCATCTCCTCCGGAATTCCAATACCAGAATCCGCCACCTTCAGATAAAAGAACTTATGATCCGCATCCACTGTAACCCGGACCCAGCCCTCCTCTATGTTATATTTCATGGCATTTTCCACCAGATTGGTGATCACCAGAGACAGCTTTGTCTCATCCACATCTGCCGTTACCTGCCGGATACTTTCGTAGATCAACTCCACCTTCCTCCGGTTGGCGATGGGACGAAGACGCTTTAATACCTGCTCTACCAGCTGATTAATATCCACATGAGCAATATTCAGCTCTGCCTCTGATTTGTCCATCTTCACCAGAGACAGCAGATCGTCAATAATCTTGCCTTCCCGGTCAATCTCATCAGAAATATCCTCCATAAATTCCCGGTACAGCTCTACAGGAACCTCTCCCATGCCCATCAGAGAATCTGCCAGAACCCGAATCGAGGTAATCGGCGTTTTCAGCTCATGGGACACATTAGAAACAAACTCCTGACGGGACTGATCCACAGCCCGCAGCTTCGACAGTGTCTGTCCTACCGTCTCGGAAATTTTGCGGGTTTCCAGATAAACATCTGCCGTAATGTCCGTATCCAACTCTCCCTGGTCTACCAGCTTTAGTTTTTCCAAAAAATCCCGGAAGGGACGAACCAGACAGATGGACAGAGCTGCTGCCAGAATCAAAAGAATTAAAAATACAATGATCTGAAACAGAAGGGTCTTATCCCCAACTCCCTCTGACAGAGAAATAATCGGTTCCGTAGATGCGCTGATCACCAAAACTCCGTTTACATTCTTATCTGAGGAAGCTGCATATATGGGGATTGTCTGCACAAAATAATGTTTATCCTTGTTGTAAATGCTGCTGCTCTCTCCCTGGAAGCAGCGAAGAACCTCCTCTGCCACATTCAGCCGTTTCTCTGCAATATGAAAGGTGTCCGTCACAATCCGAAAATCCTGGTTTACCACCACAATCCGGCCGTGATATACATCTGCCAGGGTCTCAATTTCACTGTCCATACCTCCACGCATTTCTCCTGTCAGATACCCCATCCGCGCCATTTTACTGGCAAGAATACGGCAGTGGTTCTGTACCTCTGTCATACGGGAGTCAATCTGACTCTGGCGCATGGAATTCAACATAGTCTGAGTTCCCAAAACCATGGGAATCATTCCAAAGGCCACCAGAAGCACGGCAATTACCACCTTCAGACTGACCGTTTTCCGAAACCTCTCAAAAAAGTATCGTTTTTTTCCTCTTTCCTCATTTTCCATAATGGCTTCGCTCTGCCTCAGCATCAATTTTCTTTGTAACAGCTAGAGCCAGCGCTCCTGGTCCGATATGGCAGGCAACACTCAGGGATAAGGGATCCATATGAATCTCCTGTACCTGCGGAAACTGCTGACGGATTTCCTGCTGGAACTCCTCCGCCATCTCCTTCTCACAGGTATAAGCCACCTCCAGCCAGCATTTCTCCGCTTTCGGATCATCAAACCGCTCTTCCAGATCCTTTGCAACAGCGGAAAGCATCGTTGTCTTTGCCTGCTTTACCGTTCTTGCCTTGGAAAAAGAATCCAGCTTTCCTCCCTGAATCTGCAGAACCGGCTTAATTCTGAGAAGCGTTCCCAAAGCTGCCGCAGCCGGGGTGATTCTTCCGCCCTTTTTCAGATATTTCAGAGTATCCACCATAATATAAATACTGGACTCCCGGGCTTCTCTTTCCAGAATCTCCTTAATCTGAGCTCCGGTCAGCCCAGCCTGAGCCAGCTTTAAAGCATCCAGAGCAGACTGATACTGAGTAACGGAAATTCTCTGATTATCCACCACAAATACACGTCCCTCAAAATCCTCTGCAAGCATCATCGCTGTCTGGCAGGAGCTGGACAGGGCACTTGACATGGGGATGTGAACAATTTCATCATAGGACTGCAAAAGCTCACTCCAAAGGTTCATAACTATCTCTGGAGATGGCTGAGAAGTGGAGATCTCTGCGCCCTCCACCATTTTCTCATAAAACTGCTCCTGAGTCAGGTTAATATCTTCCTCAAAAGTCTCCCCATTGATCATAAACGGCATGGGAATCACAGAAATTCCAATTTCTTTTGCTTTTGACTGGGTAATTCCGCTATTGCTGTCCGTTACAACTGCAACCTTCATCTCACTTCTCCTTCCGGCAGGTCCTCTGAGGTCTTGTCCTGCACTGACATATATAATTGATAATACATTCCCTGTTTTTCCAGAAGCTCTTCGTGGCTTCCTTCTTCCATGATTTTTCCATCAGACAGCACCAGAATCCGGTCTGCATTCTGAATTGTAGTCAGCCGATGGGCAATAGTTACTGTCGTTCTTCCCTGGGCCAGACGCTCCAGAGACTGATTTACCAGATGCTCGCTTTCATTGTCCAGAGCTGAAGTTGCCTCATCCAGAATCAGAATTGGCGGATTCTTCAGAAATACTCTGGCAATGCTGATGCGCTGCTTCTGCCCTCCCGACAGCTTCACGCCGCGCTCGCCTACATAGGTATCATAGCCATCCTTCAGTTCAGAGATAAACTCATGGGCGCCTGCCAGCTTTGCAGCTGCAATAACGTCCTCCCGATTTGCCTCTGGCTTTCCATATGCAATATTGTCATACACGGTACCGGAAAACAGGTACACATCCTGCTGCACAATTCCGATTCCGGAGCGAAGGCTCTGCAGAGTAATTCCTCTCAGATCCCGTCCGTCAATTCGAATGGTTCCCCCCGTTGTGTCGTAAAATCTGGGAATCAAATTACATAAAGTGGTCTTTCCACCGCCGGATGGACCTACCAGAGCAATCTTCTCTCCTGGCCGGATATTCAGATTAATATCATCCAGAACCGGATTGTGATCATCCGGATACTCAAAGCTTACATGCTCAAACTGGATTCCTCCCTTGACCTGATCCATGGGCTCTGCTCCTGGCTCGTCCAGAATCTCCACCGTAGAGTCCATAATCTCCACAAACCGCTCAATTCCTGTCATACCTCGCTGAAACTGCTCCGCAAACTCAATAATTCTGCGGATGGTCGCAAGCAGAGTTGTCACATACATGGTGTATGCCACCAGATCACCTGGGCTAATCAGGCCCTTTACCATGAAAATGCCTCCGGCAAGAATCACCACCGTGTACATCAGTCCGTCAAACATACGGACTGTATTCTGGAACGCAGCCATATACTTGTAGGTTTCCCGCTTAATATCCAGAAATGCCTGGTTATCTTCCCGGAATTTTTCAATTTCAATATCCTGATTCGCAAAAGCACGGACAACCCGGTTTCCCAGAAGGTTATCCTCGATTTTGGCATTCAGCTCACCAATCTGGTATCTCTGACGCTTAAATGCAGCCCGCACCTTCAGATTAAAATAGGTGCAGGATACTGCCATAACCGGGATAAAGGCAAAAATAATCACAGTCAGCGGAAGATTGATCCCTGCCAGAACGGCAAAGGATACTATCGTCTTAATTCCTGCGATAAAAAACTCCTCCGGACAGTGATGGGCAAATTCTGTCACATCAAACAGATCGCTAGTGATCCGGGCCATAATCTGACCCACCTTTGTATTATTAAAATAACTGTCCGACAGCTTCTGCAGATGCTCAAAGGCATCCTGCCGCATATCTGTCTCAATTCTGGCTCCCATGACATGTCCCGTATAAGCCATATAAAACGCCGCCATACCGTCAATGATCCGCAGACCAAAATAAACCAGGGCAATTCTGATAATCATGCCTGATGTAATGGAGGCAAGATCCCGCATTCCCTCATTGGTAATAAATCGGAGAATCATAGGCAGAACCAGCTCGCAGATCGTCGTCAGCGATGCGCAGAACAGGTCAAAAACCATGACTCTCCAATACTTTCCATAGTAGGGAACAAACCGCTTCATCAATTCTGAAGTTTTCATTCCTTTTTCCTCTGTTTTCTTTCCTGTATAGATTTTAGATATAACTAGATGTACTCTTCATTGTAGCCTATTTTTCCAGGAAAGGGAAGCGGTATTTTTATAATTTTAATCACGTCCAAGCTTTTCTCTAACAAATGTTTGGCTGGACGAACCTGAAAAACTGCACTATAATTAAGAAATAATACAAATGAAAAAGCAACACAGGGAGGAATTTATTATGCCTTATTGCCCCAAATGTGATATGGAATTTGTTGACGGAATGACCGTGTGCACTGACTGCGGCGGACCGCTTGTAAGCTCTAAGGAGGAAGCCCAGGCCATAGCCCGCAAAGAGGCCGAACAGCTCCGGCGCGAGCAGGAAGCCCAGCTGGCTGCCCGTATGGAAGAAGCTGCTCTGGAAGAGGATCTTTTGAGGGCGGCTGGACAGGAGACCTCCTCTGAACAGAAAAACCACAGGGAGCCTGCCCGCGTCTATGTTAAAAAGGCTCAGCGCTATGAAGATCTCCAGTCCTCTTCCTCCGCATTTCTGCTGGTAGGAAGCATTATGCTTGCAAGTGGGGTTCTCTTCTGGCTGGGTGTCATTCCCATGCCTATAGCCGGTTTTTCCGGAATCATTACCAAAACTCTTCTCGTTGTCATGGGCGCTGCCGCTCTTTATGTGGCCTTCACCTCGTCAAAAGATGCCAAAAAGCTCAGCAGCCAGATTGCTCAGGAGGAGGAAACTACAAAGCAGCTGATCTCCTGGTTTGTTTCCGAATATACAGGAGAACAGCTGGATCAGAAAATTCTTTCGGAATTCGGTGAACTGAGCCCAGAGGAACTGAGCCTGAAGCGATTTGAACTGATTCAGGATCTGCTTGTTACCAACCACGATCTTCCGGATCCCTCCTATGTGGATCTGCTTTCTGAGGAAATCTACGGAAAACTTTATGAGGACTAACAAAAAGGCGCTGCAGACAGATAAATCATTCACTGTCTGCAGCGCCCTGCTTTTTGCCTTGTCAGGCGATTTTTCTTTTTTCAAATTCCGCTGAACGGATTATTTTACCAGAAGAGATTTTCCGGTCATTTCCTTCGGCTGCTCCATGCCCATCAGCTCAATCAGAGTCGGAGCAATATCAGCCAGACATCCGCCCTCTCTCAGCTTGTAAGCCGGATCTGCATTCACCAGAATAAAGGGAACCGGATTGGTGGTATGTGCAGTAAATGGCTCACCAGTTTCATAATCAACCAGCTGCTCTGCATTACCATGATCTGCACAGATGAACATTACACCGTCCATCTCCTTGACTGCATCTACTGCTCTTCCAACGCACTCATCCACTGCCTCAATTGCCTTAATTGCTGCTGCTTCAACACCAGTATGGCCTACCATATCCGGATTTGCAAAGTTGATGATAATTACATCATAGGCTCCGGACTTAATGCACTCAACCAGCTTGTCACATACAGCAGGTGCGCTCATTTCCGGCTTCAAATCGTAGGTTGCAACCTCCTTGGGAGAAGGAACCAGGATACGATCCTCTCCTTCATTTGGCTCCTCAACGCCGCCGTTAAAGAAGAAGGTTACATGTGCATATTTCTCTGTCTCAGCAATCCGGGCCTGCTTCAGGCCGTGAGCAGCCAAAAACTCACCAAAGGTATTGGTAATAGACTCTTTTTCAAATGCAACCAGCTTATTTCCAATGGTTTCATCGTAATCGGTAAAGCATACAAAGGTAGTCTTCACTCTCTCACCGCGATCAAAGCCTGTAAACTCATCATCACAGAAAATGCGGGTCATCTCTCTTGCCCGGTCGGGACGGAAATTGTAGAAAATAACAGAATCTCCGTCTTTGATGGTTGCTACCGGGGCACCGTTTTCCATCACTACCATAGGCATAACAAACTCATCAGTTTTGCCGTTATCATAGGAAGCCTGAATTCCTGCAACAGCGCTCTCTGCCTGAACGCCCTCGCCCTTTGTCAGTGCCTTATAGGCAATCTCCTCACGATCCCAGTTCTTATCTCGATCCATTGCATAGTAGCGGCCTGCTACAGTTGCTACCTTACCAACGCCCAGCTCAGCCATCTTGGCCTCCAGAGCTGCTACATAATCTTTTCCAGATGCTGGAGGAGTATCACGGCCATCCAGGAAGCAGTGTACATAGACCTTGCTCAGGCCATTGCGCTTTGCCAGCTCCAGCAGACCATAAATATGAGTAATATGGCTGTGAACGCCGCCGTCAGAAACCAGTCCGAACATATGCAGAGCAGAATCGTTCTTTTTGCAGTTTTCTACTGCTGCCATAAATGCCTTGTTTTCAAAAAAATCACCATCCTGAATGGATTTGGTAATACGGGTCAGCTCCTGATAAACAATACGTCCTGCACCCATGTTCAGATGTCCTACCTCAGAGTTTCCCATCTGTCCTTCCGGAAGACCTACTGCCATTCCGCTGGCCTGTCCTTTTACGAAAGGACACTGACTCATCAGCTGATCCATCACTGGGGTTTTTCCTTCACAGACAGCATTGGCCTCACACTTGTCGTTTAAGCCGTATCCGTCAAGAATCATTAATACCACCGGTTTTTTGCTCATTGTGAATTCTCCTCTTATTTATTTGTAACGATTCAGGATGGCCTTGCCGGACAAAAAGATGCCCTGTCCTGAATTGCTACTATTTTATGATCGGTTTCCCGATCCGCTTCCATAGTTGCTGCCATCAGTGTTTGTCTAAAAACTGACGATCCGCGTCTATTGTACTTCATTTAAAATATTTTTGCAAGCAGGAGAAGAAAAAAAGAGCAGGTGATTGCTTCGTATTCCGAAATTCTTTCACCTGCCTGGTTCTCTTTTCTTTTTACTAAATCACTCCCATTTTCTTCAGCTCCTCTTTCAGATACCGAAGCTGTCCGCCGCAAAGAATTACCTCTAATTCGCTGTCAGACAAATCTAAAACGGCCTCAAAGGAAAAGTCTCTGGTTCTGTCCTTTACCAGAACTCTTCTTTCTGCAATCTGCTCCCGAAGACCGTCGATTTCCAGCTCATCCATCTGATCAATCCGGTCATAATCTGCCGGATCCGCAAACAGCATGGGAATAATTCCGTGGTTTACCAGATTTCCCTTGTGAATCCGCGCCATACTCTTTGCAATAACAGCTTTTACCCCCAGGTACATGGGATTGATTGCCGCATGCTCACGGGAAGAACCCTGTCCATAATTTTCGCCTCCGATAATAATACTCTTGCCCAGTTCTTTTGCCCGTGCTGCAAAAGCAGGATCGTAGCGGTGATAACAATATTGACTCATTAACGGAATATTGGAACGCATACTGGAAAATTCAGCGCTTGCCGGAGTAATATCATCTGTTGTAATGTTATCCACAGTTTTTAAGCTGACCTTACATTCCAGGTGATGCTCCGGAGCATCTGGAATGGGAAGGGGCGCAATCCCAGGCCCACGGATAATCTCAACCTTCGCTGCATCCTCCTGAGGAAGGGGAGGAATCAGTTGGGAATCATCAATCGGATACTCCTCCGGTTCCCGAATCGTTTCCAGAATTCTAACACTCTCTCCCAGAATTTCCTCTGCTGTAGAGAATGTTCCTGTAATAGCACAGGCTGCAGCGCTCTCCGGGCTTACCAGATACACCTTTGCCGTCGGGTTTCCGGCCCTTCCCTTAAAGTTCCGGTTAGTTGTGCGCACTGCCACACCATCCGTTGCCGGTGACTGTCCAATGGCACAGCATGGTCCGCATGCCAGCTCCAGCATACGTACACCTGCATCCATCAGCATTTCTATATATCCATCTCGCATAAGCTGCTTGTAAATCTGCTTGGAGGAAACTGCGCAGGTACAGCTGACATCCTCATGAACATGATGTCCCTTCAGAACCAGAGCTGCTTTTGCAATGTCCTTGTAGCTTCCGTTGGTACAGCCTCCGAGCATTACCTGCTGTACTTTTTTCTTCTCCACCTGTCTGATGGTTGTTACATTGTCCGGCTGATGGGGACAAGCAATCAATGGTTCAAGGCTGCTAAGATCAATGGTAATCTCTCCGTCATATTCACAGCCCTCATCTGCCTCCATAGGAACAAACTCATCCTCTCTTCCCTGAGCCTTCATAAATCTGCGCACCAGATCATCTGCCGGGAAAATAGAACTGGTCGCACCAAGCTCTGCCCCCATATTGGCAATCGTTACTCTGTCCTCTACCTCCAGCTCCAGTGTACCAGGACCTGTGTATTCATAAATTTTTCCCAGTCCGCCTTTCACCGTATTGCGGCGCAGCATTTCCAAAATCACATCCTTGGCACTGCACCCCGCCTTCAGCTTTCCAATGAGATTTACACGAATAATCTGCGGCATTTTCAGCCGCATCGGCACCCCCGTCATAGCTGTTGCAACATCCATTCCACCTACACCAATACACATCATTCCAATGGAACCGCCGTGAGGCGTGTGGCTGTCGCCACCCATAGACAGCTTTCCGGGAGCGCCAAACCGTGCAACATGTACAGCATGACAGATGCCATTTCCCGGTCTGGATACATAAACTCCGTATTTTTTTGCAACAGACTGCAGATAAATATGATCATCCGGTGTTTTATAATCCAGATACAACAGATTGTGATCCAGGTAACTCACGCTTGTTTCTACCTGTGTCCGATCCAGGCCAATCTGCTCAAAGGCCAGATACGTCATAACTGCGTTAATATCATGGGTTAATGTCTGATCCACCTTCAAGTATATTTCCTCTCCCGGAATCATTTCCGAGGGCTTTGCCAGGTGGGCTTCCAGAATTTTTCGTGATAAATTTTTTGCCATATTCCTTTTCTCCTTTTCACTTTTTAACCTTTTATCTATTCCCTTTTGATGCAGAATCCTCTTGAAAAATTTTTCTTTTGCATCCTTTTTTGTAATAATGAATCAGCTCTCCAACAGATACTTTTCGGAAATTTTTGGAATCACCTTTCCCGTTTTTTCATCTGCTTTATCAGAAGTTCCTGAAGCCTGTGCTTGCTTTCAGCCCGCTCCATAATCTCCTCCGCATCCTCCGGAGGAATCACAACCACGCCGTTTCTGTCTCCTACGATCAAATCGCCCGGACGCACCAAAATCCCACCGCAGCTTACCTCTGACTGAATGGTTCCCTGCCCGCTTTTTGCCGCTGTACGGCAGGTCAGTCCTTTCGCAAAAACAGGAAATCCTGCCTTTTCACATCCCTCTGCATCGCGGAATCCTCCGTCAATTACTACTGCCTCCGCTCTCTTCATAGAAGCGCAGATGCTGCGATGATCCCCCCAGTAAGAGCAATCACATCTGCCCTTCCCTGCAATCACCAGCACATCCCCCTTTTTCAGATGAAGAATCGCCTCTGCTGCCAGCGCTCCTTCTCCCGACGGAAGATCCACGGTTACTGCCGGACCGCAGATTTTATTTTGTGTCTATATTTATTATAGTTAATTTATTATCAACAGTAAAATACATATATTAGCATGATTATTATATATATTTATCTATACTTTTCTTGAATTTCAGCAAATACTCTGATATATTGCTCTGTATAGCAATATGCCAAGGCAAGGCATTGTTCTTGATTATAATAGTAGAAAGAAGGGAATTTCATGGATTTTCGTGATTTGCAGTATGTGATAGCTGTAGCAGACTGCGGAAGCATTACCGAAGCTGCAAAAAAGCTTTATATCTCTCAGCCGTCTCTCAGCTATATTATTTCAAAGATAGAACAGGATATCGGTGTACAACTGTTTTACCGGAAAAATTATCCCCTGACTCTCACCTACGCAGGAGAAAAATATGTAGATACTGCCCGGACAATTCTGCGTCTCAATGACAATCTGCGCCGGGAATTAGTGGATATCGGTCTTGGAGAAAAAGGACGGATCATTTTTGGGCTTCCCACAGAACGGGCTGGATATATGCTTCCCAGAGTCATCCCGCTCTATAAAAAAATGTTCCCTCAGGTAGAAGTTCAGATTTATGAAGCCATGTCTGACGATCTTTTGTCAGCACTTTTAAAAGATGAAATTAACTTTTACATTATTCCGCGGGATTTAAAGGATCTTCCCAGCGGTCTGCAGACAGAGTGTATTTACCGGGAAAATCTATATCTTATTGCTGCTCCCGGTGTTGTAAAGGAAGAGGATCTGGCAGATCCGATTCACAATATTGTTCGTGATGCATTTCTTCGAAGCCAGCCCTTTATTCCCATAAAAAAAGGACATGCCATTCGCAAAAAAAACGGATGAAATTTTCCGAAAAAAGAAAATATCCCCCATGGTTTCCATGGAGGTTTCCAGTTGTATTTCTGCTGTTCAGCTTGCCCATTCCGGCCTTGGAATCACCATAGTCCCCAGCCGGGCTCTGGAGGCTTTAGGTGGAATAGACTGCTTCTGCCGCTATCAATACGGGGAAATTCCCGATGCCTGGGATGTAAATGTGGTCTACAAAAAAGATTCCTATCTGGATCGGACAGAACGAGGCTTTATCGAGCTTTTAAAATCCGTATTTCCCTGAAACAGCCCGGGAAAACAGGATTCCCCGAGCCATTTTCCAGACTTAATCTTTCCCCAGCCGTACCTTTTCCAGATACTCAGCCAGTTCTTTATCTACATCCTGAAAAAGATAGTTCTTGCCTGGTCTTGGAAGACGTCCCTGTTCTTCCTCGATCTGGCGGCCTATCCGTTCAATGTCCTCCCGCAGATCTGCAGCAGACATCAGAATACAGCCCTGCCCCCGGATAATTAACTGTTCCAGACCGTCAGAAGTAGCTACTGTTACCCGGTATCTCCGCCCCATTTCGTGGGCAAATTTCTCAATATACTGATCTGCCGTCTCAGCTTCCTTTGTGTAAACCACATGAATATTGTGATAATCCTGAGCGCTTCCAACACCGCCGGGAACCTTATAAGCATCAAACACCACGATCAAACGGCACTTCCGATATCCCTGATAATTGCAAAGAATATCCATTAACCGATGTCTGGCACCATCCAGAGTTACCTGCATCAGCTCCCGCATATCCTCCCAGGCATAAAGAATATTATAGCCATCTACCAGAAGATATTCCTCCTCTGGCTCCTGCTGTTTCTTCATATATCCGGGATTCCCGTGACTTCGGATTCGGTCTGGCCCATAGGAAGCTTCGCCCTGTTTTTTCGGATCAAAGGTTACCAGTCTGGGACCGCTTTCCCCCGGAAGTCTCCGGCGTTTTTCTCCATAGGTACGGGTAAAAATTGCCTCCAGTTCCTTTTCATCTGCGCCAAAGCTTCGTGAAGCACCCCCTGAATTTCTGGCGGGAGCCATGCCTGCGCCTGCCCCCAGAGGCTTACGGCTGTTTTCCTTGTTTTCCTTGTTTTCCCCGGCTTCCAGCCCCTTTTCTGATACTTTCAGCGGACTTTCCACCTGCATATAATCCTTGACCTCATTCCAGGGAACCACAAAGCCTGCACCATGGGCACAGAACACAGAACCGGTAGGATTTTCCAGATCCGCCTCTGGATCATATCCGCAATCTGCCACAACCTCTTCTTCATTGTGGCAGGGAAAATATCCCTTTAAGGTACACAAAAGACGGCCCCGGCCTCTGGTATAGGAAATCACTTCCTTCTGATAATCGCGCATCAAAGCAACCGGCGCTGATCCGGAAAGAATCATTCGCTCTCCTTCCTGGACAGGAGGCTCAAAAGTTCCCTGCATCCGATCCAGATCTGCCATGGCACGGCCTGTATTTTCCTGGGGAACCTCCAGACGAAAATCATAATAAGGCTCCAGTAAACGGCATCCTGCTTCCCTTAAGCCCTGGCGAACTGCCCGGTAGGTTGCCTGCCTGAAATCTCCGCCCTCTGTATGCTTTTGATGGGCGCGGCCTGCAATCAGGGTAATCCGCATATCTGTAATTTCGCCTCCGCATAAAACACCTACATGGCGTTTTTCTTCCAGATGCGTAAGAATCAGCCTCTGCCAGTTTCTGTCCAGTACATCCTCACTGCAGCTAGTTCCAAACTGCAGACCGCTTCCCGGCTCAGCCGGCTCCAGGAGAAGATGTACCTCTGCATAATGACGCAAAGGCTCAAAATGGCCGACTCCTTCCACAGAACCTGCAATGGTTTCCTTGTATACAATATTTCCTGCATCAAAAGAAATATCCACACCAAATCGTTCTTCCGCCAGACTTTTCAATACCTCCATCTGTACCTGACCCATAACCTGCACATGGATTTCTCCCAGAGTTTCGTTCCAGACAATATGGAGCTGCGGCTCCTCCTCCTCCAGCTGACGCAGGCACTGAAGCATTTTATGGACATCACAGTCCTCCGGAAGATTTACCCGATAGGTCAAAACAGGCTCAAGAAGAGGCAGATCTGACTCTGATTCCGCCCCCAGTCCCTGCCCTGGCTTTGTCTCTGTCAATCCAGTCACTGCACAGATCATTCCGGACTCTGCCTCTGAAACCATCTCCGCCTTTGCACCAGAATAAACTCGGATCTGGTTAACCTTTTCTCCCTCTTCCATTCCCGGAACCGCAATCACATCCTTTACCTTCAATGTGCCTCCGGTAATTTTTAAATGGGTCAGACGGTTTCCCTGATCATCCCTGGAAATTTTGTAAACCTTTGCCCCGAATTCCTTTCCGTAAACCGGCGGCGTCATCCAGCTCTCCAATCCCTTCAGCAGTTCTTCCACTCCCTGCAGCTTCAGCGCAGAACCGAAATAGCAGGGAAATACCTTTCTTTCCCTGACCATCCGACAGATTTCCCTTTCCGGAATCCGACCAGTTTCCAGATATTCCTCCAGCACCTGTTCATCGCACATAGCCAGATTCTCCAGAATCGCTCCCCCCTCATCCATAAGAGAAAAATCCATACAGTTTTCATCCAAATGAGAACGGATATCTTCCAGAAGAAGCTGCCTGTCCGTTCCTGGCTGATCCATTTTATTCACAAATAAAAAAGTGGGTATCTCATACCTCCTGAGCAACCTCCACAGGGTTTCTGTATGACCCTGTACTCCGTCCGCGCCACTGACAACAAGAATCGCGCAGTCCAGAACCTGCAGTGTCCGTTCCATCTCTGCCGAAAAATCCACATGTCCCGGCGTATCAAGAAGCGTCACCTCCAAATCGCCTAAAGTCAGCTGCGCCTGTTTGGAAAATATCGTAATTCCCCTTGCCCGTTCCAGCGCATAGGTGTCCAGATAGGCATCTCTGTTATCCACTCTTCCCAGCTTACGAATGGTTCCTGTCTGATACAAAATCCCTTCAGAAAGTGTAGTTTTTCCTGCATCTACATGGGCCAACAAACCAGCACATATATGTTTTTTCTTTTTTTCAGGCTTCTGTCCGCCCATAAAAATGCCTCCCTTCGCGACTGCATAATGCTGAATTATACCACAAAAGAAGGCGATAGTCGAGATGCCATACATTGTCATTTCACCTTCTCTTACTTTATCTGTTTGATTGTTCCTCTCATTCCCTCTCCCCTCTGGTATAATATTCCTGGATAAATCATTCAGAAAAGACTGAAATTATGAACGACAAACTAAATAAAATACAGCAGGAAAAAAGAACTGCCCAAATTATGGTTGCCATCTGCGCCGCTGGACTAATAGTCAGCCTGATTCTTACTCTGAGACACTCTCCCCTCTCCTTCCTTCTTTACGGACTGGTTTTCCTCTTTTACCTGTTTGTTTTCCGTAAGCAGTCCAAACGATATCAAAAGGCTGTAAAAACAGCTGCTCTGGAAGAATGTCTGAGGCCATTCCTTAAAAATATCTCTTATCAGGAAAAAGATGGCCTGGATCCGAAAGCAATCTTAAATTCATTCTGCAGACAGCAGCCAGAGCGCAGAGCTTCGAAACCGCATTTATACCTATACAAAAGCCGGCTCTGAAATCGTAATTCCAGAAAAGCTGGTCAAAGCCCTTCTGAAGCTGTCAGATTTTACTCCCGGCAGAATTGCTGTTCAGCTTGACGGACAGCATTTCCGCATTTTTATCAGAAACCGCTTTCTGTACACAAAAAACGTATCACCCAAAATTGAAATTACTCCCCAGATTCTGCAGCATAATCAGTATCCGGAAATCAGCTATATTCTCCGGGCTGCAGATGCCGCGCATCAGAGCCTGTAAGCTGTCTGTTCCTTTTTTATCTGCTCTGCAGGCGAAAAAATACTCCCTTCCAGGAGACAGGCTTTATTTCTCTGCCTCTCTCCTGAAAGGGAGCTATATTTTTATATCACAGGAAAGTACGTTTATTCTTCATTACCATTTCAAAACAGTCATATCTTCTTCATCATCTTCTGCAGCCATCACCCGGCCCAGGCCAAACCTTCCCTCTGCGCCGATATACTCGCAGCTGGCTCCAGCCTCCACATGGGCATTTACTACCAGCCAGGTGTGACCCTGAGCCTGAATTCGTACTCCATCTGCCTCATGGCTGCTTAAAGGCTTTCCAGCCATTGCAGACATAACAGGAACTGCCTCTGCCCAGGCTCCCGTCTCATTTTCATTCAGAGCACTGCAGACAATCACAGTCATCATTCCAAACACGCCGTTTCCCTGTTTTTTGCAGGAAACCATCGTTCCATTTTCTATCTGATTGTAATGGAGAGATACGGGGAAGGCCTCCTCCTCCAATACAATGCTTCCCTCATGCCCGGAAATGCAGAAGAATTCTGCGCGGCTCTTTTCTCCCTCCAGGGTAAAACCATTCTCCCGGACAGTCACTTTCTGATTCAAAGCCGGATGGAAATGCTGGGTCAGTGTGTGATCTCCATTTCCATAGCAGGTATCCATAACCACATAAATCCTTGTTCCTACAGCCAGTACCCGGCGTTCCACATAAACGCCCCGGTCAATATACCCCAGATGGCCGCATTCTGCAAATCCATACTTTCCTTTTCTGCTCATGGCTCCGCCTACAGCAGGCCAGAGTCCCTTCACCCCCCAGGAATCAACACAGTGAGTATATTCCTCGCTGTCTACTGTCACAGTATTGTGAGCCTTTGTACTTTTTAACATCCGTCTTTCCGTTCCGTCTACATAAGTATACCGACCCGGATCTACCAGCACATCCTCTCCCCCAATTACCAGATCCAGATGTCCCTTGTCAAAATGTCCGTGTCCTCCGCCCAGACTTCCACACCGCATATGAAGATAATCGGCATCCTCCTGCCAGGAAGAACGCAGATACCAGTTTCCGCTGTCGGAAAGCCAGCAATCCAGACTCTCCGGTTCGCAGGAGGCAAGGGCTTCATACCGCACCTGCGCGCAGATTCCATAATTCCAGATTCCCTCATAATCCATCCGATCATATCCGCCGGATTTCAGAACCGGATCCTCAAACCAGAATGCACCTGCTGTAAGAAGATCTCTCAGATCTGTCACATCACTGTCACCGCCAGAGGGCTGGCTTTTATCCGGCTTCTGCCAGATCCGATCTGCAAACACCATGGATTTTACCTTGTCCTGGAATTCCTGCGGGAATTCATCATCATAAAATGCCGCTGTCTGCAGCGCCTCTAAGAAGCATTTGAGAACCTCATTATGATACATGGGGGACATTTCCCACTGCACTCCATCATCAAGAATCTGAACCCAATTCTGACGGATTAAACGATTCTTCGCCAGCTTGATCCACGCTCCGGCCTCCGGGCAGTCTCCTGTTTCCTGTAAAAGATGAGCAATTGCAAACAGTCCGTTATTTTCCAGTACACCCCAGTTGCTCTTTGTGGAAAACGGACGCTCACAGGCAGCCAGATAAACGCCGTGCTCCTTCATACATGACAAAAACTGTTCAAATACCTCGTCTGTTACTGCAGGACTGTCCACAAAGTATCCCATTGCCCGAAGCCAGTTAATTCCCCGGATTCCCGCCTCAATGGTTCTCCAGGTGGTTCCCTTTGTTTCCTCTGTCAGAGGATTCTTCTTGATCCAGTGAACCAGCTGAGATGCGAAGCACTCTGCATAGGCTTCATCCCCAGTCATGGCATACGCCTGTCCCAGACAGATCCAGTACTGATGACGGTTCATCTGGAAAATAAATTCCGGATCCGGTCCGGGCTGATAGGACCAGTCAATCTCCCCCTCAAAGGTCACCGGCTCTGCCGTCTGCTCCATATCCCAGGGAAGATCAAATAAAAAGAGCTGATTTCTGACCTCGTCGGCAATTCTCATTCGATGAGAAGTCTCCTTGGGCCACCACCTTTTTGCATATTCACTGCAGCGGAGCGTCTCCTCCTGGCTCCGGCCATATTTTTCTTTTAATTTTGCCTTCTTTTCTGCTGTTGTGTTCATGTTCCCTCCCGAATACACTTCTGAAAAGCGCCCTAGATACACAAATTCTGTCTGCAGTTTTCTGTCATTCAGAATTCCTATATCCAGGACGCCGACATTCTAAACCTCTCTCATTATACAATGGTTTTGTCTCAAAGTCTACACAAGGAAAGAGGGCTGCTCCTGTTTCATCATTCCTGTTTCGCCTTTCCTCTTGTCAGAAGCAAACCTGCTGCTGCCGCTGTAAATGGAGCAACTGTAACCAGGCCAAAGCTTCCTACCACAGTATCCAGAATTTCTGATGCCACATATTTATAATTCAAGATATGATCCACCGGTGTTCCCTGAGCCATAAAAACCATAAGGAGTGCTATATATCCTCCGGAATATGCAAGAAGAAGCGTAGTTGTCATCGTTCCCATTGCCGCTCTTCCTACTCGAATTCCGGAAAGCATGGCTTCTTTTGCAGAAATATCCGGTTTTTTCTCTACGACTTCCCAAACTGCAGAAGTAATATCCACGGCCAAATCCATCATAGCACCCGAAGCTCCAATAAAAATACTGCTCATAAAAATCGATGTCAAATCCAGATCCTGATAACCACTATAGAGAAGGGACTCTGCATTTGGCATCACCGCACCATGTATCCGGAATAAATCCGTAAAAAGAATTCCAAGCACACAGGTAACTGCTACTCCAAGAAGAGAGCCAGCCGACGCTGTAACGGTTCGAATATCTGCACCATACACAAAAAAGATAATCATAACCGTCAAAATTACCGTAATAAGGATTCCAGTCCAGACAGGTGAATATCCCTTTAAATAGCAGGGAACCAAAATTTTCCAGATAACAAGTACTGTAATTCCAAAGGAAAGTACAGCCTGAATTCCGTTTTTTCCTGCAAATGCAATCAAAAACACAGCAAAAACCAACAGCAGGATTATTTCCTTATCCAACCGGTAGTGATCCGATAAAACAACGGATTTTATCGTATCCTCCTGACAGCTGATAGTCAAAAGTGCACGATCTCCTTCTTTAAATATTTTGTCCTTTTCCAGAGAACCACTCAGAAAATTGACTCCTGTCAAAGTCTGTCCCTTAAATTTTCCGTTTTCAATTTCAATGGTACACATCTGCTCTCCGGACTGAATCAGTCCAGATGGAATAATGGCAGAATTATCTGTGGCAACAACCGTTCCTACAGCCCGCTCCGTCCCTTTGTAAATCAAAGCATCCTCATAGCCTGTTGGCAGGGCTATGAGGACCGCTATGAAAATCAGACCGATTAAGGTTGTTAAAATCACACTTTTCTGCCGGGAGAAAAGCTGTTTGATCATATTATTGTACTCCTAACAGGGATGCCATTTTTTTATAAATATCTGTGTTATCATAGTATCCGTCAAAGACCTCTGCGCCAGCACCCTCTGCCAATACCTCAACAGGAAGACCTGTGTGAGCATAAGAACCGAAATTAACACCACTCTTATTATTTAAAATGTGGGTAATCGTCACAGTCAGCGGCTCATAGCTTCCGTACTTAATGTACTCCTCCTGACCAAATTCAGACTCCTCCCCGGTACGGGTCATGGTTGTTTCATAAGCTTCCTTTAAGAGACCATACTCATACTCTGTCATTTCCAGAGCGCCGCTGTTATTGGATTCCGGATGGAAATCTGCGCTGTCTTTCTGCTGAGCTTCCTGCTCTCCCTCTCCAGAAGGTGCCAAAAGTCCAAACAGCTGTTCCACATCCTTCATAACCGTTTCAAAATCTGTTTTATTCTCCTTATATGCTTTCACATAATCAGAATCATATTTCGCATAAGAAATTTTCTGATTCTCAAAATTGGTCAGGAAGGTATCATAATCCGTTCCTGCAAATCCAATCGTCAGACCTCCTGTCTCGTGATCGCCCGTTACCAGGATCAGGGTCTCTTCTGGATGCTTTTCATAGAACTCTACCGCTTTTTCAACCGCATCGTCCAGGGCAATGGTATCTGCAATGGTAGATGCTGCATCGTTCGCATGGCAGGCCCAGTCAATCTTTCCGCCCTCTACCATCATGAAAAATCCGTTTTCATTGTCCAGCATCGCGATTCCCTTATCCACATAATCTGCCAGAGACCACTGCTCTTCCGTGCGATCCAGCTCATATGCCATAGCATCGCTGTCAGCCAGATGCTCATCAATCACGATTACCTTTCCATCCTCCGGCTTCAATGCCTCTGCCTCTGCCTGTGTCTTTACAACCCGGTATCCCGCCTTTTCTGCCAGTGTGTACAGGTCCTCCTGATTCTTTTCAGATCCGGTTGGTTTTAATAATCCACCGCCTGCAAAGTAATCAAATCCACTTTCAATCAATTCCAGTCCAATATCATAGTAACTGCTTCTGGATGCCTGATGTGCGTAAAATGCTGCTGGTGTAGCATGATTTAAGTTAACACTGGAAAGAATTCCAATTTTATAACCCTTCTGCGCCTTGAGCTTTTCTGCAATTGTTTCATATTCCTTGGAAAAATCCTCGCTGACATTGATGCTTCCGCTCCATGTTTTATTTCCTGTAGCAATAGATGTTGCTGTTGATGCAGAATCAGGGGCAAATGATGTACTGTCATATGTCTGGGCTGAACCAGACACTGTGAAATCCATCATAGCTAAATTGTTTTTGCTGTCCAGAATCGTTTTCTCCTCATCCTTGACCACAGCCGTTCCCCTGTTCAGATTTTCTGAGGCGCTGACAAAATAATTGGTCAACTGAATCTGAGGATAGCTCATTCCGTCACCAATAAACAAAAATACATATTTGGGGAACTTTTCTTCTTCGGAATTTTCTGCCTGTGCTTCTGTAGGCGGAACGCTTTGAGTCTCAGCAGGCTGTGTGCTCGGTGCCGGCTCTGTCTGCACTGTCTGACTCCCGCATCCACTCAGAACGGAAGAAGCCATCAGACCTGTCATCATTACTGCTGCTAATCTTTTTTTCATATTTTTCTCCTTATATGCTTTCGTCACTTTGCGATCTGCATGCAAGGAGCAGTATAAATTCCGATTGTAAAATTCTTTCCCAGAACAATGTTAAAAATCTGAAAAGCTTTCCTTTTCCCTGTCTCTCTGAATCATCAGCTTCAGTGCCTCGATTCCCACCAGAACAGCTGATGAGGTGTCCTCACTCATATTCTGATCCAGCCCCGCCTTCTCTCTCTCCTGATTCCAGATGACGTGAAAACAGGAACCGCAGCGGCAGCCAAGAGCATCCGCCACCACAAACAGAGCCGCTGACTCCATTTCACTTGCTTTTACTCCCAGCCGCTTCCAGGCCTCCCATTTTTGCAGCAGCTCCCAGGAAACCGGCATTTTTTCCGGGGAATGCTGCCCGTAAAAAGCGTCTTTGCACTGAACAACACCTACATGGTACCGTTTCTGAAGCTGTCTGGAAGCATCTGCCAGAGCAGTCAGTACTTCAAAATCCGGGACTGCCGGATACTCGATAGGCGCATATTCCCTGCTGGTATGTTCATAGCGGATCGCACCGGAAGCAATGACAATATCGCCGGACTGAACCTTCAAATCAATGCCTCCGCAGGTTCCCACACGAATAAAGGTATCTGCCCCGATATTGTGAAGCTCCTCCATGGCAATGGAGGCAGAGGGTCCTCCGATTCCAGTGGAACAGACGCTGACCTTTTCCCCTAAAAGAGTTCCTGTATACACGGTATATTCCCGATTCTGGGAAATCAGAACGGGATTGTCAAAATATGCGGCAATATCTCCGCACCGGCCCGGATCTCCGGGAAGAATGCAATAACGTCCCACATCTCCTTCCTGGCAATGAATATGGAATTGTTTTTCCAGCTTCTGCATATTTTTCCTCCTGTCTGGCATCCAACTGCCTGTTTTTTCACTTCCGGTTTCCAACACAATCCGGCTTTCTGTGTTTCTATCATACTTCCCTCCCACTTCCTCTGTCAAGCCATGGTTCCCTGGCCGCAGGCCGGTTTCGATAATGCTTTCCTTTCCCTGAAAAATATGCTAACATAGAGATAGCAAAAAGGAGGTTTTTACCCATGGGATATATCCAACACAAATCCGAAGAATCAGTGGAAGATTATCTGGAAACAATACTGGTTCTTTCCAAACAGCTGCCAGTGGTTCGCTCCATCGACATTGCCAACGAGCTGGAATATTCAAAGCCCAGTGTCAGCGTTGCAATGAAAAATTTAAGAGGCAAGGGCTATATTACTGTCAGCAGTGAGGGATACATTGTTCTTACAGAAGAAGGAAAAAAGCTGGCATCTGATACCTATGAGCGTCACACACTGATCAGCCAGTGGCTTGTGGAACTGGGAGTTTCTCCGGAAACTGCCTCCGCAGACGCCTGCCGGATTGAACATGATTTAAGCCAGGAAAGCTTTGATGCCCTGAAGCGCCATATCCGCGGATAGTATTTGGCATCTCTTCCTGTTTTTCGAAAAGCTTTCTGCCCGTATCTTGACAAACTTTGATTTCCGGATATAATAGCAATAGGTCTTTGTATCTGCTTTTTGGCAGCATCGGTGTGAGGGGGAGCGCCCTGGCACTGTGTACGAAGAGATTAGCGATGGGAGTCCGTGTTTCGGATTGAGAGGATGCAATTGGAGCATCGACCGACATTACAAGCTGCGTAAGCCGGCACCATCGCTGTATCTATATTTTCTGATCCATTGCGGCGTGCCCTCTGCGGCACGCTGTTTTTGTATCATAGGACGTATTTTCCTGCAATACAAAACGCTCCGCAGGGATCACCGTGTGGCAGAAGAAAATGGCGCCCCTTTTCCGCAGCAGAAAAGAGGAAAAAGATGAACAAAAACAAACATGTAACCCGACTGGTATTTCTCTCTATGATGGTCGCTCTGGGCGTTGTCATTTCTCCCATTCTCCGGGTAGAAGGTATGTGTCCCATGGCCCATCTAATCAACGTCACCTGTGCCGTTATGCTGGGGCCCTGGTATGCTCTGGCCTGCGCTTTTACCATCGGTATTATCCGCATGGTCTGCATGGGAATCCCTCCTCTGGCTCTGACCGGAGCTGTTTTTGGAGCCTTCCTTTCCGGTATGCTTTACCGCCTTTCCCGCGGAAAACTGGTATGGGCCTTTCTTGGTGAAGTAATAGGAACGGGAATCATCGGAGCCATCCTTTCCTATCCTGTTATGACCTGGATATGGGGAAAAACCGGACTGACCTGGTTTTTCTATGTGCCCTCCTTTATTGCCGGGACCCTTATTGGAGGAAGTCTTGCCTTTCTGCTGTTAAAACATCTTCAGAAAACAAAAATGCTTTCTGTTTTTCAGGAAGCCCTGGGTTCCCGCGCATATGAAGGCGGAAACACCGTTGCCAACGATGCTATAGGCATTGCCTTTCTGGGACTGATCGCCGCACTGGCCGTTTCTGTTGCTGTAAAGCAGCTTGTAAAAGCTCCAGGAATCCTGGCGTCAAATTTAAAATATCTGGTACTGGCGGCATTTGTGGCTGCTGCCGGAATTTACTGGATAAAAAACCAGAAAAAAACAGGAGAATATTCATGATACTACATAGCTCTTCCGCTCCGGACAAGACTTTTTGTCCGGATTTTTTCCATGAATCAACCCGTCTGGCCCCGGATTTTTCCCTGGCCAGATCCCGGGTACTTCAGACAGAACCACTGATCCACTGCATTACACACCCCATTGTTATCAATGACTGCGCCAATGCCGTTCTTGCTCTGGGCGCCCGCCCCATTATGGCAGAGCATCCCCGGGAGGTATCCCGGATCGCTGCCATGGCCTCTGCTCTTACTGTCAGCCTGGGAAATATTACAGATGCCCGTGCTGAATCCATTATGCTGGCCGGAAAAGAACGGGCCGCAGTCCTTGATCTGGTCGGCATTACCTGCAGTCCCTTCCGCATGGAGCTGGCAAAAACCTTTATCCGGGACTGCCATCCGGCCATCATCAAAGGAAATGCTTCGGAAATACGTGCCATTGCCGGTTCCGGTTTTCACGACTCAGGCATTGATGTAAGCGCCGCCGATGCTGTAACCAGAGACAATCTTCCGGCTCAGCGGCAGATGTCAGAAATTCTTCTTCAGTGCGCCCGCCAAAACCATGCTGTTGTTCTGGCTACCGGCGAGGTGGACATGATTGCAGACTGGGAAAGCAGCGCAGTTTACCTGGTTGAAAACGGCTCTCCCCTTATGGCAAGAATCACCGGAACAGGCTGTATGCTTACCTGTATCGCCGGCGTTTATCTGGCTGTTACCCAACCTCTGACTGCTGCCCTTCTGGCAGCTGCTTCCCTGGGAATCGCAGGAGAACTGGCAGCTGCCCCGACTGGCGCAGAAACTCCTGCTGCTTCCCGGGAAAGAATTGGGCTTGGCACCTATCACATCCGGCTTCTGGATGAATTGTCTCTTTTAACTGATGAACTTCTTTTAAAACGAATGAAGATTCGCCAGATAGACTTTCCGGAATTCTGACAGGATCCGAAACTCTTTTTTTACACACTTATTTTTCGCAGATAGGGAGGAATTAATTGCTATGGTTGTTCTGATTAAAAATGCAGAAGTTTACGAACCCCGTTTCCTGGGGAAACAGGATATTTTGATTCTTGGAGACAAGATTGCTGCTATAGGAAAAAATCTCCAGGCAGAGTTTAACGGCGCTGTCCATGTGGAAACCATCGACGGTACTGATTTTGCCGCAGTTCCCGGCTTTATTGACAGCCATGAACACATTATGGGCGGCGGAGGCGAAGGCGGATTTCATACAAGAACCCCGGAAGCAATACTCTCCGGACTGACCTGCTGCGGAATCACAACAGTAGTAGGCTGTATCGGCACAGATGGGATTTCCAGGGATATGACCGGTCTTCTTGCCAAAGCTCATGGCCTAGAAAACGAAGGCATTACTGCCTACTGTTATACAGGCTCCTACCAAATTCCTCCCCACACACTTACAGGAAGTGTTATGAAGGATCTGATGATGCTTGACAAGGTCATCGGCGTCGGGGAAATCGCTATTTCTGATCACCGCTCCTCTCAGCCATCTTATGAAGAATTTGTCCGTCTGGCTGCAGATGCCAGAGTCGGGGGCATGCTGTCCGGAAAAGCCGGAATTTTAAATATTCACCTGGGCGACGGCGCCCGTCATCTTGATCTGATCGAGCGGGTTGTCCATGAGACAGAAATTCCTGTTACCCAGTTTCTTCCGACTCATATTAACCGCAACTCCCATCTGTTTGAGGCTGCTGTAAGCTTTGCCAGAGAAGGCGGATGTGTAGATTTTACTGGCAATGAGGACATCGATTCCTGGGAAAAAATCACCGATGAGGTTCGCGTCTGCACCGGAATCCGACGTCTTCTGGATGCAGGTATTTCTGAAAATAACTTTACCATATCCTCTGACGGTCAGGGCAGTCTTCCCCGTTTCAGTCCCTCCGGCCAATATGAAGGACTCGGCATTGGAAAAGCCTCCTCCCTCTTAAAAGAAGTAAGAGAATGCGTCATGCGGGAACACCTTCCCCTGGAGCTGGCCCTCCGGGCCGTTACATCAAACCCTGCCCGGATTCTGAAGCTGAATACCAAGGGCCATATTGCTCCCGGCTATGACGGCGATATTTGTCTGCTTCACAAAGACAGCCTTCTGCTTCATACCGTGATTGCCAAAGGAAGGGTCATGGTACGAAACAGCGTGCCTGAGGTCAGGGGAACCTTTGAATAATTTCGCCTGCCGCTACTTCTATGCTTCTTTTTCTCCCTGGAGTTTTAAAAATCCGGACATCATACAGCCTCCGGAAGCCCCTGCCAAAAGAAGCTGTTCCATGCGTTCAGGAGTAATTCCACCGATTCCATACACAGGGATGGAGACCTGTTTGCAGACTTCCTGCAGGAACGAAAGACCTCTTCCCGGAAGTCCTTTTTTACAATCAGTTTCAAATATATTTCCGGCAAATAAATAGTCTGCACCAAGAGCCTCTGCCTCTCTGGCCTCCGCCAGAGAATGAACGGAGGTTCCTTTTTTTTCAAAAAAATCAAGAGACGGAAGCTCCCGAAAAAGTCTCAATGGCAGATGGATTTTCCGCCAGGAAAGAGCCCTTGCTTCATCAGGAAAACCGTGAAGGATGCATTCTGTTTCCGCAGCCTCACACAAAGCTGTTACATCTTTTGCAAGCTGCCTGTAAACCTCCGGTTCCAGATCCTTTTCCCGCAAAACAAGCGCTTTGGGAGAAAGAGAAAGCACCTGCTCTACCTGCTTTAGATACCGGTTCCATAAACGGGTTCCAGGAAGAAAAGCCTCCGACATCTCCTCGTCTTCTTTCCCATCCCGGCATCTGTTTTTTTCTGCTGCCTGAAGATACAGCTGCCTGTTTGTCACTGCAATCATGTTCTCGTACATTGTATTTTCTCTCATGGTTTTACCCTCATTTTTTGTCATCTTCCTGTTTTTATTGTTTTCCCTTTATTCTTCTTTTCTCTTTTTTCTTTTCCGCTTTTTCATACCTTCTGCCTCTTTCCATCATCTCTTTTTATTGTCCAAGTTTCCTTCTGCTGACAGGAGAAACTGCCTTCCCGCTGCAGAGCGAATTCCTCAAAATCCTGCCCAGCCAGCTTTCCAATCAAAGAAATCACCAGCTCCTCCCCATAATCTTTGCTTTCCTGAAAAGCGTAACAGCTGCCGTAAACCCGATAAGTAATCAGCGTATGAAAAACCGGATTGTCTGCATACTGCGGATACTGCCTGAGAATCAGCTCCCGAATCCCTTCCGCAATTTTTTCTGTCAGCACACTGCTCCGGCTTCCGGAAAACAGAATATGAAACAGCCGTTCATGTGCATAGAAGGCCTGAAACAGTTCCCGAACAAAGCCTTCTGTATTGCAAAGAACATATTCCGGGTGAGGAATATTCAGATAGGATTGGAGAACCTCCTGTTCCACCTCCTCTGACAGCTGATAAATATCCTGATAATGGGCATAAAATGTTGATTTGTTAATTTCAGCAATCCGGCACAGCTCATTTATCCTGATTTTTTCCAGCGGCATTTTCGACCGCAGCTCTAAAAATGCATTAATAATACTCCGTTTTGTTTTCTTCACCCGCATATCCATCATAAAAAACCAACCTTTTCCGTAAAACGTTGTTTATCATACTTTTTTTCAATATCGATTATGGAAATTTTCTTCTCCCCATCTTATACTCATTATACTCAGAAAAATACAGGAACTCAAGATTCTTGATGGATAAGTCAGACAGGAGGATATTATGGATTTTTACGGATTTTATATGGGGGAAGAATTTGAAGCATGGAGGTATCTAGGCGCACAGGTTTCCAGCCATGGAACCACCTTCCGCACCTTTGCTCCTAACGCTTTGCGGATTTCTCTGATTGGCGATTTTAATCAGTGGCAGGAAACTCCCATGGAGAAAATCTATGACGGGAATTTCTGGGAGGTTACTGTCCCGGAGGCCAAAGAATCCATGCGATACAAATACCGGATTTATCGCCAGGACGGCTCTTTTCTGGATCACTGCGATCCCTATGGGCTTTCCTCTGAGCTTCGTCCTCACAATGCCTCTGTTATCTGCAGCCTGAAGCACCACACTTTCCGGGATCAGGAATGGATGGCAGGACGCGGCGCTGCCTTTCGTCAGGCAGTCAATATTTATGAGCTTCATGCCGGTTCCTGGAGAAAAAAAGGCGATGGTTCAGAGGACTGGTACAGCTATGAGGAGCTGGCAAAGCTGCTGATTCCATGGCTGAAAAAAAACGGATACAACTACGTAGAGCTGATGCCTCTTTCTGAGCATCCCTCCGATGAATCCTGGGGGTATCAAAACACAGGCTTTTTCGCTCCTACCTCCCGGTACGGCACGCCCAGGCAGCTTCAGAAATTTGTGGATCTCTGCCATCAAAACCAGATAGGAGTCCTTCTTGATTTTGTTCCCGTCCATTTTGCCGTTGATGATTATGCTCTGTGGAATTATGATGGAACCGCCCTCTACGAATACCCTCATCGTGATGTAGGAAGAAGTGAATGGGGAAGCTGCAACTTTATGCACTCCCGCGGAGAGGTACGCAGCTTTCTCCAGTCTGCTGCCTGTTACTGGCTGGAGGAATACCATTTTGACGGTCTGAGAATGGATGCTGTGCGAAATCTGATTTACTGGCAGGGTCAGCCAGAGCGGGGAGAAAATCATCCCTCTCTGCAATTTCTTCGCACCATGAACGAAGGTCTGAAAAAGCGCTTTCCCGATGCCATGCTCATAGCCGAAGACTCCACAAACTATCCAGGTGTAACAAAACCTGTCAGTGAAGGCGGACTGGGCTTTGACTATAAATGGGATCTGGGCTGGATGCACGATACTCTCTGTTATTTTCAGACAGAGCCCCGGCTGCGTCCAGAGCATTACCATGAGCTGACCTTTTCCATGCAGTATTACTACCAGGAACGATATCTTCTTCCTCTTTCCCACGATGAAGTCGTTCACGGAAAAGCCACGATTCTTCAGAAAATGTACGGAGCTTATGAGGATAAATTCCCCCAGGGACGAGCCTTCTATCTATACATGATGGCCCATCCAGGCAAAAAGCTGAATTTTATGGGAAATGAAATAGGGCAGCTTCGTGAATGGGATGAAAAACGAGAACAGGACTGGTGCCTTCTGGATTTCCCGATTCATAATGCCTTTCTCCGGTTTATGCGGGAAATCAACATCCTGTATCTGAATACGCCTGCCCTTTACCAGGAAGACTACAGCCCCTCCGGTTTTCAGTGGCTGAAATCTGACCAGGACGGCTCCTGCTGCTACATCTTTGAACGGCGCTGTCAAAAACAGAGAATCCTGTTCCTTTTCCAGTTTTCCGATCAGCCCTATTCTGTTTCCGGCCTTTCCCTTCCTGGAAACGTCCGCTGGCTGGAACCGCTGATCAATACAGACTGGCAGGAGTACGGTGGGCAGACAAAGAAATCAAAAGCAAAACACTGCCCGGGAAAGAACGGATTCCAGATTACCCTGACGCCCTTCTCCGGACAGTGCTTCAAAATCACAGAAAATGAATCATAACTATATGATCCAATATTTTATCAGCTGCTTTGTCTCTTGCCCCGCTTTTTCATCAGGATTCCAAGAGTCAAGGCTAAAAGCTCAGCCACAGGCATAGCAGCCCAGATTCCCTCTACTCCCACAAGAAGGGGCAGCAGATAAACAAGAATTCCTGAAAAAATTACGCCGCGGCAAAGGGAAAGAATCAGGGCACAGGCCGGCATCAAAACTGACTGAAAATACGTAGCCAGAAGAAGATTGATTCCCGTTGCTAAAAATGCCAGAAAATAAATCCGCACTGCCGGAACAGCCATTGCGAGGATTTCCGGCGTAGGAGAAACAAATACCCGCACTACAAGGGCCGGAGCCAGAAGGCCCAGGGCAGTAAAGAGAATTCCCGTTCCCACAGAAAATCTCCTGGCCAGCCGAAAGGTCTGATTTACCCGTTCCAAAAGACCGGCGCCATTGTTTACTGCCATCAGCGGCTGAGATGCCTGACTGATACCATTGCTGATGGAATTAACCACCAGAACACTGTTGGAAACAATGCCGTAAACCATTACGCCCATATCGCCAATCCAGTACAGAAGCTGACGGTTAAACAGAAGAATCACCACGCCGCTGGAAAGATCCAGAATAAAGCTGGAAAGGCCGTTGAGAGCCACCTCCCCAATGGTTTTCCAGTGAAAATGTCTGGTAAATTTCAGGGTATTGCTGCTGCTGAAAAAATGGCTTAGTAAAATCACCACAGTAATAACAGAACCCAGCACCGTTGCCAGCGCTCCTCCGGCCATTCCCATTTTCATGGGAAACATAAAAATATAATCCAGAATCACATTGCTGACTCCGCCTGCGATCACTGCTGCCATCGCCACCCTCGGCGCCCTGTCATTTCTCACAAATGCCTGAAGAAACGATGACAGCAGGAACACTGGGCAGCCTGCCGTGAGAATCCGTCCATAACTTCTTACCATCTCATCCATTGCCTCATTTCTTCCAAGAAATGCGGTAATGGGAGCAAAATACAATCCACACACAATTTCATAAAAAACTGCCATCAATATCGTGCCTGCCAGGGCTGCAGAAAAATGCTCTCTTGCTGCTGTCTCATCTTTTCGTCCTTTATCAAAGGAAAACAAAACGCTTCCACCTACTCCAAACAGCATTCCTGTGGCAAAAAACAGAGAAAACACCGGAAGCAGCAAATTCAGGGCCGCAATTCCCATGCTTCCTACTCCCCGTCCCACCAATATGGTATCTCCAAGAATATAGATAGAATTCACCAGCGTTGCTCCGATGGACGGAATCAGAAATTGAAAAAATACAGAGTTTACCGAATCTCTGCATAAATCAAGATGTTTTTCTTTCATAATATCCTCCTTACTGCCTATGCCAAAACAGCGTCCTACTATCATAGGATTTTTCAGGATATTTGTCAAGCAAACCATTTTCCCATTGGTATTCCCATCTAAAAATGGTATAATGATCTCATTAGGAGGTGAGGCCATGAAACACATCGACCGCCATGAGCTGTTTTCCATTCCGAATCTGATGGGATATTTTCGAATCCTGATGATTCCTGTCTTCTGCTTTCTCTACCTTACAGCAGAGACGAAACAGGATATCTGGAAAGCCGCAGCTGTAGTTTTGATTTCCAGCCTGACTGATACGCTGGACGTGCTTTTGATAAAAGAAGGCTATATGGCTGTGATGGGCCTGATTCTCCTGATGATGACTGTTATGGCAGTAACCCTGGTTTTGTATATTCCTGTTTTTGAAAAAATGAGGAGAGGCTGAATCAAAACAGCCTCCCCTCATTTCTTCCACATTCATTGTTGGTCACTTAAAACCTGTGTATGCAATATCCTTTTCTCTGGACTTTGCATACTTTAAAAGCTCTTCATTGGCCTTCTCCAGACTTCCAAATTGTGTTTTACAGCAAATAACTCGTTTGCAGCAATCTATCCGCTGCTTTGCCCTCTGAATGGTTTCTTTCCCAATCGGTTCTAGTCCCTTTATTTCAATCACCTCGGATGCCAGGGCTGACGCCACCGGATAATCCACATCATTGTCAAATAAAATTCCTGTACTAAACGGAATCCCCTTTCTCTGAAGCTCCCGGAAAACGCCTCTCCCTGTACCGCAGCCTGCTATTACAAACACCTCCGGCTGTCCGGATGGCGCCTGCAGCTCCATACTGGTATTTTCCTCATCAAAGCTTCCGGCTTCTATTGCAAAAAGACTCCGGATATATCCCGTCTGAAAAATCTCCTCTGCCCTTCCAAACCGATCTACAAAATCCCCCCGGATACAGAGAATTTTATCCGAAACCCGCTCTGCCAGCTCCAGCTCATGGAGGGACATAATCACTGTCAGCCCTCTTTTTAACCGCAGCTCCTGAAGCACTGACAAAAATTCCAGCTTGTATTTTACATCCAGAAATGAGGTGGGCTCATCTAAAATAACAATCTCCGGTTCCTGACAAATCGCTCTTGCAAGCATGACCCTCTGCCTCTGCCCGTCGCTGATTTTTGCAAAATCCTGATCCCGGATTTCCATTACATGAACCAGCTCCATAGCCTCCCTCACTGCTTCCCTGTCCTTCTTCGTCAGAATGCCGAAATGGCCTGTGTAGGGATACCTTCCCGTAGCCACTACATCCTCGCAGGTCATCAGCTCTGTTTTCAGTCTTTCTGTAAATACCACTGCCATTTTTCTGGCCAGTTCCGCCCCCGACATGGCTCCCAGTTCCCGTCCGTCCAGGTAAGCAGAGCCTCCAATTACCCCAAGCTGCCCTGCAATGCTTTTTAAAATTGTAGATTTTCCAGCTCCGTTTGGTCCGATCAGAGTCAGAATTTCTCCTTTCTGTATTCCAATTTCAATCTGACGGATCAGGGGTTTTCCGTCATATCCTACCGAATACCCTTCTGTCTGAAAATAATAGTCCATTACAGCCCTCTGTCCTTTCTCTGCTTTGCCATAACCCATAATACTACCGGCGCTCCGAAAATTGCTGTCACCGTGCTGATATTCAGTTCTGTCGGCGCAAACAGATTTCTTGCCAGCAAATCACAGAACAGGCAGAATACACTTCCTCCCAGAAAACATGCCGGAATCATTAGCAGCGGCCTGGAAGAGCCAAAAAGGCGTTTCACCAGATGGGGCGTCGCAATGCCTACAAAAGAAATCGGCCCTGCAAAGGACACAATACATGCCGACAGTATGCTGGAAAGGAGAACCAGCCATATCCGCAAAGCCCTGATGTTTACCCCCATGTTCTGGGCATAAGACTCCCCCAGCTGATAAGCCCCCAATGGCTTAGACAGGGAAAAAGTAATAAGAAAGGTTACCAGAATTACTGCTGCTATCAGCTCTGTCTGCTCCCATGTGATTCCGGAAAAGCTTCCCTGAGCCCAGTTGTGGAGATTCACAATATCTGAATCCTCGGCAAAGGTAACAATCAGCTCCGTAATTGCGGAACAAATATATCCAATCATAACTCCGCTGATAACCAGCTGGGACATACCTGCCATCCGTCGGGATACCAGAAGCACAAAGCCCATAGAAAGAAGAGCTCCAAGAAATGCAGACAGAATCATATCTGCAGAAGTGACGCGCACTGAGTGCCCCATCAACACTACCATAACCAGAGCCACCGCCATTTTGGCTCCTGAGGAAATTCCAAGAACAAAAGGACCAGCAATGGGGTTATGGAAAAAGGTCTGCAGAAGATAACCGGCAAGGGCCAAAGCACCACCAAGGAGAATTGCCGCTATGGTTCTGGGCATCCGAATATCCAGAAGAATCCTGGCAGATACCATCTCTCCTCCTTTCCCTGTCAGAATGCGCCAGACCTCCTCCACAGGAATACGAACGCTTCCCATACACACATTCAGAATCAATCCAGCTGCCACACCGGCAAAAAGGAACAAAAATCCCCATGTGTACCGATATATTCTTTGTTTCTCCATCTGAATCAACCTTTCTTTACTGAACCTCAAAAAGATAGTGCATGGGAGATGTGTCATCTCCCTGAAGCATTCTGTGCATATCCTCCATTAGATAACCAATGGACAGAGACTGCTGATACATATCATTGGAGGTGCACCATACATTTCCTTCCTTCACTGCCTGAAAATCCTCCAGAAACTCACATTTATCCAGCAGCTCTTTCATTGTAGAGATTCCTCCGTCAATAGAGCTGTTGTATATAAGAAAATCTGCATTGCGGGCTTTGTGATAAAACTCCTCTGCCTGCATATTCATCGTAGCTTTCCTGCTTTCCGGATCTCCCAGATTCTCAAAAACATACCGTCCTCCAGCCAGCTCAATCATCCTGGGAATATAATCGGAGGACTGCCTTACCTGTACCATTCCATTGGAGGAAACAAAGAAAAACGCAACTGTTTTTTCAGAAGGCTGATCCTCAGAAATTCTGTTTAAAATATCCGCCTGCTCCTGAAAAATCCGCTCCGCCGCCTCTTCCTTTCCCAGCAAAGCTCCAAACAGCTTGATCCACTCCACTCTTCCCAGAGGATGCGCTTCATAGCTGGATGCCTCCATAAGCACCGGGATTCCAAAATCCTCCAGCTTTTCCACAACCTCCGGCGCATGGGTGATCATGCCGTTTTCAATGGCAAGTCTGCAGCCTCTTGACACAAGCTGTTCGTAATCCGGCCTGTTGTACTTCCCTGCATAGCGAAGCCTCCCTTCTGCCATTGCATTTTTTGCATCCTTAATATACCAGTTTTCCTGCTTCTGTCCGGAAAAGCTTATGGCATCCAGCCCATCCAGCTGACAGAACATATCCATCACCGCCGATGCCACCAAATAAATATCCTGTATCGGCTGCTTTAAAATCACAATATCCTCTTCCACCCCCTCCGGGGTTTCTGCCTGCTCCGGAACAATCAGGAACCTGCTGCCGTCCCGCTTTGTAGTTATCATGGAATACCCGCCGGCATAATAATCAATCGAAAAATTTTCCGCATACTGCAGCCTTAAACTGTCCTCGTAGACCAGAGGAAGTTCCTGCTCTGCAGCAGAAGAATTTCTACTGCAGCCGGAAAGCCCAAAGATTCCGGCAATCAAAAGAGCTGCAATCATCCCGTTTCTTATTGTCCTTATCATAAAACGCTTCCTTTAGCTTTCTGGTTTAATCGTATCCGAATAAAAGGTCAGCGTATATTCGATTTCATGCGGTTTACTCATCGCTACCGTATCTCCAATTACATCCACAGGAACATCAAACGTCTCTGCCGGTATTTCAAAAACAGAATTTCCCTCTGTATTTACCGGATAAAAGGTTTCCCCGTCCACAATCATGTAATCATAGTTGGGACTGTTCCACTGAATCTGCGCAGTAATCTGATCCTCCGAAACCTGGAGAAGTGCCGGAGACAAAATCTCTGCCTTTCCGCTTCCGCCCTCCATCATTACCTCTATCGTATAGATACCTTCCTCAAGCTCCACCTTTTTCTCTGCTTCTGCCGTTTTTTCCGCTTCTCCTGAGGCTGCTTCTTCCGCTGCTCCTGTCTCTTCTCCTGGCGTTTTTGTCGCTTTCGCTCCCTGTTCCGTCATCTTCTCCGGACTGGAAACTGACACCCTGTGATCATACCATTTTCCCTTTTTCCCAATCAAAGCCAGATCAAATTCTTCATCCAGCGCAGGAACCGGAACATCAAATCCGTGCACTGTCTCTGTGGTTCCGTCACTGTAGGTAACCGTATCCTCTGTAGGCATCAAAAGCTCTGCCCCCTCCTTCTGTGCATCCTCAGCAAGCCCTGGATACAGATTGAGAATATTTTTTGAAGTAAGGGAAATATGAATGGTCATTTTTCCATCTGCCACTGTCAAAGTTCCTTTTCCGTCACAGGCCTCATTGACATGAAACATACTGCTGTCTGTATCAAATTCTGCCTGATAAACTCCGTCTGAAAGAGCGATTTCTTCGAAGACGATCTCTGTCTGCGCAGGCGCCGCCTTTTCCGAAACAGAGCCAACGCATCCGCCTAAAACTGCACAGACCAGAGCACCAATCACTGCTCCAGCAGCCCTTCTCTGTCTTTTTCTCATTTTCCACACTCCTAGTTTTTTAGTAACAGTTCAGCCTGCCGTTTTTTATTGCTTCATAGCTGCAGCTGTATGATCGATATAAAGCTTCTGAATTGCCGGGATAGAACCAAGACCGGAAATCTGTGTCTCTATCTCTTCAAACTTTCCGGACGCCTGGAACATACTCAGCCAGGAATCCTCGTCCTCTCCTGCCATGTCGTTGTTGGCATGATCCCCCGCTACTACCATCAGCGGGCGAAGAATCACCTTCTGATACCCAGCCTGGGATACTGCCTCAATCACCTGGCCACACTCTGTCTCCTCCGGTTCCCCTTCCACAGTTCCAATCCATACATTGTCATATCCCAGGGCTTTCATCTGCGTCTGCATCTGGCTGTAAGAAACCTTTGCCGTATGAGATGTACCGTGGCCCAGAAATACGAAAGCCGTTCCATCTGCCTTTGCTCCGTCCAGATCTTCATAGCCTGCATCGAATGCTGCCTCTGCTGCAATCGCTTCTGCAACTGCCTTTTTATCCTCATTCACCACAGAAGCATCGCTGCCAACCTCTCCCAAAAGAGGCTCTGCCACAGTCACAGACTCAAACTGCTCCTGATATGCCTCCACAGACTCCAGCAGCTCATCGTATTCTGCCCCGTGCATCAGATGTGTCGGCTGAACTACAAGCTGCTTCACTCCGTTTTTCACCGCCCGCTCCAATGCCTGATCCACATTGTCGATTTTCTCCCCGTCTCTGGCCTGAACATGGTTAATAATAATCTGAGCTGTAAAGGCCCGTCTGACGGACCATTCCGGATATGCCTCCTGGAGAGCATCCTCGATTCCCTTAATATCTGCTGTACGGCTGTCATTAAAGGAAGTTCCAAAGCTAACCACAAGAATCTCCTTTTCCCCAATCTCATCCTGATTGCGCGGATCATCTGCAGAAGCATCTCCTGTATCTCTTCCAAAATAATCCGGATCTGCATTTTCTCCGGAAACCAACATTTTCTGTTCTTCCGTTAAAGCATCCCAGCCTGCCTTTGCAGCTTCACACTGTTTATCCGTATCATCCGTTCTCTTCTGTACATAAATCGCATCGATCATGGCTGCAACCTGGTCTGCTGCCTTCTGATCCGCAGACAAAGCTTCTTCCTGAGATTCTTCAGAAGTTTCTGGCATACCTTCTTCCGACGTTGTCACAGTTTCTGCCCTGCTTTCCGCCGGGCTGCTCTGCGCCTGATTCTGTGTTCCTGCACACCCGGTGATTCCTGCTGCTCCCATCCAGACTGCCATAAAAACTGCTGCGTTTCTCTTCTTCATAAAATCCCTCTTTCTGCAGTATCCCTGCCTTGTATTTTCTTAATAATTCAGTCCTGCATTTTCTTGTCCGATTCCAGCGGACAAAAGCAATCCTGTATCAAAGTCAGAAACAAAGCCTCCGGCAGAAAATAACAGAGAGATCCTATCTCTATAATAAGAAAGAGGCTCTCTCGCGAGCTTCTCCGCCTGCGGCGGGTCGCTTCTGCGACAAAATTCTCTTCTGCCGCATGGCGATCCTCGCGGATCGTTTTTATGTCATAGGACACACTTTCCTATGACATAAAAATTCCCCTGCTCACAAAGAAAAGGGGAACACAAAAATCAGGAAAGCTCTGACAAAGGGGCATTCCTGTATTTTTCTGTACAACCAGTTACTCGTGGCCTGAAACTATTGTTTCTGTACACAGTCAGGCAGGTCTCCCGACTCAGAAATCAACACATCCGCCATCTTCCCAGTTTCCCAGTGATTTACCGGCGTCTGCTCCCTCATTACGGTGACGAGTTCGCACAGGATTTTCACCTGTTTCCCTTTTCACCCGGACATGGACAAAGCCCTGTCCGAACACCTGACTGCTCATATTTTATTGAACAAAGTATATCATACTTTTTCTTCTGGATCAATTTCTTTTCTTTTTCACCTGCGCCTTTACCAAAAGCATTATGGGGCGGCGCAGTTCATCCTTCATTCCCGGAATCTCCATCATTTCCTCCGACGGCTGTGCCTCCTCCACTGCCTTCAGCTCAAATTCCTGTTTCAGCAATCCCATAGGAATCTGGGTCAGGGTATGGTGCTGTTTTGTTACGCTGCATCCTAAAAAATTCGTAGTTTTCTCTCCCGGCACACCTTATTTTTCCTCTTCCACACAGGCAGCCGCCCGCACAGGCGCGCCGTCACTGTTTCTGATTTTCATGGGAAAACAGAAAAACCTGAACAAATCATGGCCGCACAGACCCAGGTTTTTCAGATTCTCAATGTTCACCATATTCCGCCCCTGAAACAATTTTTTATGACGGGGCAGATTTTCATCCCGGATCGGATCCAGTCCCATTACATCAAATCCAATGCCCTTGTACCGCCCTTGTATGATAAAATCCAGAACCTCATCATCCACGCAGGGGTACTCTCCAAAATAACGACTGGTTCCCCAGTACTGATCCCATCCGGAATAAAACAAAAGAAAATCCGCCTCTTCTGCTTTCTCTCCATACCGCAGGATCTGTTTCATAGAGATAGCTTCCCCCTCCTTTAAATCTCTGCAGTCAATCACAAGGGCTCTCCCCATAAACTGATCTGCCGGAAATTGATCCAATGTGATCCCATCCGGAAAAATATGAGCAGGCGAATCCATATGAGTTCCTGTATGAGTAGTCAGTTTCAGAAGTATTTCTCGAAATCCATCCTCTTCACAGCTGGCTGCCTGCATCAGAGCCGGAGGCTCTGTCCCCGGAAAAACCGGCATTTCTTCCTGAATCGTATGCGTTAAATCAATGACCTTCATTACAACAATCCCCCTTCTTTTCACAGCTGATTTTGCATTAAGAAAGAACCGGCTGCATGTTCCCGCGAAAAAACAGCTTATGCTCTTTCAATCCTGTCCCCCGCATGGATGGCCACCAGCTGCTCCCCCATGATCTCCTTCATCCTGGCGAAAGCCTCCTGCCCTGTGCAATGTCCTGTATAAAAGCGGGCAGGATAATGGCACAGCTGTTTTGCTGTATCCTGTATGATTTGGATTTCCTCTTCTGTATACGCGCTCTTTTTCGCCATATGAAATCCGCTGATTACCTTACTGGGACAAGTATGATAAAGCTGTTCAAACCGATCCAAAATATTCAAAATTCCATTATGAGCACAGCCGGAAATCAGAACTGTTTCTTCTCCCTCCCTGATAACGAGGCACTGTTCATGCTGGAAGGAATCCTGCATCTGCCTGCCGCCAACCAGCTCCGATAATGCCTCATTGCTTTTGGGCCAATATCTTCTGCCCTGGATCCCAGAAAAAATCTCCAGCTCCGAATCAATCCTGAAATTTCCCTCCAGAAGATGAAGCCCCGCAAGCTCCAGAATTTCCCGGTCAATCCCAATATACCGTTCTCCATGATAATAAGCACCTGCTGCCGTTTTCTGCATATAAATTCGGGCCTTCGGATGACTGCGGGCAAAGGTCAGAACACCTCCGGTATGATCATAGTGTCCGTGACTGAGAAACACCGTATCCACATCCGTAAGATCCACCCCCAAAGCCCCGGCATTCTCCCAGGTTCGATCCGAAGCTCCGGTATCTGCCAAAATCTTATGATGCCCCGTCTCAATATAAAGACTCAGACCATGCTCTGCACTTACCTCCTGCTCTCCCTTTGTATCCTCCATTAAAATCACAATTTTCATAAGCATCCTCCCTGCTAATATAAAGAGCACTCTCATTTCGTTTTTTGGGAACCTACAAGGATCTCGCCCTTTGCCTTGACATCATCCAGAATCACTTCTCCTACATCTGGAACTGTAATCTGCCCAGAGAGTGGGTTTTTTATACTGTCAACCTTTGTAATTAAAATCTAATATCTTCCGGCTTGATTTTATCCGATTCACGTATTTTCCGTATCACACGGCAGGGGGTTCCTGCTGCCACTGACATTGGCGGAATGTCTTTATTTACAACGCTGCCTGCGCCAATGACACTGCCCTGACCAATCGTTACGCCTCCGCAAATAACCGCATTGGCGCCAATCCAGACATCCCGTTCTATTACAATAGGTTTGGAAGTGCTGATTCCCTCTGCCCGCTGAGTGGGATCTATTGAGTGGCCAGCACAGGCGATACATACGCCTGGCGCAATAAAAATATTTTCTCCCAGATTCACCGGCGACGTATCTAAAATCACACAGTTATAGTTGATTACCGCCAAACCATGAATAAAAATATTGAAGCCATAGTCGCACCGGAAAGAAGGTTCTATAAATGTCAGATCAGTACATTTGCCCAATAATTTCTGCAAAATTTCCTTTCGTTTCTCTGTCTCAAATGGTCCGGTCTGATTATATTCCCAGCACAATTTTTGTGCATTTCTTTTCAATTCTGGAGGTACATGCAAATTGTTGCTGTTATAGCCCTCCTGTCCTCTGATTACGTTCTCCACATCCAAGTATCTGGAACTCATCTGTTCTATCCTCTATTTTGTCTATTTGATGTAATGCTTCGTTGTATTTTGAAATTCTTTTCCAAAATAACGAAGGTACAAACAAAAAACCGCCGTACTGCAAGATTCTCAATAAATCTCAAAGTTATAAAACACCATGCAATCCAACTATTGCCACTTCTGGTCTGTTGTGAAATCTCACCGGAATAATACTGTTTCCAATTCCTCTGCTGACAATCATAATCCTGCCATTCTCAGAATATTTTCCGGCATCATATTTAGGGAACATCCCCTGATTTGGAGCTATCACTCCACCAACAAATGGCAGCCGAAACTGCCCGCCATGCGTGTGTCCGCTTACTGTCAAATCCACATTTTCCGACACATATATATGAAAAAATTCCGGTCTGTGGGACAGCAGTATACAATAATCCTCTGTCAGATTCATCTCTTGAAGTCTGGTTTTTAATCTGTTTTCCTGTACAGACAAATCCCCTCCAGCAAAATACGGATCATCCAGACCTGCAATCTGTATCGTTTCTCCATTCTTTATGACTTTTACTGCCCTGTCATGAAGAATATTCACACCTATATCCAGCAATTTTTCTTCTAATTCCTGATACTGTTCGCCAATCCACGCTTCATGATTTCCCGTCACATAATAACAGGGAGCAAGCTCGACGAGCTGTTTTGTCAGCGTTTTTGCTGCTTCCATATCAGTTTTATTTGCATCCACCAAATCTCCTATTATGGCAATCATATCCGGATTTTCCTTTTGAATCACAGATATCAGGATCCTGTTGTTTTCCCCATACTCTGCATTATGCACATCAGAAACAACGGCAATTTTGTAGTTATCAAACGCCTCTGGCAGCTTATCGCTTGAAACAATATAGTTTGTAACGCCGACTGTTCTATTTCCCCAAACCATCCATATGAGCAGTAAGGCTGCGATTCCTGCCATAACCCATCTTCCATGTTTTCCTCTCACACAGATTCCTCCACAACTCGTGCAAATATATTTTGCATTCAAAACGATTTGTCTTTTGTATTTTGCTTATGATACCACCATCTATATATAGAAAGACAAACAACTAACGCTATGGTACAAATATAAAACGACCATTCATATGATTTTAAAATCAAAAGGGCTATCACATATACCATAATCAATACCAATTTAACTTCTTTATTCTTCTTTTCCAAAAATCTTACTGTCATACTGCCTCCTTGGAATTTCCTGATAGTTGAGTTCTCTTCTCTCGTTACAAAAACTCAGTCTGCTCTTTCAAAGCAGTTCCGTAATATCCAAGCGTTTCCCTGTCAAAGCACACCATCCGCACCTCTATATCCGGATGAGCTTCCAAAAACTCCAGAATGGTTCTTACTGCAATTCTGGACGCTTTCTCCAAAGGGAAACGGTAAATCCCTGTACTGATGGACGGAAACGCCACGCTTTGGCAGTCGTTCTCCGCCGCAAGTCTCAGACAGTTTTCGTAGCAGTTTCTCAAAAGCCGTTCCTCGTCCCTGGTTCCGCCGTTCCAAATCGGCCCAGGTGTGTGAATTACATACTTTGCTGGAAGCCGATAACCCTTTGTGATTTTCGCCTGTCCCGTTTTACATCCGTGGATCGTCCGGCACTCCGCAAGGAGCTCCGGCCCCGCTGCCCGGTGAATGGCGCCATCCACGCCGCCTCCGCCCAGAAGGCTTGTGTTTGCAGCGTTCACAATGGCGTCCACTGTCTCTTTTGTAATATCACCTAAAACGATCCTGAACATTTTGTCACCTTCCTTGTTAATGTTAAGACCTAATCTGTTCAGTCTCAGTCTTCCAGTTTCTCCCCCGTTTTCCTTCAGTATAACTTTCCGCAAAGCACTCACATAAGATACAACCATTTCTTCGCTAATAGGCATTTCCTCGTTTGCGGCAATATCCTGTTTTTTTCATTCAGCCCCCTACTTTCCTGTTGCCTATATTATACCAAATGCCGATAAATTTTACGATGGTTTTCCGATGAATGGCGAAACGCTCTTCCTCTTTCTTCGAAACCGGAACAGCTATCCACAATGGCTACTGTGGTTTGTTCAAGTTTCCCCCTGCAACAAACTTCACGAAACTTTCATACTGGCTTTTCGCCAGTTCCGACTCCTTTCCTTTTTTCGATGCCTATGGTAAAATCAAACCATACATTTTTTGATTGATGTCACTCGAATACCTGTGATTTTACAGGGGAATTATAGATTAAGATTATGGCAAGTAGCGCCCCCGTTGCTTGCACAGGGAATATAAAAATTTAACAATTAAAAACATTGATTTTTTACTGTAACTTGCATATAATAAAGACACAGATGGAAATATCTGTGTAGCGGTTAGAGCGTCCAGTTAAAATGCTCGTTTAAAAGCGGTTAGATTGTCCAATTAAAACAATCGGTTAACAGCAGTGGGTGGAGTAATCCACCCGCTTTTTTATGTCATAGAAAAGTGCGTCCTATGACATAAAAACGCTCCGCGAGGATCGCTATGCGGCGGCAGAGAATTTTGTCGCAGAAGCGACCCGCCGCAGGCGGAGAAGCTCGCGAGCGAGCTTCTTTTTTACTTTCAGGAGGATCTATGGATTGGTACGTTATCGATAAAAAATACATCAATTACCTGACGCAGTTTGATTCCCATGTCGGATATGTGGAATATGGGGAACGTTTGAAACTCCATGTGGGAATTCTTCTTACTATCGGAGATTTCCACTACTATGTCCCTATTTCCTCTGCAAAACACCAGAAGATGTCCAACAGTCTGGACTTCCACAAGCTCCAGGACGAATCCACAGGATATTATAGCTTTGCGTTAAGTTTCTAATTTGGATTTTGAAGGTGTTTTTGAAGATGCTTATTTCATATACGAATATCGCTTAACAACTATTGTTCATTTATATTAACATCCTTAACGACAGATTACATCTAAAACAGGCGGTTCAAAACCGCCTGTTTTTACATTTCGCAATCCTGATTATGGTCAAAGTCTTACTTTATCCGAAAACCTACTTTTTAAAATCACTCCATTTTGGATATTTCAAAAATAGTGGAACGTTTTGGGTTACAAGAATTCCAAAAACCGTTATCCGCAAAATGGGTTAATGTCAGTGAAATGCATTTTGGATATGTTTCCCCAAAATATCCAAAATGGAAAATGTATATCTTTATACAAAAATTACTCTCTTGTTTGTAGATATAAAGTACATGCAGCCGGTCACGGAATTTCCTGTGGCTGACCTCACATTTTGATTTAAGGGGGGAACGGGTACGGAAAACTTAAAATTTTAGCATCCGTTGGTTCAATGGGGCTCCATCAATATGGTGGAGCCATTTTTACATCTAGCGCAGCAGCCTCTTCAGACCGTACGGATGGAAATGGGATAACATTCTTTGGAAGATGCTGTTTTGCTTCCCAGAGTGTCAGTTTCTGCTGCATATTCATCCAGCTTTCCGGCGATGTGTTCGTCGCTTTTGCAATGCGAATTGCCATATCAGGACTTAACATCGCTTTTTCATTCACAAATTCTGATAATGCTTTCCGGCTTACACCAAGCATTCTGGCTGCATCGGTAATGGTAAGCCCCAGTGGTTTTATAACATCTTCCAAGAGGACAACTCCCGGATGAGTTGGTTTTCTGCTTATCATACATGTTCCTCCTTCTAATGATAGTCCTGGTAATCCACGAGATGCGCATCCTGTCCTTCGAAATAAAATGTTAATCGCCAATTGCCATTAACAGTAACAGACCACATGTCCTGTTTGTCTCCTTTCAGCGGATGTAGCCGGTATCCCGGTAAATTCATATCCTGTGGACTGATACTTGCATCAAGACGATCAAGCATTCTGCCTAATTTTGGCGCATGCTCTGGCTGGATTCCTTTCTTGGAACCGTTCTCAAAAAATTCCTTCAATCCCTTGTGTGCAAATGATCTTATCATATTTATATTATACCGTGCAACGTGACAGGTGTCAATTATGAAATTCCAAGCAGAAAACCCCGGCCGTTCCCGTTGTTGCAACGAAGTAAGTATAAATTTATAACCATCGTTTTGTAATTTCCATCTGTATGTTCGATGACATATTCGCACATATCTGTAAAAGAGTAATGACCTGACCACCAATAATCTTTTAATTTGCTTACAGAAAATTGTTTCCGCAATTTCGCAAGCTCGTTCTCGTAGTCCTGCATTTTTTCTGTTTGTCCTGCGTACCTGCACATTGTTTTTAAATTTTTATATCTTTGCACATTATAATCAGCATAATATTTCTCTACCATTCTGTCTCTATCAACACCTTCACACTGTGCTTCAAATACAGAGATAATAATGAACTGTTCAAACAAATTACGGGCCAGGCCAAGGGCTCCATCCGGAAAACCATTTTTACATAATAAAATCAATTCACGGAGAGTCAAAAGACTTTTCCCGTGCAGTTTAAAACAAGATTCATATACGATTCTTCCTGCTTATAATGGCCATGATTTATCTTATCCGATATCTCGTCTTCTATTAAATCTAAACACTCTTCTAATTCATCTATGCGGAATTTTAATATAATAATCCTCTTGTGTCATCTGATCTCCTTATGATTTCATTCAATTCTATTATCGTCAGACTCTAAATCAAAGTTTCTGTAATGCCACATACGCTTCCTGCAATGCTTCATGGAATTTTGATTCTTTTATTTCCGAAGTCAGACCAGGCTCATCAATATAAAATAAACAGGCTTCCGGTACTGTATCCATAAAGCACTTGTGAAACAGCGGATTTTCATAAGTATTTGCGTATTCCGTATAAAAGGGTTCTGCTTGATCGTAATATTCTTCTTTCGTGATTCTTCCGTCCAGATAGTCCTTCATTTGATCTAACAAAACCGCTCTAAACTCCATGTCGCTCATGCTCATTTGTCCACTCCCATTTTATATGTTAAAAATTACGGATTCCTGACAGGATTGTATCACAACTATAATCCCATGTTCAACTGATCCGACAAATCGAACACCTTAAAATCCCATACTACTATTCCCATTACGCCATCATCTTTTTATAGATTTCTTCCACATCATAGTCTGGAGCAAACGATTTTGCCACATCCATGATTCTCTGCACCTTTCCCACATCATCTTCCTCCAGCTCATTTGCAATCGTGACTGCATCCTTGCCTTTTAATGCCTTTTTACATACCTTCCCGATCAGCCAGGTCAGCGATGCATACGCAAATCGTTCTTCCCTGACCTGTGCCCTGAAATCTTCCTCTGCCCATCTTAACTTTTCTTCCAAAGTAGCCATATTGTCTCTCTTTTACTCTTCTTCTGATTTTTTCATCGAACGATGAGCGTAAATATGAGGTGGTAGCAATGCAGGCTGACATAAACAGGTTCTGAGTATATTTCAGAATACTGAGTATAGAAAAGAAATGTCCGGAATAAAATAAAATTATCAAGGAAACAGGCGTTTTCCGAATTTTTGGCTTTTTCCATTATAAAAGAAACAAGCGGCTGTTTGAAAACACCTTTCCCATTTTTCGTACCTGCTGCTGCACAATATATTTTTCTGTAAAAAAGAAAAAACCACAGACAGTCAGGGGTTACCGACTGTCCGTGGTCTTTTCCGGTTTGTTATGACATGTGTGTTTTCGCTCTTTGTTTCCGATTGAAATGGGAATTAACAAATTGCCTTTCCAATCTTACGCCTCGTCAATCGCCTTTCCAATATCGTGACGCATATATTTATTATCAAACTGCACCCACTCCGTTGCCTGATATGCATTGGCGCGGGCTTCTTTTAAGGTTGCGCCGGTTGCCGTAACCCCCAGCACTCTTCCACCGTTGGTAACAACACGGCCTTCGCTGTCAAATTTGCTTCCGGCGTGGAATACATAGTATCCGTCTGCAGACTGAAAACGCTCCAGTCCGGTAATCGGAAAGCCCTTCTCGTAATGCTCTGGATAACCGTCTGATGCCAGAACCACGCAGACCGCAGCATTATCCTCAAATTCCAGATCAATCTGATCCAGAGTGCCGTCAATGCAGGCGTCAAACAAATCCACCAGATCATTTTTCATTCTTGGCAGAACCACCTGTGTTTCCGGATCTCCAAAACGGGCATTATACTCCAGCACCTTGGGACCATCTTCTGTCAGCATCAGGCCAAAGAAAATAATCCCCTTAAATTCTCTTCCCTCTGCCCGCATGGCATCCACAGTGGGCTGATAAATCTTTTCTTTACAGAAAGTATCTACCTCAGCCGTATAGAAGGGACTGGGAGAAAAGGTTCCCATTCCGCCGGTATTCAGCCCCTGATCTCCGTCCTTGGCCCGCTTGTGATCCTGGGCAGAGGTCATGATTTTAATAGTTTTTCCGTCTACAAAGGACAGAACAGATACCTCGCGGCCTGTCATGAATTCTTCAATAACAATCTCATCTCCTGCAGAACCAAACTGCTTGTCCAGCATCAAGGTTTTCACACCTTCCTTCGCTTCCTCCAGGTTCCTGCAAATCAGAACGCCTTTTCCCAGGGCAAGACCGTCTGCCTTCAGTACAATCGGCATTTTTGCTGTTTCCAGATAAGAGATAGCCTCCTCCGGATCGGAAAAGGTCTCGTAAGCAGCTGTGGGGATGTTGTATTTTTTCATTAAATCCTTGGAAAATGCCTTGGAGCCCTCCAGAATCGCCGCATTGGCTCTGGGGCCAAAGGCACGCAGTCCTGCTGCCTCAAAAGCATCCACAGCTCCTGCTGCCAGGGGATCATCAGGCGCCACAACGGTCATGTCAATCTCATGCTCCTTCGCAAATTCCACCAGCTTATCAAACTCCATAACACCAATATTGACACACTCAGCCACCTCTGCAATTCCTGCATTTCCCGGTGCACAATACAACTTCTCTACCTTTGGGCTCTGCGCCAGCTTCCATGCAATGGCGTGTTCTCTTCCGCCGCCTCCAACAATCAGAATCTTCATACAAGCCTGTCCTCCTTTATTTTAAGCATCAATCTTAAAACACCAAAGACAGACCGGTATTCCTCCGGCCTGCCCTGTTTTTCTTTATACCATACCATTGGCAATCATATCAATGGCCTTTGGCAGAATCACCCACTCTGCCTGCTCCATCACTCTGCGCTGTAAAAGCTCCGGCGTATCGTTTTCCTGCACCTCCACTGCTTTCTGCAGAATAATGGGGCCGGTATCCATTCCGCCGTCCACATAGTGAACCGTTGCCCCTGTCACCTTGACACCACGGGCCAGAGCTGCCTCATGTACCTTCAGCCCATAATAACCCACTCCGCAGAAGGAAGGAATCAAAGACGGATGAATATTGATAATCCGATGCTCATATTTTTCAACCATCGCCTCTGGGATCTTTACCAGAAAGCCGGCCAGCACAATCAGATCCAGATGGTATTCATCTACCTTTTCCAGAAATGCCCGGTTGAAATCATCTCTTGTTTCATAGTCCTTCGGTGACATGCATACAGCCTCAATTCCATGATTTTTCGCCCGCTCCAGTGCATAGGCGCCGGGATTGTTGCTGATCACAACTTCAATCTCCACATTGGTAATTCTGCCTTCCTCAACAGCATCCAGAATCGCCTGCAGATTGGTGCCTCCTCCAGAAACCATGACACCGACTCTTAGCATAAGGTCACCCCTTTTTCTCCTGCTTCAATAGAACCAACCACATAGGGAACATCTCCTGTTTTCCGGATTGCCTCCATAGCTGCATCCACCTGGGACGGATCGACTGCTACAATCATGCCAAGTCCCATATTAAAGGTGTTGTACATCATTTCTTCAGCAATCTCTCCTTTTTCTGCCAGCAGCTTAAAGATCGGCGGTACCTGGTAACTGTCCTTTTTGATCACCGCATGGGTTCCTTCTTTCAGCATACGGGGAACGTTCTCATAAAATCCGCCGCCGGTAATATGGCTGCAGGCCTTTACCTGAACGCCTGCTTCTTTCAGACTCTTCAGTGCTTTTACATAGATTCTGGTAGGTGCCAGAAGTGCCTCGCCCAGAGTTTTGCCCAGAACATCATAGTAGGTATCCAATCCTTCTTTTGTCAGTTCCTTTTCAAATACCTTGCGCACCAGAGAAAAGCCGTTGGAATGAACACCTGTAGATGCCATACCGATCAGCACGTCGCCTGCCTGCAGATGTTCTCCGGTAATCATATCTTTTTTGTCGCAGACACCAACTGCAAATCCTGCCAGATCATAATCCTCCTCCGGCATCAGTCCCGGATGCTCTGCTGTCTCTCCGCCAATCAAAGCAGCCTCAGACTGAAGACAGCCCTCTGCCACACCTTTTACAATCGAAGCAATCTTTTCGGGATAATTCTTTCCGCAGGCAATATAATCCAGGAAAAACAGCGGCTCGCCGCCTGCACATGCAATATCGTTGACGCACATCGCTACAGCGTCAATACCAATGGTGTCATGCTGATCCATAATAATAGCCAACTTCACCTTGGTTCCGCAGCCGTCTGTTCCGGAGAGAAGCACCGGCTCCTCCATCTCTTTGATCTTTGCCAGGGAAAATGCTCCGGAAAAACCGCCCAGGCCTCCCAGAACTTCCTCACGCATGGTCTTTTTTACATGCTCCTTCATCAGTTCCACTGACTTGTAACCAGCTTCAATATCCACTCCGGCTTTCTTGTAATCCATGATTCATCCTCCGATCTTATTCTGCTGTTTCTATGTATTTTATTTCCAGTTCTTATCAACCGCTTCTACATCTGTGCCAGATACTCCTTGTATCCCACACTCTCCAACTTTTCTGCCTTTTTTACTACATCATTTTTCAGAGCTTCGGAATAATCCTTTACTTTCTGCAGCAGTTCTTCATCAGAAACAGCCAGAATCTTTGCTGCCAGAATTCCTGCATTGGCGCCTCCATTGATTGCTACCGTTGCTACCGGAATACCAGACGGCATCTGTACAATGGAATACAGGGAATCTACACCGCCCAGATCAGAGGTCTTCATGGGAATTCCAATGACCGGCATAGAGAACAGAGCTGCGCACATACCTGGAAGGTGAGCTGCCTTTCCTGCTCCTGCAATGATCACACGAATCCCTCTTTCTTCTGCAGATTTTGCCCACTGGAAGAAAATATCCGGCTCTCTGTGAGCGGAGATAATCGTCATTTCATAATCAATTCCAAGCTTATCAAGGATCTCAGCAGCCTTTGCCATAATCGGCATATCTGAGTCGCTTCCCATTACAATTCCTACTTTCGCCATTGTTAGTTCTCCTTTTATCTTCATTAGAAATTCTTATAAATAGCATCTTTATATAAACCTGTTCTTATCAGTATGATACTAGATTTTTTTACTAACGTCAATAGAAATCTGTACAGGATCCAAAAGACAGCCGGGTTTCTGTCTCCCCTATGGATTCAGAAACCCGACTGCCCTGAAAAGTCCGGCTTTTTTTATGATTTTTTGTCTTTTTATCTGTTAAAGTAATCATTATTTTCTAATGTAAAGGGTTCCTTCCATAATTCTTCTCGCTGTTCTCTGAACACCTACACTGGGCAGATTAAGAACTCCGTCCTCCTCTTTTACCTCCGGCACCATAGTCATAATACCGCTGGGATGGCCAATCCGCACATGGTTCACCGGTTCCATGGAATGCATCATCTGCTGTACCACAGAACCCTTCAGTGCAGCCGCTACACTGATAGCGCTGGCCGATGTCAGCGGACATGCCAATATCCCTGGCGCGTACAAGAACCATGGGATTGGATACGTCAAGAATTGTTGTCTCCAGCTTTCCAAAACCGGGAATATCAAGAACATCCAGGCACCTTCCTGTGGGAAGAAGACAGCCTGTCTTTGCGCCTGCAGGATTTAAAAATTTCACATTCAGCTCCGCAGCCGTTCCGTCCACACCGGCAATGGCGCAGCTTCCCTCCTGAGCAAAGGTTTTTGTTTCCGGATCAATAGGAACTGTCACATCAATATATTTTCCTGTGTTGCGATTTAACATATGAACGCAGGTCACCGGCTCCACAACATCCACCATTCCCTCTTCTACTGCATAAGGGCCTACGGCGGCTGTCATATTTCCACAGTTGGACTTATAATCTACCTGGCTCTTCCCCACAATCACCTGACCAACCAGATACTCCACATCAATTCCCGGCTCCTGGCTTTTCCACACAATTACAATTTTATTGTTAGAGGAAACCGTTCCCCCCCAGACCGTCAATCTGCTTGGGATCCGGATCCCCCATGGCCTGCAGAAAAATGCTGTCCCATTCATCTCTGTTTTCTGGCAGATCCTCTTTATGAAACATACATCCTTTGCTGGTGCCGCCTCTCATAAAGACCGTATGAAATTTCCTCATAGCCTCTCTCTTCTCCTTTCTTGCCGGATGCTTTTGTTCTGAGCTTATATTTCCAGCTCTTCTCTTTCCACATCCTTCTTTTCCGGTTTGTTCCTTTTGCCTTCCCTTTTCAGCCCCTCGATAGTTTCCAGCAGATAGTCTGTAAATTCCTCTGCCGTTGCCCCGTCTGTATCCGTAGTAATCACACATTTACGCTCTGTAATTGTACAGATATCAAGAGCCCTGTCCAGAAGCTCTTTCCGATCCCCATATCCAATATGAGCCATCAGCATTCCTGCCGCCCGAATCAGAGAACAGGGATCTGCGTAATTTCCCCGTCCATGATTGATTAAAAATGGCGCTGTTCCATGAATTGCCTCAAACATGGCGTAGTGATTTCCAATATTGGAGGAGGATGCTGTTCCCAATCCTCCCTGGTGCTCTGCCGCTACATCTGTTACAATATCTCCATAAAGATTAGGCAGGACAATCACTTCGATTCCCCTGTTGAATTCCGGATCCAGCATTTTTGCGCACATAGCATCTACCAGCCGCTCCTGAATCTCGATCTCCGGATATTCTTCTCCCACTCTCCGTACAGCTTCAATAAAGTTTCCATCCGCCAGCTTTACAATATTAGCCTTGGTTACAATCGTCACATTCTTTTTCCCATTTTTTCTCGCGTACTCAAAAGCAGCCCGGGCAATCCGCTCGCTTCCTTGTCTGGTCTGTACCTTAAAGTCAACGGCCAGATCCTCGTTTACCTGGATTCCCTTATTTCCCCAGATATATTCTCCTTCAATGTTCTCTCTGAAAAATGTCCAGTCAATATTCTTATCCGGAATCCGAATGGGACGGACTGCAGCAAACAGCTCCAGCCCCCGGCGCAGCAGACTGTTGGCTGAAACCATATTTGGCCAGGGCTCTCCTGCCCGTGGAGTGACCATTGGCCCCTTAATCAAAACATTGCATTTCTTAATGTCCTCAAACACCTCGTCCGGAAGACTTTGCAGCTTTGCTGCCCGGTTTTCAATGGTCATTCCTTCAATCTCACGAATCTCCACACGGCCCTGTTTCAACTCCGGCGCCAAAAGCTCTCTCAGAACCCGCAGTGCCTGCTTCATAATAATCGGACCAATCCCATCACCGGGAAGAACTCCAATCACGATCGTTTCCAGCCTGGAAAAATCAACAGCTTCTCTGTCCTTCTTCATTTTCTCAATCCGCTGAAATTCTGATTCAATCAGCTTTCCAAACTGTTCCTGCGCCGCCTTAATTTCCTCCATGATTCTTCTCCTTTCGTAAACAGATTCCTTCTGATTTTTATTATACTTCTCGAAAGGTTATAAGTAAAATATATGATTATGTATAGTTTCTATATAGTTTATTTTATAGTTTGACTGCACATAAAAAACACCCGCAATATTGCCACATCACTCCTCAGCAATATACGGGTGTCTTCAAAATAGCTTTGAGCCTTAAGAATACCCTTCACTCACGCTCTACGCCACTTTTTCCGTTTTCGTTTTTCTTCATACATATTTTGGTCTGCCAGATGCATCAGCACATGATAATCCCTGTCATCGTCTGGATAAAACGCATATCCCATGGAAAACTCAAGGGTAACAGGAACGTTTTCTGATTCTCCAAGAAAGCATTCTCCCCGGCGCTCCCTCAGCTTCTCAATATCCTGTTCCAAATCAATTTTCGCCGAATATCCATACAAAAACAGTATAAATTCATCTCCGCCCAGGCGCGCACTGAGCTTCCTTCCCCTTGTTCTTTCATCTAAGGCTGAAGCAATCCGTTTCAGGTAATCATCGCCAATATGGTGTCCGTAAATATCATTAACCAGCTTCAGTCCATCCGCATCCAGCATAATCATAGCGGCATGTTTCAGCTGCTCCTGACAAGTAAAGAGAGACTCCAGCCCATCGTGAAAGCCCTTCCTGGTGAACTACCCATTGTCTAAAGCCAATGGGCTTCCTGCTTCCCAGACCTCGTAACCTACTATCTCCACAGGCGTTAA
>NZ_CAXSLG010000006.1:0-233561 GCF_964238185.1 Lachnoclostridium sp. Marseille-P6806
GGAATGTTGTATCTTTTGCACCAATCTCAATTTTCTGTGGTGCCCCTACTGCTGTCTTATCATCTGCATCAATAAGGCTTACATATACTTCTCTGGTTTCTTCTGTTGAGGCTTTCTTTCTCACCTCTACATTTACAGAAGTCCCTTCGCCAACATAAACATCCCCATCACCATATGCAAACTCATACTCTTCTGGTAATGTAAGTTTGCTTGTAGGGAATGTTGTATCTTTTGCACCAATCTCAATTTTCTGTGGTGCCCCTACTGCTGTCTTATCATCTGCATCAATAAGGCTTACATATACTTCTCTGGTTTCTTCTGTTGAGGCTTTCTTTCTCACCTCTACATTTACAGAAGTCCCTTCGCCAACATAAACATCCCCATCACCATATGCAAACTCATACTCTTCTGGTAATGTAAGTTTGCTTGTAGGGAATGTTGTATCTTTTGCACCAATCTCAATTTTCTGTGGTGCCCCTACTGCTGTCTTATCATCTGCATCAATAAGGCTTACATATACTTCTCTGGTTTCTTCTGTTGAGGCTTTCTTTCTCACCTCTACATTTACAGAAGTCCCTTCGCCAACATAAACATCTCCATCACCATATGCAAACTCATACTCTTCTGGTAATTCAAGTTTGCTTGTAGGGAATGTTGTATCTTTTATACCAATGTCAATTTTCTGTGGTGCTCCTACTGCTGTCTTATCATCTGCATCAATAAGGCTTACATATACTTCTCTGGTTTCTGCTGCAACATCAGCCAGCAATCTCTCGGAAGTCTCAGCAACCGCAGGTGTCTCTACAGCCTCTAACTCAACTTCCTCAAAATCATTTTCCAGTTCTTCTTCATCAGCTTCTGCCTCAGTAGTTTCTTCAACCACCTCTTCGGTTTCTGCCTCAGTAGTTTCCTCAACTACCTCTTCGGTCTCTGCCTCAGTAGTTTCTTCAACTACTTCTTCAGTTTCTGCCTCAGTAGTTTCTTCAACTACCTCCTCAGCTTCTGTGACTTCCTCTTCCGGAGCCTCTGTTGTTTCTTCATCTGCTGTATGCTCTTTAATAATAGAAGAAACTTCTTCTGCAGCCATAGCAACAGATGCATTGCTGCATAAGAGGGAACCAACGGTAATTGCGGTAACCACTCTCACGCCCAACTTTTTCTTGTACATAAATACGCCTCCTCGCTTTTTTCTTGTTGGTGGAATAATTTATTGAATACTACCACCTTTAAAACAGCCTTATAATCTAATAACTTATTCCGCCGTACCTCTCTTTCTTTCATTACTCAGAACTGGATAAAATAATCCCTTAAAACCAGTCCCTGTTTTATCACATAATATTCCTTATGTTATTTTCAGAAAATTCGCTTTTTATGATAGAAATTATATTGTGGAAATTATTTTAGAAATATCGGAATTAAATTAAAAAATAATAGAAAATATAAAGAATAATTCTTATTTCATAATATTCCTTATGTATATTTTAAAATAAAAAAACTTTGATTTAAATATTATTTAAAGTTCGAATTATATCAATAATTAAGAATATAACAGAAAATATCAGATTTTAAAAAACAAATTACAGAAAATTAACTTTGATTCCGCTTGCAAAAGATTGGTGCAGGTGTTATAATTTAGTAAAAATAAGGAAAATTTGTTATATTTTTTCTTATTTATTCTTTAAGTATGAACGAGCATTTTATTTCTTACTACATAAGGAATATTATGTAATATAAAGAAAATTGCTGTTTTCGATCAATAAAACAACAATTTTTCAAACAAATCTTACAGTAAACAGGGGGTGGCGGAATAAGTTATTCATGATGTAATTTTGAGTGGTGGCAAAATTTAATAAGTTATTCCATCATAATAAAAGCGAGGAGGCGTATTTATGTACAAAAAAAAATTAGGGGTAAGGGTAGTGACTGCAATTACTGTCGGTTCACTCTTATGTAGCAATGCTTCTGTTGCCATGGCGGCAGAGGAAGTTTCTTCTATTATTAAAGAACACTCTGACGAAAGCAATCAGAACAGTAATAGCACTGAGGTTACGGTTCGCATCAACTACTACGATAAAGCTTCTGGTGAAAAAATTGGCGAAGGTTATGAACATGTTACCGTAACGGAAGGTGAAGACCCTGTCGTTCTTAACGCGGCTGATCTGGAAAACCTTACTGTTGATGGGGTTGAATATCAGGTTGCTGATACAGCCGAAGATTGTACCGTTGAATATCGCGAGAATGTAAGCGAAGTTCGCTGGGCCGTTGCTATGGACAAAATCGAAGAGCCTGAGATTAACTCCAAAGATGTTACCGTTCGCATCAACTACTACGATAAAGCTTCTGGTAAGAAAATTGGCGAAGACTTCGAGCATGTTACCGTAACGGAAGGTGAAGATCCTGTTGTCCTGAAGGCTGCCGATCTGGGCACCTTTACTGTTGATGGAGTTGAATATCAGGTTGCTGATGATGCCGTTGACTGTACCGTTGAATATCGTGAGAATGTAAGCGAAGTTTACTGGGCTGTTTCTATGAACAAGATTGAAAAGCCTGAGGTTAACTCCAAAGATGTTACCGTTCGCATCAACTACTACGATAAAGCATCTGGTAAAAAAATTGGCGAAGACTTTGAACATGTTACTGTAGCGGAAGGCGAAGATCCTGTTGTCCTGAAGGCTGCTGATCTGGGCACCTTTACTGTTGATGGGGTCGAGTATCAGGTTGCTGATGATGCCGTTGACTGTACCGTTGAATATCGTGAGAATGTAAGCGAAGTTTACTGGGCTGTTTCTATGAACAAGATTGAAAAGCCTGAGGTTAACTCCAAAGATGTTACCGTTCGCATCAACTACTACGATAAAGCTTCTGGTGAAAAAATTGGTGAAGCCTTTGAACATGTTACTGTAGCGGAAGGCGAAGATCCTGTTGTCCTGAAGGCTTCCGATCTGGGCACCTTTACTGTTGATGGGGTCGAGTATCAGGTTGCTGATGATGCCGTTGACTGTACCGTTGAATATCGTGAGAATGTAAGCGAAGTTTACTGGGCTGTTTCTATGAACAAGATTGAAAAGCCTGAGGTTAACTCCAAAGATGTTACCGTTCGCATCAACTACTACGATAAAGCTTCTGGTGAAAAAATTGGTGAAGCCTTTGAACATGTTACTGTAGCGGAAGGCGAAGATCCTGTTGTCCTGAAGGCTTCCGATCTGGGCACCTTTACTGTTGATGGGGTCGAGTATCAGGTTGCTGATGATGCCGTTGACTGTACCGTTGAATATCGTGAGAATGTAAGCGAAGTTTACTGGGCTGTTTCTATGGATAAGATTGAACAGCCTGAAGCTAACACCAAGGATGTCACTGTTCGCATCTGGTATTATAACAGAGCTACCGGCCTTTCCATTGGTGAAGGATTTAAACATGTTACTGTGACTGAAGGTGCAGACCCTGTTATTCTGAAAGCAATTGATCTGGAAAACCTTACTGTTGATGGTGTTGAATACAAAGCCTCTTCTACTACTGTTGACTGTACTGTTGAATATCATGAGAATGTAGATGAAGTTCGCTGGGCTGTTGCCATGGATGAAGTAGAAACTCACAGAAACTTAATGGTTAACTACATCATTGACATGGATACTCCCGTTTTATCTGAAACCATTCGGGTTGAAAAGGATCAGGAATTCCTGAAGCTTGATTCTCTGAACATTCCGGCTGGTTATGTTCTGGGCGACAATGGCGGCGACAGCATTTACATTGCAGATCTTGATTCTGTATTTGTTTATGTAAAAGAAAAATCAGTGGTTGATCCAGAAGTCAACTCCAAGGATGTCACCATTCATATTCAGTATTACTTACATGGCACTGGTGCCACTCTGAAGAAAGAAGATAAGGTAGTGACCGTAAAAGAAGGCGAGGAGCCGACTTTACTAAAAGCTGCTGATCTTGGTACTATCACAGTTGACGGCAAGGAATATCGCGTTCACGCCAGCGCTGAGAATCTTCCTGTAGAGTATAATGAAAATATCAATGAGTACCAGTGGGCAGTCGCTATGGAGGAAACTGCTACTGAGCCAGAAGAAACCTACGCTGACGCCACCCTCACTGTTGTTTATGTTGACGGCAAGGAAACCGTTGGAACTCAGGTTCTGAAAGTCAATGGTCTGGTAGGCAAAGAGCATACCTTCACCAGCAAGGATCTGGCTGTTCCGGAAAACTATGAGTTTGTCAAGGCATTTGCAGGTCATCCTGTAGCTTATGGAGCTGAAGACACTGTTACCGTTGAGGTAAGAAAGATTGAACTCCCGACCCCGGATGAAAAGGCTGATGCTACCCTGCATGTTTCCTATATCTTTAATTATAAAGAAATTGCTTCTGAGGATATTACGGTAAGAGGTAAGAAGGGCGAGTCCTATACCTTTACCGCTGATAACCTGAATATTCCGAGCAGCTATAAGCTGAAGAAGGCTATGGAGCCGACCGAAGTTCAGTTCGGTGAGACCTATGCTATCACTCTGGAGCTTGCCAGAAGAAGCTCTGGCGGCGGCAGCGGTTCCAGCGGCGGTGGAAGCGGCTCTGGCGGCGGCAGAAGCGTATCTACTGCTAAGAAGCTGACCAATGGCCAGTGGATCCTGGATTCTACCGGCTGGTGGTATCCATTCAGCGACAACACCTATGCTAAGGGTGGCTGGTATTATCTGGAGTGGCAGAACAAGATGGATTGGTACTATTTCGACAACAACGGCTATCTGGTATCCGGATGGTTCGAGGAAAACGGCAATAAGTACTATCTGCACGATGTTCATGACGGTACCTTTGGAAGAATGTACCTTGGATGGAACAAGATTGGCAATCAGTGGTATTACTTCAATGATACCACAACTGGTACCTTCGGTGCTCTGAATCCCAATGCACAGGTTCCGGCTGAGCTGCTGAATCAGTAATTAAAATTGAACGCTGCTTCTGCAGCATTCTGTAAGGCGGAGACCGTCTGGTAACTTTTACCAGGCGGTCTCCCTTTTTAATATACCAAAGCACTTACTTTCTCCTATTCCAGAAGCCTCTCCTCTTCTGCGCTTTGCTTCTTCCTTCTTTTTAACAGTTTTCGTTTCAGCTGCTTCCATTTTTCCCTTCTTCTTTTTCTGTTTCCCTGTAAAAAGAAAAGGTCTGAATCCGTTTCCACCAATCCCAGCTGTTCCATGATTCGTTCGTGCTCCTGTCCGCTTTCCATGATATAAATTCTAGTGGTTTCGATGTGGGAATGCCCCAGAACGTCTGCCAGCTTTGCCAGATCCTTTCCTGCGCTGTAAAAGGTTTTCGCAAATAAATGACGCAGGTTATGAGGAAATACCTTTCTGCATTCTACTCCTGCAGTCTGTGAAAGCTTTTTCATTGCTCTCCAGATATTGCTGCGGTTCAAAACAGTCCCTGTTCTCGTCAGAAAAACAGCTCCTTCGGTAATGTTTTTCCTCTTCATATATTCTTTTAAAATACGCTGAAGCTTTGAAGGAATAAAGATAACTCGTTTCTTATTTTTACAATTTACAACAGCGCGTCCGGCCCGAACCGCTTCTGCAGTAATAAAAGGAAGCTCCGAAACGCGAATTCCTGTAGCGCAAATCGTTTCCATTACCAGCTTCAGGCGCTCATCTCCCTGCTTCTTTGCCTCCTCTAGAAGCTGAATATACTCTTTTCTTGACAGATCTCTTTCCGGATCTCGGTACAGCTGCTTCTGTTGACGAAAAGGCTTTACCCTCAGCTCCGGCCATCCCTGAAAACTCAGGAATCCATTCAGTGCCGCCAGCATAGAATTCGCAGAGCTGACTGCATATTCCCGGGCAAGGTGATTTTTCCATTCAAGGATCCTTGTTCTGACAATAACCTCCCCCTGATTCCACCGGCAGAAAGAGCGAACATCCCGCAGATACTTTTCTATGGTTGCCAGACTTTTTTCATTTTCCATCATATTATGCTTATATGCCTCTAAATTCTGCTCTGTGATTTCGTACTGAATATATTCCATGATTTTCTCCTCTTCATTTTCTACGCTTATCGTTTTCACGGCAGCAGCTCATCCATACCCTCAACGCCTTTTGTTCCCTGTACGAGGAAAACGGATACGTTTTCCCTAAGGAAGAAACAAAGCAAAAATCCGGGTGTTCCTGTTACAAATCATAACATGGAATCACCCGGATTCTCGGAATCTGACTATTTTGTCAGCATCATTCGGTCATTAGCAAATTCTTCACCACTGGCCTCTTCAAACTTGTGGAGCAGATCCTCCACAGTCAGATTTTTCTTTTTTTCACCTGCTACATCGTAAATTACATTTCCCTCGTGCATCATAATCAGACGGTTGCCCAGCTGGATTGCGTCCTTCATATTGTGCGTAATCATCAGCGTTGTCAAATGCTGCTCTTCCACAATCTCTGCCGTCAGATCCAGCACCTTCTTCGCGGTCTTGGGATCCAGAGCCGCTGTATGCTCATCTAAAAGCAGAAGCTTCGGACGCTGAAGAGTTGCCATCAGAAGGGTCAGAGCCTGACGCTGTCCGCCGGAAAGAAGTCCAACCTTTGATGTCAGACGATCCTCCAGCCCCAGGCCCAGACGCTTTAACCAATCCCGGTACAGCTCTCTCTCGCTGTTTCTAATTCCAATCCGCAAAGTTCTTCTGGCACCCCGGCGAAGAGCAAGGGCCAGGTTTTCCTCGATCCCCATAGTTGCTGCTGTTCCATTCATAGGATCCTGGAATACACGTCCCAAAAACGCAGCACGGCGATATTCGGGAAGCTTTGTTACGTCCTTTCCATCAATAATAATATGTCCCTCATCGACCGGCCATACTCCGGAAATTGCATTCAGAAGAGTCGATTTTCCAGCTCCGTTTCCGCCGATTACTGTCACAAAATCTCCGTCATTTAAGGTCAGGCTCAGTCCTCTTAAAGCCTTTTTTTCATTGACCGTTCCTGCATTAAAGGTCTTGGAAATACTTTTAATCTCTAACATGGCTCCTTATCCTCTCTTTCCCACTTTTGAAAAATACCGGGTCTTCCAGGTCGGAACGGCCAGGAATACTGCAACAACTGCTGCCGACAGCAGCTTCAGCAGATCCGTATCAATTCCCATCCAGATAACCACCTGCAGTACCAGATAATAAATAATGGAGCCCAGGGCCACGCCCAGAAGGCGGAAGCCGAAATTGTGGAATATTTTACCAAATACTGCCTCACCGATAATCACAGCTGCCAGACCGATAACAATGGCTCCGCGGCCCATCTGAATATCTGCAAAGCCCTGATACTGACACAGAAGAGCTCCGGATAAGGCGACCAAACCATTGGACAGCATCAGGCCGAGAACACGGCAGAAATCCGTATTAATACCCTGAGCCCGGGCCATTTTATCATTGCATCCGGTTGCCCGCATGGAGCATCCCAGCTCTGTGCCGAAAAACCAGTACAGAACCAGAATTAAAAGAATAATTCCGACTGCCACAACAAAAATCGTATTTTTGTAAAAGGCTACTTTACGGATAAAACGAAGGGATACCAGCAAATCAAATTTGTCTACATTAATCGCCTGATTTGCCTTGCCCATAATTTTCAAATTCACAGAATACAAACTCAGCTGTGTAAGGATACCGGAAAGAATTGCCGGAATTCCCATAAACGTATGTAAAATACCAGTAACCAGACCTGCCAGCATACCGGCAATCACAGCCCCTGCCAGAGATACCCATACATTATGTCCTGTCAGCATCAGCATAATGCAGACTGCACCTCCGGTTCCCAGAGATCCGTCTACTGTCAGATCTGCAATATCCAGTATCCGATAGGTCAGATAAACTCCGATTGCCATAATTCCCCAGATGAGGCCCTGTGCAACTGCTCCTGGCAGGGCATTGATTAAACTTGCCATAACTCTCTTCTCCTTAAAAACCAGTATAAGCCCATTGCAGGATTATTTTCTGCATGGGCAATGTTCACCGCCTTACCGCCAGTCAGGCATGGAAAGGTTCCTTTGTCAGGATCCTTTTCATGCCTGGCTTTGCGCTAGATTCTATTATTCTGCGATTGCCTCATAGCCCTCCGGCACGGTAATACCAAGAGCCTCGCAGGCAGCCGGATTATATTTCTTGGTAAACTGAGGTGCATATTCAATCGGCATCTCAGATACATTGGATTCTCCGGTCAAGATTTTCACTGCCATCTTACCAGTTGCAACTCCCAGATCATAGTAGCTGATAGACAGGGTCGCAACGCCGCAGCCCTTGCAGATACCTTCCTCGCCTGCGACAATGGGAACTCCTGCCGGCTGACAGATATTATTGATAATTTCTGTATTGGAAGCTGCCGTGTTGTCCGTAGGAACGTAAATAACATCGCAGGCTCCAGCTGCATTGGTTACAATAGTAGAAAGGTCGTTAGAATCAGAAAATGCATAGTACTCGCAGGTATATCCAAGCTCCTCCAGAGCTGCCTTTACGGTATCTACCTGATACTGAGAGTTGGCCTCTGCAGAGCAGTAAAGAAGTCCTACATTCTTCGCATCCGGGAAAAGCTCGTGCAGCATGGCTGCCTGCTCGTCCAGGGGAGCCAGATCAGAGGTACCGGAAATATTGCTGCCCACAGTACCGGTAAAATCATCAATTCCCAGTGCAACTCCATATTCTGTAACAGAGGTTCCCAAAACCGGAATATCGCTGGTTCCTGCCTGAGCGGCCTGCAGCGCTGCAGTTGCATTGGCCAGAATCAGATCCACATCGTTGGAAACAAAGCTGTTGATAATGGTGGAACAGGTATTGGAATCGCCCTGTGCATTCTGCTCGTCAAAGGTCACGGCATCTGCCCCCAGCGCCTCAGTAATCGCATCCTTAAAGCCTTCTGTCGCTGCATCCAGAGCGTCATGCTGTACCAGCTGACAGATTCCCACAGTATAGGCTTCTCCATCTGCTTTCTCCTCCTGGGCTGCCTGAGTATCAGTGCTGTCCTTTGCCTCTGATGCTGCTTCTGTGGTATCCTTCGCTGCTGTGGTTCCTACATCACTGCCGCCGCAGGCTGCCAGGGAAAGAACCATGATACCGCTCATTGCTGCAGACATGATTTTCATTGATTTTTTCATAATCGTCTCCCTCTCTTTTACATATATTCTGCATTCATTCTTTTCTGCATTCTGCTCAGATTTCTGAACTGTTCCTATCATACTACGAAAATTCATCGCTGTCAATTTATATCGCTTTAATTTTTAAAAATTCAACGCGGTAAAGCAATGATAAGAAAGGCTTTATAGGGGATATAACCGATTATATATTTGATTTTTTGTTACTTTCCTACTATAATAAAGGGGTAAAACACCTATGTGTACTCTATTTTCAATAAAGCTTCCCTTTTTTGGGGAATCCTTAAATCCGATTTACTGCCAATGGATCGTATGCATCAACCTTTTCTCGAAAAGGCGGCGAAGCTTTATTGGAATCTGAGGTTCTTTTTGCTCAAATAAATCCGGGAGGAATCATCCGATGAATGATAAATTAAAAGAAGTAAGTCTGACAGAGATGCTGGACGCCAGAGAAGCGCGGGCCTTTGCCCAAAAGCAGCTTTTAAACCGTTATCAAAAGCCTCTGATCTGTCTGACTCTCAATATTCCAGGGCCCGTGAAGGTTCTTCCCGGCGTTCCACAGGCATTTGAAGAGGCCTGCAGACGGATTGAAACCATATTAAAGGTTTATCAGACACCTGTTTTATACAATGTGAGTATTCGGGAAAAAACCGGATACGAGGCAATTTATTGTGTCGATGACAGTCCAGAAGCCATCAAAAGCCGCATGACCAGTCTGGAAGACGCAGACAGACTGGGACGTCTTTTTGATATTGATGTACTGCGCACAGACGGAACCAAGGTTTCCAGAGAGGAACTGGGACATGCCGCCCGCACCTGCCTGCTCTGCGGAGAACCAGCTCATGTATGCAGCCGCAGCAGAAGACATACTGTAGACGAGCTTACAGAAGAGATTACCGGCATTTTAAGTGATTTTACCAGTCATACCTCTGCTGCTCCGGTATTTTCCTACGAAAATCTCTGCCGTCAGGCCTTAATGGCCGAAGTATCTGCCACACCAAAGCCGGGGCTGGTAGATCGTCATGACAACGGCGCCCATAACGACATGAATTTTCAGACCTTTGCCGTCAGCACAGAGGCCATTGTCCCCTATCTGAATGCGATGTACCAGGCTGGAGAAGGCTGGACAGAGCCCAAAGGAAAAGGGCTGTTTCTCTCTATCCGCCCCATAGGCGTAGAGGCAGAAAAATCCATGTTCCAGGCTACCAATGAAGTAAACACCCATAAGGGTATGATTTTTTCTATGGGAATTATCTCTGCTGCCGCCGGACTTTATCAGAAATTCCGCAATCCAAAAACTCCGTTTCTTGCAGAGGATATTCTGAAGCTGGCAGGGCAGATATGCAGAGATGAAATTGAGAAAGATTTTGATCAAATCCGGAAACGGAGTCCCCGGACTCATGGAGAAATGCTTTTTAAGCGTTACAATATGAAGGGCATCCGCGGAGAAGCCCAAAAAGGTTTTCCCTCTATCGCCTCCATCAGTCTTCCCGCTTACCGGAAATACAAATCCGAAGGCATTGATGACAATGTTGCTGCTATTAATACTCTGCTGGCTCTGATGAACAAGGTGAACGACACCAATGTTCTTATCCGGACAAATCACAATCTGCTCTCCTATGAAAAAATGGAGGCAGGCCGAATCCTTGCCCTGGGCGGTGCAGGAACTGCCGAAGGTCTTGTGGAGCTTCGGAAGCTGAACCGGGAATTTATCCGCCTGAACATCAGTCCCGGTGGCTGTGCCGATTTGCTGGCTGTTACCATTCTTTTATGGAATCTGGAAAAGGCTTTTTCTTAGAAGCCTTTTCCAGATTTCTGTCAGTTTTTTCCCGTTCTCAGTCCGTCAGAAGCCAGTGTATATCCATCTATTACCGTATCATGGGCCATAGTTCCGTCCTCCTGAAGATAATAATACTCTCCCGGCTTATCCATCACCCATCCTGTAACCATTTTTCCCGTGTCATCTGCATAATACCAGTTATTTTCAAAGACAAACCACCCCGAAGCCATCCGCCCGTCCTCTCCCAGATAATAGCGGGCGCCGTCTACATTCTGCCAGCCGCAAAGGCGGTATCCGTTTTCATCCAGCAGATACCAGTCTCCCTCTATCAGCTGCCAGCCTTCCGTCAGATAGGCTCCGTCCTCTGTCTGGTAACGGCTACCCTCCAGATAATTGCGCCACCTCCCCCCGGTAGTTCCCATCACCTGTTTTTCACGGAAATCCACATCCGGAGATCCTACCCAGCCGCCAGCCTGTACATAGGCCTGTTCCTTTACCTGCGGCACAGCCCGAACTGCTGCAAAATAGGTATGAAGATCATCCAGGTACTGGGAAAAATCATAGCTGGTGCCGGAAGTGCGGATCACCGCCGCTGTCTCCAGCCCTTCATCCTCAAAATCCACTGCCTTCCAGTTTTCTTCATCCCGATCGGCATTGTCAGCAATAAAAAGCTTTACCTGATACTCCCGGGCATTTTTCACAGAAGACCATTTTACAACTGTGTCTGTCTCCCACCACACATGCTCCGGCTCTCCCAGAACAATGGTTTCTACTGCATAATCCGAGGCAAGGGAAGAAAACGAAACGGCTGACACAGCCAGAAAAACAGAAGCGGCTGTGAGCGCTGCCCATTTCATATGACGGATTTTTCCTGTTCTCCTCCTGTTTTCTCGTTTATCTGCAAATATCTGATTTCCTAATCCAAGGTTCATAGCCTCTGTCCTTTCTTTCCAGAAGAAGCAGCTCTGCCGCTCCGGGCGGGGAAGGAAACGCCCGGAGTTTTCCTGCTTAGAGGATTTCCTTATAGACTCTCAGCACGTTTTTAGAAAATACAGCTTCAATTTCACTGCCTGTAAAGCGCTGCTTTTCCATTTCCTCTGCCAGCATCTGCATTCCAGAGCAATCCTTCATCTCCACAATGCTTCCAATGCCGTCAAAATCCGTTCCCAGTCCGATGCAGCCGATTCCTCCTATCTTTTTCATATGCTTCATGTGCGCCACCATATCCCGGCAGTAACTGTGGGTAGGCTCCTGTCCTGTTTCATCCCGTTCCCGAAGGAAGGCAGCGCAGAAATTGATTCCTGCCACACCGCCCCGTTCTGCCAGAGCACGGATCATATCATCCGTCAGATTTCTCGGGTGAGAGGCCAGAGCCCGGGCATTGGAATGGCTTGCCACAAAGGGCCTTTTTGTATAACGGAATACGTCCCAGATTCCTGCATCATTCAAATGAGAAATATCGATAATCATACCCAGACGTTCCATTTCCTGAACGAATTCAATTCCCTTTTCCGTCAGACCATGCTCTGTATCCGGCAAAAAGCGGGGATAACTCTCTCCCTCATGCAGCTCCATCCGGTTGGGATATCCCAGCTGATTCTGAAAATTCCAGGTCAGAGTCATCATTCTTGCGCCCAGGCGGTAAAAATCACGCAGCAGCGCAGTTTCCCCCAGGCACATACCGCCTTCCTCCAGCGTCAGCATGGCGGACATTCTGCCTTCTGCTATATTTTTTTCCAGATCGCCCCAGGTTTTTACAATACCAATCTGATCCTTGTGCGCCTCCAGCTCCGTGTAGAACGTATCAACCAGCTTCATAGCGTATTCAAAAGGATTCGCATGGGATTCCAGATGAACAAACAGACCGAAATTCTGCAGCAGATAATCTCCTTTTTTCATTTTCTGCAAATCAATATGAAGAGAATTTTCCAGAATAGACATATTCCCTCCATTTTGATGATCCTTTAAAATTTCTCCAATGGTATCGCAATGCATATCAACTACTTTCATATCCTGCCTCCGCTTTTCCTGTCATATCATTATGCAGTACACTCAGCCGCTTCCCTTCGAAAAACTGCTGCTTCCTTCTGCATATATTTTCTGCATTATACAGCAGTTTTCAAACAGGTGTCAAGGCAAAACACCCTCTATTTAATCTCCGCGCAGGGCATCAATCGGATTCAGCCCTGCTGCCCGGTTGGCCGGCATATAGCCAAACAGCAATCCAATTCCTACCGATACTCCAAATGATACCAGTACCGCTGCCGGAGTTGGAGTAGCAGACAATTCAGCAAGCTTTCCAACTGCAGATGTTACAACGCTTCCCAGAATGATTCCAATAATTCCTCCCAGTGAACTTGTCACTGCTGCTTCTATAACAAACTGCTGCATAATCACGCTTTTTCTGGCTCCCAGAGCTTTTCTGATTCCAATTTCTCTCGTCCTCTCAGTTACGGAAACCAACATAATATTCATTACGCCAACTCCGGCTACTAACAGGGAGATCCCGGCAATTCCTCCCAGTCCTGCTGACACCATGGCAATCATGGAATTTAACTCATCCAGCATTTCGCTCATTGCAGTTACTGTATACAAATCCTCATCTTTAAATCGTTCATAGAGAAAGCTTTCTATCTGGCTTTTGGCTGCCGTTGCCTGGGATAAATCAGAAACAGTAAAAACGTAATTATTAATATTGGAGTTTCTTGCCATTTTTACAGCTCTGGTATAAGGCATCCATACAAAATCATCGGTTCCTCCCTCCTCCATCTCATCCTCCTGCTGGGCCGCCACACCTACAATGGTAAACGCATATCCATTGATTTTCAGTGTTTCTCCATAAGCATTCTCAGCACTGCCATAAAGCTCATCTGCTACATAAGTGCCGATTACACAGACCTTGTGGCGTCCTGTCATATCCCCATACTGAAGATTTCTTCCATACTGAAGCTCCCAGCCCTTGATAGACAGATAGGCTTCGCTGACGCCTGTAATAGAGGTTGATGTCATAGAATCATTTCCATGCTTAATTGCGCCGCTAATGCTTACCATCGGTGAAATTTCATCAAATACCTCTCCCTGCTCGCTATAAAACTCATACATTTCCTCGTCTGAAACAGAGCGGGAAGATAAATTTATCATATTCACTGTGATCTGGTTGGTTCCCATGCTGGAAAAGCTGTCTGTCATGTAAGACATATAGGCATTCACCAGACTGACCAGTATAATGACCGATGCCACACCGATAATGATACCCAGCATAGTCAGAAAGGAGCGCATTTTATTGCTCCAGATGCTTTTCATTGCCAGCTTGAATGATTGCAGCATAATCCTTTACATCTCCGTCAAAATTAATTTTTCCATCGTGAACCCTGACCACATGCTTTGCTTCCAACGCTATGGAATTGTCATGGGTAATCATCACAATGGTATTTCCTTCTTCGTTCAGCTCCTTTAAAAAATTCAGTACCTCGCGGCTGGTTCGTGAATCCAGTGCGCCCGTTGGCTCATCTGCCAGAATCAGGGAGGGATCGCCAGCCAGAGCGCGGGCAATCGACACCCGCTGCTGCTGGCCTCCGGAAAGCTGATTGGGAAGATTTTTCCATTTGTCCGCCAGTCCCACTCTCTCCAGGGCCTTCATAGCCCGCTCCCTTCGTTCTTCCCTGTCCTTTTTTGCATACAAAAGCGGAAGCTCTACGTTCTCCAGAAGATTCGATTTGGGAAGCAGGTTATACTGCTGAAAAATAAATCCAATCTGCCGGTTACGGATATCTGCCAGCTGATCGTCACTCATTTGATCCACATCCTCCCCCCCCAGCAGATACCTGCCGGAGGTAGGCACATCCAAAGCACCAATAATATTCATCAATGTAGATTTTCCGCTTCCTGATTTTCCAATAATCGCCACAAACTCGCCTTTATCCACATTCAGAGAAATTCCGTCGTTTGCCCTCACCTCTTCTGTACCCATATGATATATTTTATAAATATCCCGTAATTCGATTAATGGCTCTGTCATATCAATCTCCATTCCGCCGCCATTCCATTGGCGGCACGGTTTTTCTTTGTCTGTTCCAAACTGCAAGCTTCTTTCCGGATTTTATCAGCGCATTCCGCCTCCAGGGCCGCCTCCGGGATTACCTCCGGGACCGCCTCCAGGGCCACCGCCCATTCCGCCTCCAGGACCGCCCATCATAAATGCATCCGTACTTTTCGATGACTCACTCACATAGACCTCTTCTCCTTCGAAAAGTCCGCTTACAATCTCCACATAATCATCATTGGTCAGTCCGGTTTCTACCTCCACTGCTCGAAATCCTGCAGGAACACTGCCCTGAGCCTCCTTCACAGTATCGTCCTTCACATAAACACGATTGCCCCGCATCAAAGAATCAATAGGAATCATCAAGGCATCCTCTGTCTCATCGAGCAAAATAACACCATCCACATTCATTCCAGGAAGCAGATCACCGGTTTCATCCATAGTCACCGTCACCGGGTAATTGGTAACACCATTAGACTGTACGCTTTCCAGGCTTACATTGGTAACTGTTCCTGTAAAGGTCTGTCCCTCCAGGGCGTCTGCTGTAACCGAAACCTTCTGCCCCACCTGGACACTGTGCACATCCAGCTCGTCCACAGACATCTCAAAGGTCAGGGAAGACAGATCATAAATGACCGCCAGAGTCGTGTCGCTGCTGCCGGAATTCCGGCTGATGGTATCGCCCTCCTTTACGCTTTTTGTAATCACCTGTCCGGAAATCGGCGCAGTAATCGTGTAATTGTCATAGCTTTCCTTTGTGGAATCCACCTTGCTCTGAGCGCTTTCTAATGATACCTCCGCCTGGGTCATGGCATCCTGATAGGTATCTATCAAATCCTCTGCATCCTCTGCAGCGATTCGAAAAATAGGAGTTCCTTCTGTTACATAGTCTCCCTCATTCACCAGCAGCGCCTCAACCTCAACACTGGAAGGAAGGTCTGCTTTCATCACCAGATCGGTGGCTGCCTCAAAATTTCCTTCTGCAGTACAGACCACCCCGTTTATTTCCACTGTGGCGCTGTGGCTCGCCGTCAGACCTCCGGGATTTGCTGCCTCAACGGTTACATAACGGACAATTCTTCCTCCGTCCAGCACCTCATCCATATTGCTGACAGCCGTTACCACACCGCTAAGCTGCTCTTCTGTATCGGTAAGAGTCAGTACAGCCTGATTTCCAGCTCCAATCGCTGCTGCCTCTGATGCAAGGAAGGGGACGCGGATTTTCATAAGCTGATCATTATAAATCGATGCAAGCTCTGTATTCTGGCCTACCTGATCCCCTGCCTGGATATTCAATTCCCGAATAAAACCAGTCCGCGTGGATTTATAGGTATTTCCGCTGTAATCAGACAATGCCTCATTGTAATCCTCCTGGGCATTCTGATACTGCTTCTGTGCCCGTTCCAGAGAAGTATTGGCTGATTTCAGCTCTGATTCCATGGAGGATACATCAATCTGATACAGAACCTGTCCCTCTGTTACCTGATCTCCCTCTTCAAAATTAGCAGAAATCACTTCTCCTTCTACCAGTGAGGTAAGACTGTAAGTATCCTTTGGTGAAATCACGCCAGAGGAAGAAAGCTCCGAGGTAATGGTTCCTTTCGTCACAGTTGCAGTTCTCTGCCCTTCTGTCCCACTTGCAGCCGCCTGCTCACTGCGGCTTTTCAGCTGCCACAGACCAAAAACAGCTGCCAACGCTGCTGCCCCAATTATCAGGGGCAAGCGTCCTTTCTTTTTTGGGTTTTTCTTCTTCTCTCTTCTCTTTTCCAGCAGCTTCTGCAGTTTCGTCTGCTGGTCTTTATTCTGTTCTTCTGTTATCTCTTTTCCTTTTTTCCTATTCATCCACATCTGTTTTCCAACTCTCCCCCTGTTATTCTTCTACATAATCTACAACTGTATAGGAGACATCTCCATCGGCATTTTCTGTTTTTTCACAAACCAGGGTTACAGTATCTCCCACACGCAGAGAGCCATAGATAGAAAAGGCAAACTGCATATCAGAGCTGGCCAGCTTATATTCATCCGACTCTCCTTCCAGGGTAATGGAGGTTGGTGTCATCACATCACTGGAGCTGTAATAGATGTTTTCCACCGTTCCGCGAACGACGCAGCGGCCAGACTGTACATCCTCATCCGCCACATAGGCCCAGATGGTTTTCGCCTTCTGATTGTAATAAATCACCACATAATTGCTGGAAATGCAGCTTTTCAGTGATTCATAGCTAGAGGCCTCTCCATTGACATAAATACTGGCCTCCTGAACATTAAAGGGAACATAATCGCCCAGCTGCCGGCCCTTGGGAATCAGCTTTGGCCCTGTTAGATTGGTATCTGCCAGTCCCATCGGATTGATCTCACCATCTGCATTTACCGTACAGCCAAGACTGAGACCATACACCTGTCCTGTAGATTTACTTTCTGTTTTCAAAAGATTATAAAACAGATTGATGCAGTCGGTTTTATTGAGAATTTCCTCCGGCTGCCGATCCACCTCCTCATTTAACTCCAGGGTATAGTACTGTGCCATTCTGGAATTGGCTGCGTCCCCCGTAAAATCCGAGCTGGTATAGCCTAACAGAGCCAGAATTCCCCGTACCGCCTCCCTCAGGGTTATGGGCTGATCCGGTCTAAACGTGCCGCCCAAGTACCCTGTCATCCAGTTTTCCTCTGCCGCAATCCGAATACTGGATGCATAGGAATACTCCTTCGGTACATCTGCATACACAGACACCTTGCTGAAAGAAGGGAGGTAATCCCGATAACCGGATGCCTGAACCAGCATGTGGGCAAACTGCGCTCTGGTAACCGGCGCCTCAAGCTCCGTACTCACATTCTGAATAATTCCCGCAATTCCTATCACCTTCCTGCGATAGTCCTGGCTATTATCTGCTGCCTGCGCTGTCAGGCTTATCTGCGAAGCAACTGCCGTACCAGCTGTCACTGCCGAAATCCCCCATGCCCATGTCCTCCACAGCTTTTTCTTCATATATAAAAACTCCTCTCAATATTGACCTGTATCGTTCATAGATAGAAAATACCAGCGGTTTGTGTCCATTTTGTGTTCAAAATTTGAGAAAATCAGCAAAGATTTTAAAGCCTCCTCAGAAGAAAAAATACCCGGATGCCTCTTTTTTTCTAACAGATCAGAAAAAGCAGAACTGCCTCCCCGTTTTCGGGGAAACCTTCCTGCTTCCAAAAATCCATATTCTGTTGTATTCATTTAAGATAAAGTGTAACCGTTCAGCCATGCCCTCAACGCTTTTTTTGTCTGAATCTTCGCATGGACGAACTGTTACACTAAAAATAGTGAAGCACGATCTCCAGCGCTGCCTGATATCCGGGAATCAGGGAGTCTTCATAAACAAATTCCTCCCTTGTGTGAAAGCCCTTTCCCCGGCACGCTCCGAAGCATACCGCCGGAATCCCCAGAGACAGGGGAATGTTGCAGTCTGTTGAGCTGGAGCCAGTTCCCGGTTTTATTCCACAGGCGTGAAAAATCGCTTCCTCCACATAATCAAACATCTTCTGCCTGGCAGCGGCATCTACCTGGCCTTCGCAGGGGCGAATCCCTATCACCTCTGCTTCAATGGAAACTCCCTTGTTTTGATACTCCTCGATCAGGTTATAAAATCTGGTCTCCATTTCCTCCAGACTTTCCCTACAGTCTGATCGGAATTCACAGGTTATCTCTGCCTGCTGAGCAATGGTATTGACTGAGGTGCCTCCCTGAATGGTTCCCACATTGTAGGTTGTGCGTCCCTCGCGCGGCACCTGAATCTGGTACATGCTGCCGATAAACTCTGCCAGTCTGGCAATGGCATTTTCCTTTCCAAAATCAAGGTAGGAATGACCTCCCTCTGCAGTCACCTTTACCCGGTACCGGCAGGATCCCACAGAACGGGTCACATATCGATCCAGATACAGATCCAGAGTATAAAAGGCCTGAATCCGTTTTCCATAGGTATCGCAAATCTTTCGGGAGCCCTTCAGATTGCCAAGTCCCTCCTCGCAGGAATTACAGACAAAAACCACTCCTCCATGCTCCGGCAAAAGCCCCTGCTCTGTCACATAACCGGCAGCCATCAAAAGAGCTACCAGATTAGCCGTGTCATCTCCGATGCCAGGGCAGAAGAGCTTCCCATCCTTCACAGTCAGAGGCAATTCTTCTGTGTCAGGAAAAACCACATCCATGTGGGCCATAAAGACCGTCACAGGATTATCCTCTGTTACTCCAATCGGATAAACCACATTCAAAGCATCATCAATCACCACATTTTTAGCTCCGTGGGCTTCCAGCCAGTGCTTACAAAACTGTGCCCGTTTCTCTTCGTGGTGGGAAGGAGCAGGAATCCTCGCCAGAGTAAGTAAAAGCTGTCTGGCCTCCTGCGCATGTTCCTCGATATATGTCAATTCCTTCTCTGTCAGCATACGTTACCCCCCTGCTTTTTCATTTGTATTTATCCCAATTACAGGGTTTCTGCCCGTTCTTCCACCTGTCTTCGGAAATTAATTACATCATGCTGATAATCCGAATTCATTAATTCTGAGGTAATCAGAAAATCGGCTGTAGCCTTATTGACGGCCATGGGAATATCATAGACCTGAGCAATTCTCATCAAAGCCTTAACATCTGGGTCGTGCGGCTGAGCCGTCAGCGGATCCGAAAAGAACACAACAAAATCAATAACTCCTTCTACAATCTTGGCTCCAATCTGCTGATCTCCGCCCAGAGGGCCGCTGTTGTAGCCCTTTACTGTCAGGCCCGTCTGATCGGTGATCATTCTGGCCGTTGTTCCAGTTCCGTAAAGATTGTGGTGCTTCAGCTCTGCATAATGTTCTCTGCACCACGCAATCAGCTTCGGCTTCTCATTGTCATGTGCAATCAGTGCAATATCCTTCTTTGGTCCAATGGTAAATGTAATATATTCTTTCGCCATAATGATACTCCTTTCCGGTTCTTTCATACGGCTACACATTACCACAGTCTCCGCACTTGTGCAAATAAAATTTCTGTAAAATTCCAGAACAAATGCAAAAGAATCATGGAAGCTTTCTTACAGTTCCCGCGGCTCTTCTGTTCTGCACATGCCTTCAATCAGATCCCAGATCTCATCTCTTCCCTGCTTCGTTTCTGCTGAAAAGGGAATCAGAATGTCATCTTTTTCCATGCCTAGCCCCTGACGCAGCACCTTAATCTGCTTTGCCACCTGGCTTCTCTTCAGCTTATCCAGCTTTGTTGCAATAATCACCGGATGATATCCGTTAGCCACAATCCAGTCATACATCATCCGATCATTATCAGACGGCTCATGGCGAATATCAATCAAAAGAAACACGCATCTGAGAACAGGCGATTTTCTCAGATACCGCTCAATCATCTTTCCCCATTTTGCTTTTACTTCCACAGATACCTTGGCATAGCCATAGCCGGGAAGATCAACAAAATACAGTTCGTCGTTGATGTTGTAAAAATTAATGGTCTGGGTTTTTCCCGGCTGGGAAGAGGTTCTCGCCAGAGACTTCCTGTTTAAAAGCCCATTAATCAGAGAAGATTTGCCCACATTGGACTTGCCTGCAAATGCAAACTCCGGGCAGGTATTTTCCGGAAGACGGCTGGTAATACCGCAGACGGTTTCCAGTTCTGCTTTTCTGATAATCATTTCCTGTCCTTTCTGTTCATGCCGATTCTGCCTCTGCAAAAGCTTCCTTCAGCACATCCTCCATATTTTTCACATAAACAATCGTCAATCCCTTGGTAATTTCCTTTGACAGCTCCGCGATATCCGGCCTGTTCTTATCCGGTACCAGAACCGTTTTCATATGTGCCATTTTGGCTGCCAGGATCTTCTCTTTCAGGCCGCCAATGGGGAGGACACGCCCCCGCAGGGTAATCTCTCCTGTCATGGCAACCTTGGCCTTTACCTTTCTGTTAATCACTGCAGAAAGCATTGCCGTTGCCATTGTAATTCCGGCAGAGGGACCGTCCTTGGGAACAGCTCCCTCAGGAATGTGGATATGAAGATCATGTTTTTCAAAATAATCATCTGCCACCTGATACTGAGGGCAGACAGAACGCACATAGGTCAGGGCTGTCTGGGCAGACTCCTTCATCACATCTCCCATCTGACCTGTCAGCTTCAGATTGCCCTGTCCAGGCATCACATTAACTTCTATCTGAAGTGTGTCGCCGCCTACGCTGGTCCATGCCAGTCCGCGGACAATTCCTACCTCATCCTCTTCATTGGCATCCTCAAAGGTTACCCGCTCCTTGCCCAGATATTTTTCCAGACCGGATTCCGTTACGCGGATCACCTTCTTTTTGTCCTCCAGAAATTCTCTTGCAGCCTTTCTGCAGATGTCTCCAATCCGGCGCTCCAGGTTTCGAACACCGGCCTCTCTGGTGTAATTGTGAATGATCTTCTTTAAGGCGCCGTCGGTCAGAATCAGCTGCTCCTTTGTCAGTCCGTTTCTCTCCAGCTGTTTTCCTACCAGATAATTTCTGGCAATATGAAATTTCTCATTTTCTGTATAGCTGTTGATTTCAATAACCTCCATACGGTCTAGCAGCGGCCGCGGAATGGTCTGTGTTGTGTTGGCTGTTGCAATAAAGAGAACATTGGACAGATCAATAGGAACCTCTACATAATGATCCCGGAATTTTACATTCTGCTCTCCGTCCAGCACCTCCAGGAGCGCGGAAAAGGTATCTCCCTTATAGTCGCTGCTGACCTTGTCAATCTCATCCAGAAGCATCAGCGGATTAGCCACTCCGGCATGACGCAGTCCGTCTACCATGCGGCCAGGCATAGCGCCTACATAGGTTTTCCGATGGCCACGGATTTCTGCCTCATCCCGAACTCCGCCCAGGCTGATGCGGACATACTTTTTGCCCAGAGCCCGCGCTACAGACCGGGCAATGGAAGTTTTTCCCGTTCCAGGCGGTCCTACCAGACAGATGATGGGGCTGGTTCCCTTCTTCGTAAGAATCCGCACAGCCAGGTATTCCAGAACTCTTTCCTTTACCTTTTCCAGGCCATAGTGATCCTCTTCGAGAATTTCCTCTGCATGTTTTAAATTATTATTATCCCGGGACATTTTATTCCAGGGCAGTTCCAGAAGTGTCTCTATGTAGGTGCGCAGCACGTTGGCCTCCTGGCTTCCCCCCGGCATTCCCTTAAACCGTTCGATTTCCTTCTGAAGCTTTTCCTTTACTTCTTTATCTGCCTTCAGATTCTGAAGCTGCTTCTCATACTCATCCGCATCGGAAAGCGAATCCTCTCCCAGCTCTTCCCGAATAACCTTCATCTGCTCCCGCAGAATGTATTCCTTCTGATTCTGATCAATGCTCTGCTTTACCTTTTCCTGGAATTCCCGCCGAATCCGGGAAATCTCCACCTCATTTACCAGGCTGGCAACAATCACCTCATACTGTTCCTCTTCGCTGGAGGCCTCTAAATACTGCTGTCGGATCCGGTAGTCCCAAGGCATTTCACTTGCCATCTGCATCATCAGAGGAGAGAGCCTCTCACAGCGCAGAAGGTTTGGCAAAACCTCTTTTTCAAATTTCGGATGCTGTTTTCCATACTCCTCTGCCTTATCCTTCAGCACTCGAATCATGGCCTCTGAGGTTACATAGTCCTCCTCGCCTTCCAGAACCGGAGCCTCTAATATCTCACCAACCAGAGACGGCTCCTCGCTGTCCAGCTCCAGAAGCTCTGCCCTTACCAGTCCTTCTACCATGACTCTGATAATTCCTCCGGGCATTTTTACCAGCTGCTTGACCCGCACAATGGTTCCAATATGATAAAGCTGTTCCAGAGAAGGATCGGTATCTTCCGGATTCTTCTGTGCAAAAAGGCCGACCTTCTGATCACTGACCATAGCCTTTTCTACTGCCGCCACAGACTTGGCACGGCTGATATCAAAGCTGACTGTCATACCAGGCAGCACGGTAAGGCCGCGCAGGGCAATCACCGGCATCGTCACGATTATCTGCTGCATATAATTTCTGTTTTCCTTTCTATGTTATAAAAAAGAAGCTCGCTTGTGAGCTTCTCCGCCTGCGGCGGGTCGCTTCTGCGACAAAATTCTCTTCCGCCGCATGGCGATCCTCGCGGAGCGTTGTTATGTCACAGGGCGCAATTTCCTGTGACATAACACAAAATGGGAGCATTACGCCCCCATTTCTCCATTGTTTCTCAGGCAATCTCGCCTGTCTTATCCTTTTTCAGTCTCTGGGAGAGTGTCTTATGCGGCACAGCCGTATCACGGTATACCAGCTCCGGCTCTCCAGTTCCATCGACCACCTGACGGGTAATGGTACAAATACCAATATTGTTATTGGACGGAACCTCATACATCAGTTCCATCATCACAGACTCCAGAATGGAGCGAAGGCCTCTGGCTCCGGTCTTTCTGGCAACCGCCTGCTTTGCAACCTCTGCCAGGGCGTCCCGGGTAAATTCCAGCTTTACGTCGTCTAACTCAAACAGCTTCTGATACTGCTTGGTCAGAGCATTCTTCGGCTCAGACAAAATCTGCACCAAAGCATCCTCATCCAGCAGCTCCAGAGAAACCACTACCGGAACACGACCGATAAATTCCGGAATCAGACCAAATTTTACCAAATCCTGCGGTTCAGCCTGCTTTAAAAGCTCGTCAATATCTGCCTTATTTTTATCTACCACTTCTGCGTTGAAGCCAATAGAGCCTGCACTGAGCCGGCTTTCTACGATCTTTTCCAGTCCGTCAAAGGCGCCTCCGCAAATAAAGAGAATATTGGTAGTATCAATCTGCAAAAGCTCCTGATGGGGATGCTTTCTACCTCCCTGGGGCGGAACGCTGGCAACAGTTCCCTCCAGAATCTTTAAAAGAGCCTGCTGTACGCCTTCTCCGGATACGTCTCTTGTAATGGATACATTTTCGGATTTTTTCGTAATCTTATCAATCTCGTCAATATAAATAATCCCGTACTCCGCACGGTGAATATCCCCGTCCGCTGCCTGAATCAGCTTCAGAAGAATATTTTCCACGTCCTCGCCTACATATCCAGCCTCTGTCAGGGCCGTAGCATCTGCAATGGCAAAAGGAACATTGAGAACCTTTGCCAGAGTCTGTGCCAGGTAGGTTTTTCCGGAACCAGTGGGTCCTAACAGCAGGATATTGCTCTTTTGGATATCCACTTCCATGTCTCTTGCGGAAGTAATCCGCTTGTAGTGATTGTAAACAGCTACAGAAAGGGCTTTCTTCGCCGCATCCTGGCCAATTACGTATTCATCAAGAAAGGCTTTGATCTCCTTGGGCTTGAGAAGGTTGATATCCCCCAGATCCACCTCATCATTTTCATCCATTTCCTCTTCCAGAATCTCTGCACAAAGGTCAATGCACTCATCGCAGATAAATACATTGTTGTTCCCTGCAATCAGCTTTTTTACCTGTTCCTGAGATTTTCCGCAAAAAGAACATCTGACTCTGTCCTCAGGTCTGTTCGGCATATTGGCACACCTCTATCCTTTCCTAGTGTTTTTCAATCACCCGGTCAATCAAACCATACTTCATGGCCTCCTCGGCAGTCATGTAGTTGTCCCGCTCTGTGTCGCGGCAGATTACCTCGTAGGGCTGACCGGTGTTGGCAGCCAGAATCTCATTTAATTTTTTTCTGGTCTGCAGGATTTTTTCAGCTACAATCTGAATCTCTGTAGCCTGACCCTGTGCGCCGCCGGACGGCTGGTGAATCATCACCTCTGCATTGGGGAGAGCAAAACGCTTGCCCTTTGCACCGCCTGCCAGAAGGAATGCTCCCATACTGGCAGCCATGCCGATGCAGACCGTAGACACATCGCACTTAATGTAGTTCATGGTATCGTAAATCGCCATGCCGGCTGTTACAGAACCGCCGGGGCTGTTAATATATAAGTTAATATCCTTGCCTGGATCCTCAGACTCCAGGAACAGAAGCTGTGCAACTACCAGGCTGGCAGAAACATCATTGACTTCTTCTCCAAGGAAAATAATTCTCTCTTTTAATAAACGGGAATAAATATCGTAAGAACGTTCTCCTCTGCTGGTTGACTCAATCACATAAGGTACTAATGCCATGGTCAAATCCTCCTGTTCTTTCTTTCTGCAAATTCCGTGAAAAAGAATATGCTTCGGCGCATCCTCGCGGAGCGTCCCTGCTTCATAGGAACGTGCGTCCTATGATACAAAAATCCTGATACAGATACAGGTTCCCGGCTGTACCGGAAACCCGCCTCTGTCTTTTGAAATATCTTAATTAAATCAGATTAGCCTCTGCTACCAGGAAGTCTACTGCCTCCTGAACAGCCATATCCTCTTTCATCTGAGCGATACCGGCTTCGCCCATAATGCTTCTTACCTTGTCAGCTTCCATCTTGTAGGTCTCTGCCATCTTAGCGATCTCAGCGTCTACAGCCTCATCAGATACCTGAATGTTCTCAGCTGCAACAACAGCCTCCAGAACCAGACGGGTACGGATTCTCTTTTCAGCCTGCGGACGGGACTGCTCCTGCAGCTTCTCGATGGTCATGCCGGTGAACTGCATATACTGCTCCAGAGAAATACCCTGGCTCTGCATTCTGCGTGCATAGTCATTGATCATCTCGCGAACCTGCTCGTCGATCATTGCATCCGGAATCTCCATAGAAGCATTCTCAACAACCTTCTCTACTACGTTGTTCTCGTTCTCAGTAGTAGCCTGCTGCTGCTTTGTCTCTGCAAGCTTTGCCCGGATATCGGATTTATATTCATCCATGGTCTCAAACTCAGAAACCTCACCTGCGAACTCATCGTTCAGCTCCGGCAGCTCCTTAGTCTTGATCTCGTGGATCTTTACCTTAAATACAGCCGGCTTTCCTGCCAGCTCTGCTGCATGATACTCAGCCGGGAAGGTTACGTTCACTTCTACTTCATCACCGATATTCTTGCCAATCAGCTGCTCTTCAAAGGTATCAATGAAGGAGTGAGAGCCGATTACCAGCGGATAAGCCTCAGACTTGCCGCCTTCGAAAGGCTGTCCGTCTACAAAGCCCTCAAAGTCAATCACAGTATGGTCTCCGTTCTCAACTGCACGATCCTCAACGTTTACCATTCTGGAGTTCTGATCCTGAACCTTCTTTAACTCAGCCTCAACGTCAGCATCGGTTACTTCCGGTTTTGCCTTTTCCACTTCAACACCCTTGTACTCGCCCAGAGTTACTTCCGGCTTTACTGCTACCAGTGCTGTGTAAATGAAGGTCTTGCCTTTCTCAATCTGCTCAATGCCGATCTCCGGTCTGGAAACGATCTCCAGTCCGCTCTCCTTGACAGCGTCTGCGTAGGTGGAATCTAACAGTGTATCAATTGCGTCATCGTAAAGAACACCGACACCATACATCTTCTCAACCATTGCCTGGGGAGCTTTTCCCTTACGGAAGCCAGGAATGCTGAACTTGTTCTTATTCTTCTGGAAAGAAGTTTTAAGAGCTGCCTCGAACTGCTCTGCCGGTACTTCTACGGTCAATTTCGCCATGTTCTTTTCTAACTTTTCTACTTGTAAACTCATTTCAAGTTTCCTCCTTACATCTATGTATGGTCGTCACGGCAGGGCGCCACACTTCAAGATAGCATTATATCATAGTCTTTTCTTAATTACCAGTCCTATTTTTCGTATAATTCCAGTATTTTTCCTGACTTTTGACCGAAAAAATACATTTTAGCCTCCAATCCCTTTCTTTTTTGCCTTATTTCCGCTATAATCTGGTATCATCAAAGCAAATGGAGGGATTATTTTTGGAAATTGAACGGAAATACCTGGTATCTGCACCTCCAGAGGATTATCTGTCCTGGGACTGCCGCTCCATCGAGCAGGCTTATCTCTGCACGGATCCTGTGGTACGGGTGCGAAGAGACGGCGATAAATACTATATGACCTACAAATCCAAAGGACTTCTTGCCCGGGAGGAGTACAACCTTCCCCTGAATGAAGCAGCCTATCATCACCTGATTTCTAAGGCCGACGGCATCATTCTGACGAAAAAACGCTACAAAAGGCAGCTGGAAGGAAGCGCACTGCAGGTTGAACTGGATGTGTTCTCTGGCACATATGAGGGACTTATGCTGGCTGAGGTGGAATTTTCCTCTGTGGAGGAGGCCGAAGCCTTTATCCCGCCCTCATGGTTTGGCCGCGATGTCACCTTTTCCGGAGAATACCAGAACAGCAGGTTAAGCAAAGAAAACCCCCGGAAGCGCTGAACGTCCGGGGGGTTTCTTAGTTCACTGCCTGAAAAATACCAATCACCACAACCAAAATCAGAAGAACGATACATCCGGCAATAAAACTATCCAGATAGTTCAAGGGTATATGGCGAAAATTCTCATACAATTTGTTTACTTGCCGAGGTGGTTCTTCCAGGACAGCTTCTTTATCAGAGACCGTATCTGCCTGAGATATAGTCTCTATTTTTTTCTGTAAATTTTCTTCCATTCTGTCAATCACACCAGTCTATTATTTCTTTGCGAGATATTTACGCAGATCGAGTGCAACTGCAATGATGATTACAAGACCCTGCGCAATATAGGTATATGCCGGATCCACACCCAAAAACTGGAGACAGATCTTCAGGATTTCAAATACCAGTACGCCGACCAGAATACCGCCGACACTACCAACACCACCGTTTGCAGATACGCCGCCGATGGTACATGCAGCAATTGCCTCCAGCTCATAGCCCATACCTGTTGCAGTAGAAGCGCCTCCGGCCTTTGCACCTACCAGGAAGCCTGCCAGAGCATACATACATCCAGCCAGAACGTAAATACGAATCAGGGAAGCCGTTACGTTTACACCTGCTACCTGCGCAGCGCTTTCGTTGCCGCCGATTGCGTACATATATTTACCATGACGGGTCTTATTATATAAGAACCAGAAAAAAGCACCTATTACAATAGCGAAAATCAGCAGATAAGGAATCGGTCCTACTGAGCCGCTTGCAACCTTCAGGTAGCTCTTCTTGTATCCGCCCATCGGCTGGTTATCGGTAACCAGGGAGCAGAGACCGTAAATAATTGTCTGCATACCCAGAGTAGTGATAAACGGAGGAACCTTCAGCATAGCGATAACAACACCGTTGATGGCACCAAATCCACCCATGATTGCCATAACAACAATAAGGGCAACCGGCCACGGAATGTCAGGCATCCACGGGAACATACGTGCCGCATAATCCATGCTCTGCAGCATCATAGCAGAAATACATGCTGCCAGACCCACTGCACGGCCCGCTGACAGGTCGGTACCCTTGGTAATCAGACATCCGGATACGCCGCAGGCAATGATAAAACGCGGGGATACGTTTACAACCAGGTTCTTAAAGTTGTTTACCGTAAAAAAGTTTTTTGTAACTGCTCCGGTAAAAACTGCCAGAATACAGATCAGAATAATGATCGCATTATTTGACAGAAATTTTTTTATATCAAATGATTTTTGCATAATAATGTCTCCTTCTTATTCAAACTTGGTAGCCAGCGCCATGATATTTTCCTGATTTGCCTTATCACCGTCAATAAATCCGGTTACCCGACCGTCGCACATTACCATAACCCGGTCAGACATACCAATCAGTTCAGACATTTCAGAAGAAATCATAATAATGCTCTTACCCTGTTTTGCCATCTCAGCAATAATACAGTAAATCTCATACTTGGCACCTACGTCGATACCGCGCGTCGGCTCATCCATGATAAACACATCCGGATCATTTGCCAGCCAGCGGCTGATCAGCACCTTCTGCTGGTTACCGCCGGAAAGAGACTGAATCTGAGTCTTAGATGACGGTGTTTTAATGGAAAGCTTTGCCACATTATCCTGAACCAGCTTTTCAATTTTTGCATCATCCAGCATCACTCCGCCAATCAGATACTGATTCAGAGATGAAATGGAAACATTATCCGCTATCGAAAGAACTCCGAGAATACCGGTTGCCCGGCGATCCTCCGTCAGCATGGCGATACCGTTATTGATGGCATCCTTCGGCTGATTAATCACAAGCTCTTTTCCCTTATATGTAATTTTACCAGTGGTATGGCTGCGAAGACCAAAGAGTCCTTCCATCAGCTCTGTACGCTGGGCTCCTACCAGACCGGCTACACCAAGAATCTCGCCTTTACGCAGCTCAAAGCTGGCATGACGGAAACTCTTGGGATTAATGGATGTAAAGTCTTCCACCTTGAAAACAACCTCACCCGGTGTATTGGAACGGGTCGGATACAGGTCGGAAAGCTCACGTCCTACCATTTTCGTTATAATAAAATCTGTTGTTAAATCTTTCGCTTCCCAAGTTCCGATATACTGACCATCTCGCATGATAGTAACATCGTCGCTGATTCGCAGGATCTCGTCCATTTTATGGCTAATATAAACCATGCTGACGCCCTTGTCGCGAAGCTCATTGATAATTGTAAACAGCGCCTCTACCTCTGCCGCAGTCAGGGAAGAGGTCGGCTCGTCTAATATAAGTACTTTACAATCTGCAGAAACTGCCTTGGCAATTTCTACCAGCTGCATCTGAGATACAGAAAGACTTCCAAGTTTTGCTCTGGGATCAAAGTTCAGATGAACCTCCTCCAGCACCTTTGCTGCATCTGCATACATTTTTTCATGATCCACCACAGTAATCGGACCAATCTTTTTGGTAGGATACCGTCCTACGAAAATATTTTCTCCGATACTTCTTTCCGGAATCGGCTGAAGCTCCTGATGAACCATAGCGATTCCGCGGTTAAGAGCATCCAGCGGCCCTTTAATCTGTACCTTTTTTCCCTCGTAAATGACTTCCCCTTCGTCCATGTGGTAGATACCAAACATGCACTTCATCAGGGTGGACTTTCCGGCACCATTTTCTCCCATCAGAGCATGTACCGTTCCCGGACGCAGCTGAAGCTGTGCACCATCCAACGCCTTTACGCCTGGAAATGTCTTTACGACATTATGCATTTCCAAACGATAATCTGACACTTTTCTGACCCCCTTTGTTTATTCTGTTTCCTGCTGCCTCCATCCTGTCCGGCAAAGGAAACTTTACAGCAAAGTACCATTCCCAACTGCAAATTCTGCTATTTTCTTAAAAAGGGTGCGTGCGCCATACGCACACACACCCTGTATCATATCTTTTTTACATAACTTACTGGAAATCAGCTACGTTCTCCGGAGTAACCTTTACGTAGTCTACGTAAATGGACTGCTCGCCAGATGCATAGGTCTTTCCGCCCAGAAGAGCTTCCATAGCCTCTACAGCGCCCTCAGCCTGACCGTTTGCATCATTTAAAACAGTACCGGTCATGTTGCCTGCTGCAACCTCGTTCAGAGCTGCGTCCAGAGCGTCAACACCTACCAGGTAGATATCTTTGTTTACAGTTCTGCCTGCTGCCTGAATTGCCTGCAGTGCACCGATAGCCATATCGTCGTTGTTACAGAAAACAACTTCAATCTCATCTCCGAATTTAGCAAGGTCATTCTGTGCGATTTCCTGGCCCTTGTTACGATCCCAGTCACCACGCTGCAGGTCAAGCTGCTCAACTTCCATACCTGCGTCCGTCAGAGCCTTTACAGAGAATTCGGTACGATACTGAGCATCTACGTTCTCCGGGTCACCCTGAATCATAATGTAAGAAATCTTGCCGTCGCCGTTGATATCGCCCTTGGTCTCGGTCTCCAGAATCAGTTCGCCCTGCATGGTACCGGACTGACGTGCGTCACATCCAACATAAACCAGTTTCTCATAAGCAGACATCTGCTCAGCGGTCGGCTCACGATTAATCAGAACAGTCGGGATATCTGCATCCTTAACGGTAGCGATAATCTGATCTGCTGCTGAGGTCATAACCGGATTAATAATCAGAGCGTCAACACCCTGTGCAATAAAGTTATTGATCTGGTTGTTCTGCTCAGCCTGGTCATTCTTACCATCCATGAAAGTTACAGTATAACCCTTACCTTCCAGAATCTCCTGCAGAGCATTCCGGTATGTAGTCATGAAAGCGTCATCAAATTTGTAAATGCAGACACCAATGTTTCCACCGGCTGCAACACTCTCCTCTGCTGCAGCTGCAGTAGTCTCGGCTTCTTTTGCTGCCTCAGTTGCTGCTGCAGTCGTCTCAGCTGCTGCCGGTGCTGCAGTCGTCTCAGCTGCCTTGCCGCCGCCGCATGCGGTCAGGGACACTGCCATTGTAGACGCCATTGCCAATGCCATAACTTTTCTTGTTAATCTCATTGTAATTACCTCCCTTTACATTCGCGTGATTTGTTTCGCGTAATCTGTCGGCTTTCGTCATTTTGTCTCACCGACATATGTATTATAACTCTTTTTTGTAATATTTTCTATAATTTTTCTTCGCAGTATTATAAATTTTTTTCGTTTTTTTCTAATTTTCATATCTATTTTCGATAATTTTCTGGGGACATCGATAATATTTTCCCTGTTCCAGCTTTAATTCCTCCCGCACAGACTGCCCCATCGCCTTATCTGCCGCAATAGAAAACATCGCCCAGGCAAATCGTTCTTTGTCGCTGGAAACCGTTCCCAGCATTTTCCCATTTTCTACTGCCTCAATTCCTGGAACCGTACCGTCAATTCCTACCACCTGAATATTTTCAGCTCCAATCCGCTCCATGGCATCAATCGCCCCCAGAGCCATATCATCGTTATTGCTGATTACCAGTTCAATCTGCTCCGGGTAAGCCTCCAGCCACTGCTCCATCAAGGCAGAAGCCTGACTTCTCTCCCAGTTGGCAATTCCGCCGGTCAGCTTCTCCACCGGAACTCCGTTCTCCTTCAGAGTCCGGATCGCCCACTCCGTCCGAATCACCGCATCCTGGTGACTGCTTTCTCCCTCTAAAAGCACATAACTGACAACACCGTCTCCATTTTGATCGAGAAGTTCGGGATTCTTTTTATAATGATCCACCAGAATGGTTCCCTGGATCACAGCTGATTCCTTTGCCTCCACGCCAATATAATACAGCTGATCCCATCGATCCATATCCTCTTCCACCGGCTGACGGTTGAAAAATACAACGGGAACCTGAGCCGTCATCGCCTTATCAATCATTACCGTTGCATTGGTTCTGTCTACAGGATTGATACAAAGCACATCGCAGCCCAGGGAAATAAAGCGCTCTACCTGATTGTTCTGAGTATTCTGATTTCCCTTAGCATCCTCAATATCCAAGGTAACCCGGATTCCTGTCTGCTGTTCATAGCTTTTGGCCTGCTTTTCCAGTTCGCTCCGGATATTATTAATAAAGGTATCATCGCCCCGATACAGACTGACTCCGATGCGGATAGAATTCTTTTTTTCCTCCGTCTTTCCTACTTGACATCCGCTGACAAAAATCCCACAGCAAAGTGCCAGACATAATGCAAACAGCCCCTTTTTTCCTGTCATAACCCCACTTCTCCTTTTCCCTTCTACTCAATCGGGTACAGCATTTTTTCAAATTCCTCCGTCCTCAGATCCTTCCGTTCAATGTAGTAGCTCTCCTGGGGGCAAATTTTGATTCTGCACCGTCCGCTTCTTGCTGCCTCCACTGCGCTTGCCACACTTTGATAGCCGATTCCAAAATCGTCTGTTACACAAAGCCCATCAATGGTTCCCCGATCCAGCGCGTTTAAAACTGCCAGACTGGTTCCCCTTCCGTACAGGCCATCTGCATATGCCTGAAGACGGATACTGTCTTCAAAAATTCTGGCCAGACCTGTAAGGCTCTCCTGGTCCAAAGCCACAAAAACAAGACTCTGCCATTTCATCTGAAATACCCGCCCCAACAAAGCCTGGTAATTCTCCTCCTCCGACTTTTCATATAAAAGTACCTCCTGTCCAAGATCTTCCAGAACCTCTCGAATCCCCTCTTCAAATTTTACGGAGGCAATCGTTCTGCTTGCCTCTCCCACAAGACAAACCGGAATCCGCCGTTCATGGGAGGCTGCAATCTGTTCTGCCAGACGCCGTCCCATTTCCACATAATCCGGCGCTGCCACACAGGCCGCAGAGGAAGTCTCCAGCCGGGTGTTCAGAAGAACAACAGGGATATTCAGGCGGCTTCCTGAAATGTCTTTCTCCATTTTTTCTTCATTAACTGGCGATACAATCAGAGCTCCTGCACTGTCCTGCTGCTCCCGTTCCATTAAAGCCCGCTGCTGCTCCAGATCATTTTTATCATAAAGTGTAATAAAGCTCACGTCAGCATTCAGCTCCGATGCTGCCAGCTCCATGCCCTTTCTGAAGTTTACATAGTCCGCATCATCCGTATCCTCTATCACAACGGAAATTGGAAAAATTTCGTTTTTCTTTTCTTTAATAATCAGATCTGTAGAAGATGCCAGAAACAGAAAAACCAGCAGGACCACATAAAGAAACCATACTATTTTTCCTTTTTTTGTATTCATTGCCGCTCCTTTTTCAGAATCTCCTCATAAGGTACTGCCGGAAGATGAATGTGAATAGTCGTTCCCTCATCCGGCTCTGAAAAAATGGACAAACCATATTCTTTTCCAAAATACAGCCGGATTCGCTCATTAACATTTTTCACGCCGATTCCAGAACCCCTTCCTGCACTGCTGTGAACTGGCGCCCCGTGGCTTAAAAGAGACTCAGCCTGCTCCAGAGGCATTCCCAGTCCATTATCCTGGATCGTAAACCACAGTTCCCCATCTTTCAGACGGGCCTGTATCAGAATCTCACCATCTCCATCCATAAATTCCATTCCATGGTAAATGGCATTTTCCACCAGAGGCTGCAGCATTAACTTCAGACTGGCCAAATCCAGAGATTCCGGATCTGCGTCGATTTTATATTCAAACTTGTTTTTAAACCGCATCTGCTGAATCATCAGATAATTTCGAACATGCTCCAGTTCATCCCGGACTGTAATAATACTTTTTCCCTTGCTTAAGCTGATGCGGAAAAAGCGAGCCAGAGCCGTAACGATTTTGACTGCCTCAGCCTTCTGTTCATTTTCAATCATCCAGACGATAATATCCAGTGTGTTATAGAGAAAATGCGGGTTAATCTGTGACTGGAGCGTGTCAAATTCGCTCTTCCGCTTTGATTCATGTTCTGCTACAATATCATCCATGAGTTTTTGAATCCGCGCAGCCATGTCACCAATAGAGCGCCCCAGATGCTGAATCTCATAGGAACCGCCTATGTAAATTTGGGTATCCAGTTTTCCTGCCTCCAGCTCTCCCACTGATTCCTCCAGCTTTTGAATCGGAATTGTGATCCTGTTAGAAATATAGGCATTAATCAGGGCAAGAATAAACAGGAAAAAGGCGCTTACAAAAACCACAAACAGATTTGTTTTTAAATTATTTAAAGAAAACCCCCGCTCCGGCGTAACGCCAATCAGCTTCCAGCCTGTGTAGCCTACAGATTTCACTGTAATCTCACGAACCTCTCCCTGGTATTCCTCCCGGTAGCTTCCGTCCCGGTATACGGCTGCCTGCTTCAGATTTTCCTCTGCCAGTCCGGCATCAATCAGCTGCATTTTCGGATGATAAATCAACTGTCCGTTACTGCCGACCATATACAGATACCCCTCGTTTCCCAGGGTAACATTATCCAGCAGCTGCTTTAAGCTGGCATAGGTAATGTCAATCAGCAAAACCCCCTGCTCCGTGGAAGTGCCGTCTGTAATCTCCACCGCTCTTGTCAGAGAAATCACCCAACGATACTGTTTTTCATTATTGTCAAAAATATACTGGACATGAGGCTTGGTAAAATGCATGTTGTCCGGCCGATCCAGGGTTGCCGAAAACCACTGCTCCTGTGTCACATCGATATCGTTTTTCAGTCTCGCCGCCGGCACAGCCTCAATCAGTTTTCCTTCTTTTGAAAGAAGGGCAATATTGGAAATCTCATCCTTATTGTTATCGTACAAAAGAGTAAGCTCACTGCTGACTGTTCCTGAAGACAGATCTGCATTTTTAATCACCCCATAATACAGGGAATCTGACAGCTTCATAATTGTCCTCAGATATGCATCCACGGAACGATTTACCTGGCTTAAAAGCACCTGGTTTTCATTTCTGACCGTTTCCTTCAGCTGTCCGGAAAGACGGACATACAGGGACATACCGGTAAGAAGAATAATCACCAGAGCGCTGACTGTGAAATATACAAATATGGTGTACCGGATACTCCCTCTGGAGAAAAACTCTTTCTTCTGTGGCTGCTCCATAGTTCCCCCTTTTCTTCTCCCGAATCGCCGCTTTGGGCCAGTCTAATGCTGGCTTCCCCTGAACTTGGTGGGAGATATGCCAAACCTTTTTTTGAAAACATAGCTGAAATAATTCTGTTCCTGATACCCCACCTTCTGGGCGATCACATAGGTCTTATCATCTGTGGTATTTAACAGCTCCACCGCCTTATCCAGACGCACCTCTGTCAGATAGGCAATATACGTCTGACCTGTCTCCCGTTTAAATACTGTGGAAAAATAAGCCGGGCTCATGTGCAGCTGGCGGCACATAACATCTACCGAAAGCTCCGGATCCTGATAATGATCCAGAATATACTGCTTTGCTTCCAGAATCACCTTCTTGGCCGTCTTATCCCGCTCCCGGTTCATGGCCTCATTCATCCGGCATCCTACTTCCGTAATCACAGATGCAAATTCCTCTGGCTTCATGTTTCCATAAATAACCTTTCCGTACATTTCATCTGTTCCAAACATGGTGCCAAGCTCCAAATCCTGCTGCTGCATCAGACGGATCAGACAGTTAATAATCGACATCTGATATACCTGCAGCTGGCGCATATGCACCCTTGCCCCTTCCATACGGGCAGCAAAGTTTTTGGCTGCCGCTTCAATTTTTTCCCGGGTTCCAAATTTCACTACTGCAATCAAATCAGCCTCATCCCGGGTTTCCAGCTGCAGCTTTCCGCGGCTGACCGGCTCCATATCATTGATGTAAATGGTTTTCCCGGTTCCCACGATTTCCCGATACCCCAGTGCGTCAACTGCTGACTGGTAAGCAGCCGGAAGCTGTTCCAGCTCTCTGCTGAAATATCCAATTCCAATCGTAACCGTAACCTGCAGTATTCTCTTGATTTCCTTGCAGATATCCCCCAGAAGATCAATCAGAGAGGTCTGCTTTCTCTCTCCATCAACTGCTGCAATCAGCGTAACTCCCACTGCTGAGTTAAATGCCATAAACCGGCAGTAATCCTTCAGATTATCTTCCAGAAGACTCTTTACAGAAATAGGAATCAGTTCTTTTTCCTGATGAAGCGTCAGCCCCGTTTCCTCTGATGCTTCGTTCTCTACATTAATTACCGCAGTCAGCCATTTTTCTGCCCCTAAAATATCAATTTTATACTCCTCCAGCTTTTGCCTGATATTCTCTGCCGGCATATTGCCCCTTACCATATCGTTTAAAAACAGCTCTCTGAGTATGGGAAGACTGCTTAAATAACTTTCCCGCAGCCGATCTACATCTCGTCTTTGTTCAATTTCCTGATCCAGATTCTCCCTGACTCTGTTTAAAATCCGGGTCAGCTCCTCCACATTCACCGGCTTTAAAATATACTCTGTTACATTCAGCTTAATTGCCTTCTGCGCATACTCAAAATCATCAAATCCGGAAAAAATCAAAACCTTTACAGAAGGATATTTCTGCCGGATCCAGGAGGTCAGCGTTAAACCGTCCATATAAGGCATCCGAATATCTGTCATTACCACATCTGGCTCCAGCTGTTCAATTTTTTCCAGAGCATCCTGCCCGTTTTCTGCATCGCCCACTACCTGAAACCCCAGAGCTTCCCAGTCAATTTTACGGATAATACCCTTGCGTACCTCTTCCTCATCATCTACCAGGATAATTCGATATAAATTCATAGACATCCTTCTCCCTTCCGGCTTTTTCAGCCCCTGTTCCCATACTTCTCCAGCTCCCCCAAAACCCTTAAAAGACGGCTGTTTTCTTCTCTGCTGCGAATGCAGATTCTATAATATCCGGGACCAAGTCCGGAAAAATTCCGGCAGTCACGAATAAGAATTTTCTGATGTCTGCAAAGCTCCCAGAGACTGTGGGCATCCTCCTGCGGATCGTAAAACAGCAGAAAATTTGCCATGGAATCAAATACCCGATACCCCAGCTCCTCCAGCCCCTTTTTTAAAAACGGCCGTTCCTCCCTTAGAAGCCTCCTGGTTTTCTCCAGATAAGTCTCAGGAACCGAAAGGGCCGCCACACCTGCCTCCTGAGCGGGAAGAGACACACTCCAGGGCTGCCGCAGAGCTGCCATGGTTTTCAAAAGCCTCTCATCTGAACAGACGGCAAAGCCCAATCGAAGTCCGGCCATAGAATAGGTTTTCGTAAATGCCCGGAGAATTACCAGGTTTGGATAATCCTCTGTCAGCCCCATCATGGTAATCTGCCAGGGACTCTCCAGGAATTCACAGAAGCACTCATCCAGTATCAGTCTGACCTGGTGCCTCAGACAGAAGGCCGCCAGCTTTTCTACCTGTTCTCTTTTCACTGCAATACCTGACGGGTTGTTGGGGTTGCAGAAAAACACCATATCTACTTTTTTTCCGGAAACGTCCGCCACCGCCTCTGTCAGCCTGTCCATATCTGGAACAAACCCGTCCTCCGGCTTCAACGGAAATACACAAATCTGACAGTCAAATGCCCGCAAAGCCTGTTCATATTCAGAAAAGGACGGGGAAAGCACCAGGGCCCTTCTCGGCCGCTCTGCCAATACTGCCTGAAAAATCAGATCCGCCGCCCCATTTCCACAGAGGATCGTTTCCGCTCGAATCTGGTATTTCTGTGCAATGGCCTCTGTCAGCTGCTGACACAAAGGATCCGGATACCGCTCCCATCGCTCCATGCTTTTTTTCAATGCCTCTCTTACTGCATCCGGCATTCCCAGAGGATTTAAATTTATGGAAAAATCACAGTCTACGGAATTCCGGTAAATATCACCGCCGTGTCCTCCAGCCGGCGATTCCCGAAGGGCTGATTTTATGTTGTATTCTGATGTCATGATTTCCTCCAGCATATTAATCTCCTGCGGCAAAATTCTGTAACCGTTCAGCCATGCATCTTCTTGCCCGCTTACAGCGGACACACATTCTTTCCACAAGCTTCTACAGAAAGGCCAGAAAAACTGCTGCTGCCGTACCTGCTGCCAAAGCTGACGCAGATGCTGTATACATAAGACGGGAAGCCCGCCGGATATCCTCTGCCACAACCGGACGTTTTGCATCTCCAATCACAGGCTTTTTATGAAGCACCCCAAAATACCAGGCATCTCCAGCCAGCTGTACCCCCAAAGCGCCGGCGCAGGCTGCCTCCGGCTGTGCAGAATTGGGACTTTTATGACACCGCCGATCCCGTCTCCAGATCCTCCAGGCCTCTTTCCCATCCATACCAGGAAGCATCCAGGCTGCCAGGACGAAGAAAAAAGCAGTCAGTCTGGCTGGTATCCAGTTCACTGCATCATCGGTATAAGCAGCCGCTCTTCCAAAATACAGGTAACGGTCATTTTTATAGCCAACCATAGAATCCATAGTATTCACTGCCTTATAAAAAAAGCCTCCCAGCGGTCCCAATACCAGCATCCACAAAAGCGGCGCTATCACTCCGTCTGAAGCGTTTTCTGCCACAGTTTCTACTGCTGCTTTGGCAATTCCCTCTTCTGTCAGTCGTTTTGTATCACGCCCCACTATCATGGAAACAGCCTGTCTGGCCCCTTCGGTATCTCCCTGATCCAGAAAAAGCCTCACCTTTCCGCTTTCTTTTTCCAGGGAACGGGCAGCCAGAAGCTGTCCGCACATGACACACATAACCAGAAAGCGCAGCAGCGGATGAATCCGCCCTGCCGCCCACAAAATCAGGGCAGCCACGCCCGTAGAGATCCCTGCTGTAAAAAACACCAAAGCTGCTCCTGCTGCCAGCTCCCCCTGCTTCGTCCGCGGAAAAATCCGCCGAAGCTGTTTTTCCAGCGCCCCAATCAGCCACCCAATGCTTCTCACCGGATGCCACCAGTCCTGAGGATCTCCAATCAAAAAATCCAGTACGAATCCGCCCCACAGGGCCCAGATATGTTCCATTTTTCATCTCCACTTCTTATTCCTTGATTCTGACAGGAATACCACACTGAACTCTCCAGACCTCCCGGGCTGCTGCCGCCAGCTTCTGTCCTGCCCGTCCCACAGCCTCTCTGTAATCCCGTTCTTCCTTTTTCAGCGGAACAATCCCGCATCCAACCTCATCCATGGTAATCAGCAATGGTTCTGACTTCAGTACCTGACAAAGAAACTTCTCTGCCTCCTCTGTTTCCTGCAGCTGACGGATAAAACCATGAAAATTCACCAAACACGGTTTTTCCAGCGCCTTCTGCCAGGGCTCATCTCCGCGGCACACCAGCTGCTCCCAGTTTTCCTCTCCGCCCTTTTGCTGTCCGATCAGTTTTTTTGCAAATTCCTCTTTGCCCTGAAAACTGCCTCCAATAATCAAAATCATCTCTCTGCTCCTGCCTTTTCTCATGTTATCCAGCAAGTGCCGCTGCTCCTATCATAAAAAGCTCCGCCATTTGAAGAAAATATCCTGCCAGATCCCCTGTAATTCCGCCAAATTCCCAAAGAGCCATGCGGCGATACCAAAGGAATGCCGCTGCCGCCCCTGCCCCTGCTGCCAGAGCCATAACAAGTCCGCCAGTAAGCAAAATCCAGAAAAAACCACCTACAAGCCAGCACAGCAAAATTCCAGAAACAGCTGCAGGCGCCTGGCTGGCGCCCTTTGCAAAGGCAGTAACAAGCCCGTCTTTTTTTGCTTTTGGAAATGTCACAACGGAGTAACCACTTAATGCTCGTGACATTACAAAAACACCTGCTATACCGGGAAATGCCTCTGGACTCAGCTCCGAAAAAGCGGCCGCATAAAAAAGCAGGTAGACGCCGCATCCTGCAATGGCAAATGCTCCTGCATGAGGATCCTTTAAAATTTCCAGCTTTCTCTCCCTGCTCTGATGGGAGCTTCTTGCATCTACCGTATCCAGAAATCCGTCCATGTGAATTCCTCCGGTAATCAGAAGAGGCAGAGCAGTTTCCACGCAAAGGCGGGACAAATCCCCCAGTCCCAGAAGGCGGGACAACTGCCAAAATGCCGCCACTGCAGCCCCAACTGCGATCCCCACTGCAGGAAAAAAGCAGAGTGCATATTTCATTCCCTTTTCCGTCCATGCAACCATAGGCATGGGAATTCTGGAATACATGGAAAATGCAATCACAAGGCTTTCTGCCAGACCACCTATTTTCCCATTTTCTCTCTGCTCATTCATATCTGTCTCATTCCTCGTTTTCATTTTCCCTCTGTCCCGACTTCCATACAACAGGAATCCCAAACACAACTTCCGTTACCCAATCGGCTTCCCGGGCCAAAAAAGCATTGATTTCTCCCATCAGCCGAAGATAACGGACTGTCTCCGGTTCATAAGACACCCCGTCGGAAAACACTTCATTGGTTACTATGATAAGGGTTTCCGCCTGTTTTTGCAAGCTTCGGATTCCTCGCTTCATGCGGGTAAGAATTTCCTGGTCGCTGCCGCCTTCTTCAAACTGTTCATTCGCCGCCAGGTTGGACATACATTCCAGAAGAATCACTCGATTCTCAGGCTGCTCTTCTCCAAAGGACAGGGCCGCCTGTTCTATGCAAGTATAACATTCTACGGTTGTAAATCCCCTTCCCGCCCGCATATTCCGGTGTTTCTCCACCCGCTCCTGTCCTTCCTTTCCCCAGGGCTTCATGGTTGCCAGGTAATATCTTGATTTTTCTCCGGCCCCCACTGCCATTTTCTCTGCATAAGCTGACTTTCCACTGGCGCTTCCGCCGGTAATCAAATGCATCATCGGTCATCCTCCCTGTTCAGAAACTGCAGGATCCATTCCGGAGCAGAGCGGTAATACAGGTGGGGAAAGCCTGCCAGTATGGTTTCGGTCCGAATCATACAGTCCCAGCCTCTCTGGGAAGCTGGCTTTCTGGCATACATGGCCCTTCCCGTATTCGTGCTGTCCCAATAATGGAATTCATGTCCCCGGATGCTTCCTGACGTTCCGGTCACTGTTCCGTTTTCCCTGTCCTCCAGAGAAATATATCCAAATCTGGTCATACGCTCTCTCCGGAAGCCCTCTCCTTCCAGCACACCAGTCATGGGATAGAATTTTTGATCCATTCCCTCCAGCTTCTGGTGAAGATACAAAAATCCGCCGCACTCCGCCAGAATTTTCACACCAGACGCTGCCGCCTGTGCAATCTCTGTCCGCAGGGACACATTGGCACTTAACTGCCCTGCATAAACCTCCGGATATCCTCCTCCCAGCAAAATTCCGTCCAGTGCCGGGGGAAGGTGCTGATCCCGCAGCGGACTGAAGAAAACCAGCTCCCATCCATGTTCCTGAAGAAACTCTAGATTTTCCTCATAGTAAAAGCAAAAAGCTTCATCAAGGGCAACTCCCATTCGCCTCAGAGGCTTTGCCTGAATTTCCTGGACTGTACCCGGAGCCTTCTTCTCTTTCGCTGCATCCACAAGCGCCTGCGCGCCTTTGGCTATCCGCAGAATTTCCGAAATATCCAGCCACTCCTCCAGCCTGTCTCCCAGCGCCTCCAGCCGTTCCCTGAGAGCTTCCTGCTCCTGAGGAATTGTAAGTCCCAGATGACGGCTTTCCAGCTTTGCTTCCTCACAGACAGGAACCGCGCCGATACAGGAAATCCCCAAAGCCTCCAGCTGCGGCTTCAGCCGCTTCACCATTTCCGGAGAAGTTCTGTTTAAAATAACGCCCTCAATCCGGCTGTCCGGACGAAAGGTCAAAAAACCGTGAATCTGGGCTACCACAGACAGGCTGCTTCCCTTTCCATCTACAACCAGAATCACCGGAGTCTCCGTAATATCCGCAATTTCCCAGGCGCTGGCCTGAAATGTCGTTCCTCCTATTCCGTCATAATATCCCATAGCGCCCTCTGTCACTGCAAGCTCTGCCTCTTTTGTTTTTTCCAGAAACAGATTCCTGACCTGTTCTCTGTCCAGGAAAAATCTGTCCAAATTGCAGCATGGAATTCCCAAAACCTGCCGGTGAAACATGGGATCAATATAATCTGGTCCACATTTGAAAGAAGCGCAGGCGATGCCGCGCTTTTTCAGCAGCGAAAGAAGCCCTGCCGTAATCACCGTTTTTCCGCTTCCGCTGGCCGGTGAGGCAATCAGAATACGGGGAATCTGCCTTTTTTCAGCCACGTTTTCCTCTTCCTCTTTTTTCACTTCCTTCTGCAAACCTCCAAAAGAAATCACATACACGGGATTCTGACCTTCCATCATATGATACCGTCCTCTGACACAGGCTCTTGACACCTGAATACAGGATACCTCCGGCTCGACTTCTTTCGCCCTGCAATATTCCATGATCTGATGGAGACTTTCCAAAGCAATAACATTGACTACCACACGGACAGAAGGATTCAGAGCAAAGGCCCGTTCCAGAACCTCCGTCATTTTCCCGCCGCTCCCTCCGATAAAAATACAGTCCGGCGCCGGAAGCCCCTCCCAGGTATCCGGAGCCTTTCCCTGAACTACCGTTATATTTTTCACCCCATGCCGCTGTGCATTGGCCTGTATCAGACTGCAGCCCTCCTCCTTCTGCTCAAAGGCATATACTCTGCCTCTGGGAATCAAAAGGGCTGCCTCCACAGATACAGAGCCTGTTCCTGCTCCTACATCATACAGAATATTCTCCGGCTTCAGTTCCAGCCTGGAAACAGAAACTGCCCGCACCTCGCTTTTTGTCATGGGAATTGCCCCGCGGATAAATGCCTCATCCTTCATATGTAGTGTCACTCCATTCTTTTTCCAATATCACAGATACCAGCCCCTCTGCCTGTACGTGAAGCAGTCTGTCTGCACGATCTTGGAGAAGCTGCTGATTTTCATAGCCCAGACAGATTCCTGCTCTGACTCCGGCATGGCCCCAGCCAGACTCTGTAAGACGCCTGCAAAGTCCTGCCAGGGTTTCCTTTCCTCCCAGCAGCAAGAATACACGTTTATGCTTTTCCAGCAGGGCTGCCGGATCACAGTCTCTTCCATGGGCGCTGGTCAGATAAAGATCCTCCCAGGAGGTTTTCAGCTCTGCACAAAGGGCAGAGACAGAGGAAATTCCAGGATAAACCGTAACCTGCCACGCGGCTTTCTCCTTCTTCCAAAGCTCCAGAAGTTGCCTGCTTCCACTGTAAAATCCCGTGTCTCCGGAATAAACTACAGCAGCGCGAAAGCTCTCTTTCTCTCTCCTGTGGCTTTTCATCCAGTTTCTGATATCCTCTGCCAGATAAAGCGGAACCTTTTCTGCCTCTGGCGCCAGAGAAGCAACATCCCTCAGCATCCGCGGCGCTCCAAACAGAAGCTGACAGCTCTCCAGTGCCTTTTTTGCCTCCAGGGTCAACTGTCCTGCACCGCCCATTCCCATGCCGATAAGATAAAGCTCTTTCTTCCCAAAAAACTCCTGCTCTGTCAAATGAACCATTTGTTCTGAAGGTTCTCCAGCTGCGTGTGCTGTCTTTCCAGCCATAATTTGCATCTGCGCCCTGGCCTCCTCCAAAGAAATTCCATTCTCCTGAACAGGTCTGTCCAAAATAATAACGGATACTCCGCATTCTTCTGCTGCCTGCAGCTTCTCTTCAAATCCCCCCCGGCTTCCTGATTCCTTTGTTACCAGCCAGCCAGCTTTCGTGCTTCGCAGCATGGCCCGGTTCATTTCCACAGAAAAAGGCCCCTGCATGGCAATCAGAGCCGGTCCCCGAATTCCCATTTCTTCACAGCTTTTTATCACCCGGCTGTCCGGCAAAACCCGCGCAAACAGCCTTCCCTTTAAATACTCCGCCTCCGCAAATACTCCCAGCTCCTTACTCCCTGTGGTCAAAAGCACCGGGCGGGAATCCTGCTTTAAAATCTCTGCTGCCTGTTCTGCCCCCTCGGCATGAAAAATCCCTTTCCCATTCCGGTTCCGGGAAGCCCGAAGGACCCGACTGTAGGGAATTTTCATCTTCCCGCACAGCTCTGATGCCTGCTCTGTAACCTGTCGTGCATAAGGGTGCGTCGCATCCAATACCAGCTCCGGCTTCATCCATTCAAAAAAGCGTTCCATTTCTTCCCGATCAAGGGCTCCCTGATGAACCTTTACATATCTGGTTTCCTCTAAAAGCTCCTCTCCGTATCCAGATACCACGCTGACAGTTGCCGAAAGTCCGATATCATGGGCAAACCGGGACAGCTCCCGCCCCTCTGACGTTCCTCCCAGTATCAGCACTCTGCTTTTTATCTGCTCCATTTCTGCTCTGCTCCTATTGTTTTTCTTTCCTCTGCAATCGCTACTGTAACCCCATCCAGACACTGTTTTCTCATCCACAGCCTTCCTCTGCCCCCGGCCGCCAGAACAGCCGACCGTTCGCAGACATTTCCGATTCCCGCTGTTTTGCGGACAAATTCTGATTCTGTAAAGCTTCCGCTAACAGCCTCCAGCTCCTCTGCAGAAAATGTAACAAATGGAAAAGACTGCTTTTCTGCAAATTTCAGGATACCTTCCTCCCCCTTCTTCAAATCAATGCTGGCCAAAATTCCTGCTGCCCGAATATCCAGGCGCGCCCGTTCAAAGGCCTGAAAAACCGCCTTCTCCACATTTTCCTCAGATATATATTTTCTGCATCCAATTCCCACAGACAGAAAGCGTGGAATCAACCTTAAAAAGCTGCAGTTTTCCGGCAAAGCCCCCTCCTGATCTGGAATATTTTCCGCAGAGCGACAGGTTATCCATACATTTCTTCGGCATATTTTGTTAGAAAGATACCCTTCCGGCACCCCATCCTCCAAAGGATAATCGCTGAAAAAACCGACCTGTTCTCCATTGACCAGGGCTGCTGCCGTTTCCTTTGCAAGAATTCTGTCAGAAATCAAGAGTCCCCGGCTGCTGGCCCAGACATCAATCGCAGTCAGCCCTCTGATATCCGAAGCAGTTGTAATAACCGGGACCGCTCCCACAATCTGGGCAGTTATCTCTGTCAAAGCATTTGCCCCTCCCACATGTCCGGAAAGCAGGGAAATGGCATATGTAACCTGATCATCTACCACCACTACAGCTGGATCTGTCATCTTATCCTTCAGGTATGGAGCAATGGAACGCACTGCAATTCCTGCAGCGCCTATGTAGATCAGTCCGTCTGCCCAAGCAAACTGTTTTTCCGTCCAATCTCCAACTGGCTCCGTCACTGAAAAAATAAAGTCCTGGCCTGACCCCTCCTCTATATATTTTTCTGGTACATAGCCCCTGCATTCCTCTCCACGTCTGAGAAATTCCTCCGTCAAATGTCTGCATACATCGCTTCCTGCTTTTGTAAAACTGATTACTGCAAGCTTCATTGCTGTGTTCCTTCCTGCTGTCTCCACTGGTTCAGACAGTCTGCTGCGTTTTCTGTCGATTTCGTAAGCCCGCAGGCAGAAGAAAAAGCAGCCACTGCCACCTCCAAATCTCCGCCCAGCTCCCGGCTCCAGCCTTCCATAACTCTGCGCGCCTCCTGTGCCATTTCCTCCAGCACCTGAGAAGCCAACCCCTTTTCCAAAAGATATTTCAGCGCCTCATCTGTTGTATTACACTCCCGCACACGGCTGCACAGTCCTTCCCGATCAGGAATTTCCTCTCCGTACACCCTCCGTGTCAAACATTCCATCTGTTCCATCCGGCCATCGCCAAACCTGGAATGGGTATTTTCCATACCGGCAGATACCTTTACCAGCTTTCCCGCGTGACTGGCAAATAAAACCTTTTTTACGCCTTCCTCCTGAAGCATCTGTACCGCAGCCTTTACATAGTTGCTGCAAAGCACAGCTTTTCCTGGAGAAATTCCCATTTCTGTTTCAAAAAATTTTTCACCGTAATTGCCAGGAGCCATTAAAATCACCTGGTTTCCTGCTGCTGCCTGCATATGTATATCCAGACGAATGGTTTCCTTTAAAGCTTCCTCGCTCATCGGCTTAACAATTCCTGTAGTTCCAAGAATCGAAATCCCTCCCTCAATCCCCAGTCTGGGATTAAAGGTCTTTTCCGACAGCCCAATTCCTTCCGGAACCGCAATCCGAATTAAAATCGGCCCTGTCTCCCCGGCCTCAGCACATACATGGGCTGTTTCCGACAGAATCATTCTGCGAGGCCCCGGATTGATGGCATAATATCCAGGAGGACAGGAAAGCCCCGATCTTGTTGCCAATCCGACTCCCGGTCCCCCGGTTACATATATTCCCGGAAACTCATCCAGCTCATAGCAGCGTTCCGGACATTTTCTCTGCTCCAGACGTTCTGCCTGGGCGTAGATCACTGCGCCATGGGTCACATCTGGGTCATCTCCCGCATCCTTTTTTACGCCAAACCAACCGCTGACCTGCCGTTTGCTGTCCCATCCCGGAGCCAGATTTTCCGAAACGCCTGCTCCCGGAATCCCCGAAAGCTCCACACCTTCAGCCTGCAAAACACCTCCGCCTAGAACCTCCAGTCTCTGCCTGCAGAATGTACCGCCTGGAAGCTCCACCTCAACTTCCTCAGCTATTCTCCCTGTCAAAAGAAAAACGGCTGCTGCCTTTGCCGCAGCCGCCGCACAGGTTCCGGTTGTATATCCGGTTCTTAACTTCTTTTCTTCCATCGTTTTGTTTCCTATTCTGTTTTCTTTTCCCTGCTGCAGCCCTTCGTTTTTCATTCGTTTCCCATTATAAAAAATTTCAGAGCATTTGACAAGTACCAGTCATCTCCCGCAGCTTCCCTTAACCATTCTCTTTTTTCAAATGCTCCTCCGAACGTTCCTGCTCTGACAAATGCTTCCACTCCCGCTTCCTTCTGGCAATCAGTCCTCCAATTCGCCCGCTTTCCTTAGAGGTCAGACATTTCCAGCCTCCCTCTAAAACCCGATCCTTCAGGCCCAGCTCCTCTGCAATCTCAAATTTCAGTTTTTCCTCCGGTGTCATATTTTTCCAGTCAAATGGTTGTTTATTCTTATTCTTAGACATAAAACAGGGCATCCTCCTTATGATTTTCTAAGAGTATGCCCTGTATGTTCTGATTTCATACGGTTTTTACCGATTTAAAACATTTTCTGCACCAAGCTGATATCTGTTTTCTTTAATAGCTGCTTCCCGGATCCTGGGGGATAATAACTGCCGCCAGCAAATATGCCACAACGCCTGCTCCGGAGCAGGCCACAAGGGCCCAGATCAACCGAACCAGCGTAGGATCCACATTTAAGTATTCTCCAATTCCTCCGCATACACCGCAAATCATACGGTTTGTATTTGAGCGATACAGCTTTCTGTTCATATCCATGTCTTTTCCTCCTGATTTCTGTTATTTTTTGGTAACTGTCTCCGATGCTTCTTGTCCGGCTTTGCCGGACGAGAAGATGCCCTCCTGAACAGTCACTCATATTCTACCGTAATTGTTCCACTGGCGCAGCTAAGCTCCACCTCCCGGCCAGTATGATAGTTCAAATGGCTCTCCTTCCAGCTGTTCTCAAAAGCCCTCTGCTCTTCCCCATTAAAATAAATACTGCCGCCTCCAGCCTCAATTTCATAATCAAAATCATCCTCTGCTCCTGCCAGACAAATACTGGTATCTCCGGAAATATTTTCCACCGAAGCGCTGTATTCTGCAGCTGCCATGCATCGGCAGCTTCCGGATATACACTCAATCTCCAGTTCCTTCACACTGCCTCCGGCAATATCTGCTGTTCCAGAAATCATCTCCACAGAAAGCTCTCTGGCAAAAAGTCTTTCTGCATAAAGGCTTCCTGCCACATGTTCAAGCTCTATCTGATCAAATTCATAGGAAACGGGAATGGAAATCACCAGCGCTTTCATTTTGAGGTTCCCTGCGGTATTTCTGCTAATATTTCGCGGCAGGCGAATTTTTAATTCTCTTCCTTCCTGATAAACGCGATAATCTGCTCCATCTCCACTCTGAACCACCTGAATCTGCCCTTCTTCCAGGTCCTCAGTTTCCACTATCTGCACCTGTTCGCTCACAGTTTCCAGCTCCAGGCTCCTTACATTTTCATAAATCTGACCATTCGGAATCGAACTCTCTGTTTTGACACTTTCCGAATTCCCTGCGTTCTCATTTGCGCCTGCGGTTCCTGCAGTGCCTGCACCTTCTGACTTGTCCCCAGATCCGGTATCTCCTGCGGCAATTTCCATCGGACACTCAGGAATTTCCTCCAGCTCCTCCGAAACAGCTGAAAAATCCTCCTCAATCCGGACAAGCCAGGGAGGTGCCTGTCTTCCCCCGGTTCCATACATCATAACACCAGCTGCAATCATTCCCACTCCTGCCAGACAGAAAACTCCGCCAGCCGCCGCCAGTCCTATCATCCATTTTTTCAAAGGCTTCCTCTCCTTTCCATTTTTCAGCCCTTCTGTCCGCACCACTTTCCTCTATGGATCAGACTGCTGATGCCATTAACCAAACCGCGAATGCACCAGGGAAGAAATTTTCCATAAATCAGAACAGAAAGTACAATTCCAATCAGCCCCAATCCCAGAGCTCCAACACCAGCTCCGAGAACCATCATGCCTGTTCCTGGTTCTGTAAACATCAGACCGGCTCCCCATACCAGAAGAGCTGCTGCACCCAGGCAAGCTGTCACTGTAAGAACTCCAATCAGAACCACAGCTCCAGCCAGAAGAAGCGCTGCTGCCAGCAAAATCCCCAGAACGGTTCCGCCTGCTCCCAGTAAAATCGGAGCCAGCACTCCCAGAATCACCAGCAGAAGTCCTACCTTTAAAAGACGCTTCAGCCACATTCTGTCCCTAAAGTCCTGCTGCTTCCAGTTTTCAGAATATCCTCTGTTTTCCTGCCTGGAACTTCCTTCCTGCCAATGAGTTCCTTCCTGCTGCCAGGCACTCTTCTCTGGCAAATCCATCCGCTTAGCAACCTGGTAATTCGGTTCCCGGAAACGCTCGTCCTGATACCCAGATTCTGTAAACTCTCCTCCGTTTTCCAGATTGCCGTCCAGATCGCTTCGAATAATCGCTGCAACCCGTTCCGGACTTCCAAATTCCCGGATCACCTGCTCTTCATTTTCATCACCGGCTTCCTCCAGATAATCCCGATAATAAGCCAGTGCCTCTTCCTTTTCCTCATCGGGAATATCCTGCAGCAGGTATTCCAGCTCTTTCATAAATTCTGCTCTTCTCATACCTTAGCCTCCTCAAGGATTCTGGATATTTTCTCAGAATACACATGCCATTCACTCCGATAAAGATTCAGCTGCAGTCTCCCGCTTTCCGTAATCCGGTAATATCTTCTGTTTCTTCCATCAATGGCCATATCATACGTTTCCAAACACGCTTCCTTCTGCAGCCGCCTCAGCACCGGATACAGCGTTGATTCAGAAATATCAATCGCTTCCCGTACATCCTGGGTAATCTTATATCCGTATGTCCCTTCCTTCTCCCTGGACACAGCTGCCAGCACAATGGCATCCAAAAGCGCTGCTCCTGTATTAAAAATCATATCCGGCCCGCCTTTCTGTGCATTATCCTTCATCTCATATTGTTTCTCAGGCGATATTATATGTTATATAATATCCTGTTACTAATACTATACAGCATATAATATTATATGTCAATATAGAATTGCGTGATTTTTTCATAACACAAAAGGGGTATCCGTCCAAAAACGGATACCCCCTGTCAATGCTTATTCTCCAACCATTAACTTGATAATTTCTTCATTTGTTTCTTTCATACCGTCTTTTCCCAGTCGGCCAATTCCCCGGATCGTTTCCTCGATATTCTGCATCACAATTCCGTCTCCGCGGCGGAATTCCTGTCCTCGCTTATACATATTGTAGCCCAGAATCGCTGCGTCCACAGAAGAAGCAACCTTGGCCGCGCAGGATGCCTTCGCCCCGTCGCAGACAATTCCGGATACAATCGCCAGCGCATTCACTACTGTATGAACAACCTCCTCATAGGTTCCCCCACAAAGATAAGCGATTCCTGCTCCTGCCCCCGCTCCCGCGCTGACTGCTCCGCAGTAGGCAGACAAGGTGCCGATACCTGTTTTCTGATGAATTGCAGTCAGATTGGAAAGTGCCAGAGCCCGAAGGAGGTGCTCCCCATCTGTTCCCACTTCTTTTGCATACTCAATCACCGGAATAGAAACCGTAATCCCCTGATTTCCGCTTCCGGAATTGATAATTACCGGAAGCTCACAGCCGTTCATTCTTGCGTCTGAGCCTGCTGCCGCTTTCGCCTTAGCCCGGGTTCTGATATCGTTCCCGCAGGTAGTCGGAATCAGACACAGCTTTTTTCCTTTACCGCCTCTCTTTTGTGTTCATAAAGCTCCGCAATCGGAGAACAGTCCTTACAAAAGGAGGCGGGATTTTCTTACGAAAATCCCGCCTGAAAAATCCTTATTATCTTATCCTATTCAAACCTTATGGGTTTTACTCTGCATCTGCTACAGCGTCAATGTCAACGTCTGCAACATCTGCCTGCTCAGGAGCTGCCTGCAGAGCCTTCATGCTCAGGCTGATCTTGTGGTCTTCGCCGTTGAAATCAACAACCTTAGCCTCAATCTCCTGACCAATGCTCAGTACGTCTGCCGGTTTGTCAACATGCTCTCTGGAAATCTGAGATACATGAAGCAGAGCGTCTACACCCGGCTCCAGCTCTACAAATGCACCGAAGTCAGTCATACGTGCAACACGACCGGTTACTACGTTGCCCACAGCATAGTTATCTGCTGCCTTTACCCAAGGATTCTCCTCCGGGAACTTCAGGCTCAGAGCAATCTTCTCGCCGCTGATATCTTTAATCAGAGCACGTACCTGCTCGCCAGCTTTAAATACCTTTTTCGGGTTTTCTACGCGTCCCCAGGACATCTCAGAAATATGAAGCAGTCCATCTGCTCCGCCCAGATCGATAAATGCACCAAAGTCTGTTACGTTCTTTACCACGCCCTCTACGGTATCACCAACGTGGATTCTCTCGAACAGCTCTTTCTGCATCTCAGCCTTCTTAGCAACCATCAACTGCTTTCTGTCACCGATCACTCTTCTTCTCTTCGGATTGAATTCAGTAATTACGAACTCGATCTCCTGACCAGCGTATTTGGTCAGATCCTTCTCGTAAGTATCAGATACCAGACTTGCCGGAATAAATACTCTGGCCTCGTCTACCAGAACGCTTAAACCGCCGTCCAGAACCTGTGCAACCTTTGCAGTCAGAACCTCATGGTTCTCAAATGCCTCTTCCAGTCTCTTGTTGCCCTTGTCGGCAGCCAGTCTCTTATAGGACAGAGCAACCTGGCCCTCGCCGTCGTTTACCTTTACTACCTTGGCTTCCATCTCGTCGCCAACCTGTACCAGATTTCTTAAATCTGCGTTGGAATCATTGGTATATTCGCTTCTCGGAATAATACCGTCAGACTTATAACCTATATTCAGGACGATTTCATCATCTTTCACATCGATTACTTTACCAGTGACAATCTCTCCTGTACGTATGGTTTTTAATGATTCCTCCAACATTTGTTCAAAACTTAATTCTGACATTAGTATGAACCTCCTCAATAATTTGATTGGGGGTAGATGCCCCCGCTGTAATACCTACGCTGCGCACAGAATTCACACATTCAGGGTTGAAATCGCCTAGTGTCTGGATAAAGTAAGTGTTCTTACATTCCTTTCGGCATATCTCGTAGAGTTTCTGTGTGTTGGAGCTATTTCTGCCTCCTATTACAATCATAGCGTCCACTTCAGAAGCAATACGCTTAGCTTCCACTTGTCTTTCCTGTGTTGCATTGCAAATCGTATTTAAAACAAGTATATCATAACCCTTTTTCTCAAATTTTTCAACTAAATCTTGAAATTTATTGTAATTAAATGTCGTTTGGGCCACAACGCACAGCTTATCCTTTGTGGAAACCGGCAAATTCTCGATTTGATCTGCGTTTTCTACCACCAAAGTGCCCTCATCTCCCCATCCCCGGATCCCCTGTACCTCCGGATGATCAGGATTCCCCACAATGATGACCCGCCGGCCCGCCGCCTGCTGCTCCTGGACAATCCTGTGGATTTTTTTAACAAAAGGACAGGTGGCATCTACCACAGTAACGCCGTTTTGTTCCAGCAGATCGTAAATATGCTTTCCAACTCCATGAGAGCGGATAATCACAATCGCATCGCGAACCGCTTCCAGTTCCTCTTCTGTGTCAATTACCCGGACGCCCTTTTGCGCCAGATCCTCCACTACCTGCTCGTTGTGAATAATGGGTCCAAAGGTATAAACCGGGCGCTCTGCCTTTTCAATCTGCTCGTAAACCTGTTCCACAGCCCGCTTGACTCCAAAACAGAAGCCTGCTGTCTTTGCAACAATCACTTCCATCAGACTTCCTCCTTTGTCTGTCCGGCTTCGGAATCTGCATGGTCAGAGGCTTTTTGTGAGCCAGGTGCAAGTCCGCGGGAAAAGGCCGCCTCAAGAATAGCCTGCACCACCTGCTCAAGCGTCATGTCAGAGCTGTCCAGAAGCATGGCATCCTCCGCCTGCTTCAGAGGAGCCGTCTCCCTGTTCATATCCCTGGCATCCCGTTCAATAATATCCTGCTCAATTTCTTCCAGATTACACATCATTCCTTTTTCCTGCAGCTCTCTGTACCGGCGCATGGCACGAACAGAGGTGCTGGCCGTCAGGAAAATCTTTACATCCGCATCCGGAAGAATGCAGGTTCCAATGTCACGGCCGTCCATGATTACGTTGGCGCTGGCCGCCAGGTTTCTCTGAAGCTCCAGAAGATGAGCCCGCACTGCCGGAATGGCGCTGGTAGCAGAAGCCATGTTTCCAACCTCCTCTGTGCGGATTTGTCCTGACACATCCTCCCCGTTTAAAATAACCTGCTGGGTTCCGTCTACATAGCGAATCGTAATTTCCGCGCCCTGAACCAGACTGGCAATCGTCTGCACATCCTCAGGACGAATTCCCTTTCTTAAAAAATACAGGGCAATCGCCCGATACATGGCACCAGTATCCACATAGACAAATCCCAGCCGTTTTGCCGCCAGCCGGGCAATGGTGCTTTTTCCGGCGCCAGCCGGACCATCAATTGCAATATTAAATGATTTCTGCTCCATAATTCTTGATCTGCTCCTTTATGCTGTCTGTTATGTATTCTCTTTTTTCGCGTCTATGATGCATTCTGTAAGTCTCTGAAATCCCTGGCAACGGCCTCTGAGGCGCCTTTGTTATTCCACAGAGATTCCTGCCAGATGTCCTGTAGACCAGGCGATCTGAAGATTGTATCCGCCTGTCACCGCATCCAGATCCAGAACCTCACCTGCAAAATACAGACCCTTTACCAGCTTTGACTCCATGGTAGACGGATTGATTTCCCGGACGGAAATGCCTCCCTGAGTAATAATCGCTTCCTTGTAGCCTCTGAGCCCCGTCAAGGTCAGCCTGAAATCCTTAACAGCCTGCACGATCCGCCGACGCTCCTCTTTTGTAATTTCATTGATTTTTTTATCGGGATCAATACCGCTTCTTTCCACAATCACCGGAATCATTTTTGCCGGAAGAAGACGGGAGAGGGAATTTTTGTACTGTTTGTTTTTCTGCTCCTCAAAATCCCTGAGAATTCTGGCATCCAGCTGTTCCTCCGAAAGCGCTGGCTTTAAGTCTAAAGAAAGCGTCAGCGGCCCCTTTTTCAGCTGCGCTGCTCCGTAGCTGCTGGCTGACAGCAGCACCGGCCCGCTGACTCCAAAATGCGTAAACAGCATTTCCCCGAACTCCTCATAAAGAACCTTTTTTCCCTTCAGAATCTTTGCCTGTATATTCTTCAGAGCAAGTCCCTGCAAATCCCTTCCCACTGGCTCTGCAGTCTCAAAGGGAACCAGGGCCGGAGACAGATCGGTTACCGTATGTCCCGTTTTTTCCGCAAACCGGTACCCGTCTCCTGTAGAGCCTGTAGAGGGATAGGAAAGACCTCCCGTAGCCACAATCACTGCATCAGCCGAAACTATCTCTCTTGTTTTTTTCAGACGAATACCAGACACCCTTCCATCTCTGGTTTCTACAGAATCTACCTCCTCATAAAGCCTTACCTGAACTCCTGCATTCTTTAAACACACAGTCAGCGCCCGGATTACATCCGATGACTTATCTGAAACAGGAAATACCCGTCCGCCCCGTTCTGATTTCAGGGGGCAGCCGTTTCTTTCCACCAGTTCCATCATATCCTGGTTTGTAAAGCTGTAAAAGCTGCTGTAAAGAAACTTGGGATTGTGCACAACCGCTGCAAACAGCTCCTCTGTATCACAGGCGTTGGTAACATTGCACCGTCCCTTTCCTGTAATATATATTTTTTTCCCCAGCTTCTCGTTTTTCTCAAAAAGCTGCACCTGATGGCCGTGTTCTGCCGCCGCAATGGCCGCCAGCATTCCGGCTGCTCCGCCTCCTATCACTGCAACCCGACTCATAATCTGTATTTTCTCCTCCCGTTTTCATACCTGCCTTCCCCAGCGGGCACTTGCCCGTTTCTGCGGTACGGCTTCTTTCTGAACAGTTACTGTTTTTCCTGTTTTACCTGCGCAATTTTCTTTTCCAGAGCCTCTACCACTGTGCGCAAAACCTTGACTCTGGCATAATATTTGCAGTTCCCTTCTACCACAATCCACGGGGCATAGGTGGTAGAGGTTCGAACCAGCATTTCATTGACAGCCAGCTCATACTGATCCCATTTTTCCCGGTTTCTCCAGTCCTCATCTGTAATCTTCCACTGCTTTTCCGGAATCCGCATCCGTTCCTCAAACCGGCGCTTCTGCTCATCCTTGTCAATCTGCAGCCAGAATTTGAGAACTACCGCGCCTGCATTAACCAGATGAGACTCCATCTCATTGATCTCCTGATAGGCACGCCGCCACTCCTCTTCCCTGCAAAAGCCTTCAATCCGCTCCACCATAACCCGCCCATACCAGGTTCTGTCAAAAATGGCAATATGGCCGGCCTTTGGCATATGATTCCAGAAACGCCACAGATAATGATGCTTTTTTTCGATATCATTGGGCGCTGCTGTCGGACATACCTGGTAGCCTCTGGGATCGAGATGGCTGGTCAGACGCCGGATCGCACCTCCCTTGCCGCCTGCATCCCAGCCTTCAAAGCCCAGAACTACCGGAATTCTCAGCCGGTACAGCTCACTGTGAAGCAGCTCCAGCTTTTTCTGAAGCCGATCAATTTCTTTTTTGTAAGTCTCCCGGGTCATGGTCTTAGATAAATCAATACCTGAAAGAACCCCGTTCTGATACCTGCTGTTCTCTGCCGGATTTTCACCAGCCTTCAGAAGCGTTTCTGCCGCCTTCTTTTTCTCCTCCTTCAGCCGTTCCTCCTCTGCCGTCTTTGCAAGAGCATCCTCCAGAGTTTCCGTCACGGTTTTTAAAATCTTCATAGCACCATAGGACTTATCGGTTGCCTCAATAATTGTCCAGGGCGCATACTCTGTGTCTGTCCGCTCCAGCATTTCCTCGTTGATCTTCAGATATCTGTCATAGTCCTCATTCCGTTTCCAGTCTTCTTTCGTCACTCTCCATGCCGTTTCTCCAGACTCCTCCAGCTTTTTAAACCTCTTTTTCTGCTCCTCCCTGGAAATATAGAGAAACAGCTTGATAATCACAGCCTTGCTGTCCGTAAGCTGCTTTTCAAAAGAGCAAATGTCACGGAATGCCTCTGCAAGCTCTTTTTTCGCCGTTCTGCCCTCAAAACGGTCTTCACGCACCTTTCGGTACCAGCTTCGATCAAAAACCGCAATACGGCCATTTTCCGGCGTCAGTGTCCAGAATCTCCACAGAAACGGGCGCATGGCTTCATCCTCTGTCACCCGGCTGCTGGCATACACATCAAAGCCCCGAGGATCCAGAAATTGAATTAGCCGGTTAATCTGCGTTCCCTTCCCGGCGGCATCCATTCCATCAAACAGAATCAATACCGGAATCCCTGCCTCCTTCAGCCTTCTCTGAGCCAAGCCCAGCCTAGGACCATAGGTTTCCTTTGCCTGTCTGTAAACCTCTTTTTCTGCCTTTCTCGATAAATCAATCTTCTCCAGCATACGCTCCTACCTCCGAAGGCATATTCAGATTTGTCCGTACCCGGCTGCGGTAGGCCTCCAGCTCCTCAAACTGACGGAAAAAATCTATCCGGATGCTCCAGCTTTCCGGTGCCTTTTCCGACCGTTCTGCCAGCACGTACATCTGAAATGCTGTTTTGAAATCCGGCGGCGCCGCTTCCTCACCTGCTTCCCCAGGCGCAACGCCGACTCTTGTTACCGGTGCCTGAGGCTGCTTTTTTGCTTCGGGAATCGGCTCCTCTTCTGCTTCAGGAAACCTGGCCGCAAAGGCAGCTCCATAGGTTTCCTGCTCTGAGCCGTCTTCCTGCTTCAAAATCGCAGACTGCTCCAGAATTTCCCCGTACAGGCCGGTAAACATCCGTATGGTTTCCGTCCTGTTCCTCCAGTTTCCTGTCCTGTCCAGAGCATCCTCCAAATCCACAGACATCCTCCAGTAAAAACGGCTGTTTTCCTGCCCTCCTTCCCCGTCAATACCGCTCATGCTGGTTCCGTCTGCATTTTCATTCCCATATTCCACATATCCGGCGCTGCCGCCGATCCCATCTGTATAATAGCTTACAGATTCTATGATTTCGTCCCCATCTTCCGGAAGAATATCGAAAATCAGGTCAGAAAGCACATCGCAGCGGGGATCCTCTTTTTCCGAGGCCAGGATCTGTCCTTTGGGACTGCGCTGTTCATAGACCGTCTTATCTGTCCAGTATTCCCTGATTTCCAGATCATAACCCTCTGTTTCCGGAATCAGTGCAAAAAATTTGTGATAAACCGGATCTGTCCAGTCATATTCCGTTCCATTGGGACCACTGTTTTCCCCTATCGGCTCTCCATAAAGCTCCGTAATGCGCTCTTTCATATCATCAAACTCAATGCCTGCCTCTTCCCCCTCCAATGAAATAAGAGAAAGCCCTCCATCAGTAAAATAATAATCCGTCAGGATAATCTGGTCTACATCAAACCATTTCATGCGAAACTGATATTTTTCTACCTGCCGCCCAGATGCATCCGTATTGATTCCATTCAGTATTCCTGTTCTGCCGGTTTCTGTCTGAACAAATTCCGGACTTTCTCCAAACCAGGCAGGCGTATCCTTTTTCTGAACAAAAGCATAATCTCTGTCATTGTAGGAATGAGCCTTCGCCATCATAGACGGAGTATCTGTACTCATCATTTCAAGAGCCATCCCGCAAATCACATCAACAGTCTGCGCTACCTGCTCTACGTCCACAGTCTCCGGCAAATCCAGGGGAGTTCCGTTTTCATAGCCGTTCCACTTCTGAGAAATCGATACTGCCGGTATCTCGTCACGGACAAAGGCGCCGATACTTCCCTCTGTTCTGCAGACATAAGGCCAGGAATCTCCCAGAACCTTTCTGGATACTGTTCGAAGCAGATCACCTGTGTAAACAGAACCGCCGTCCACAGTTCCCAAAACCATCTCGTCATCTGACACATGTCCCATCTGATCCAATTCTACAACACCTACTATCCGTTCCCGCTCCCGCTTTCTCAGACTTTCCACATAATGGCGGGCTCCCAGCCGCTCTCTTCCGCACTGGGCGAAGCTGACAAACCGCAGCTCTGTGTCCGTAGGAATTCTGGAAAGCAGACGGGCTGTTTCCAGAAACGCTGCTGTTCCTGAACCATTGTTATTGGCTCCGGGACTTTCCTTTGCAGTATCATGGTTGCTGCAAATCACCAGAATATCTGAATCTCTCGACGAAGCCTCCCGCACAGCCTCCACATTCGTTCCTGTCCGGACACCAAACTCGGTTTCGTAACGAAATCTCTGAATTTCTACCTGATATCCGTAATCTCCCAGAAGCTGCTGAATATATTTCACCGCATCCCTCTCTCCCCTGCTGCCTCCGTACCTGGACGTTTCTGATAAAACAGTCAGAGACTCCTGAATATAATAGGGATTGACCTCTTCCAAAACAGGGATCTCTTCCGGAAGCTCATGATTGCTTCCTGTCTCGCTTCGGACAATCACACGGGTTGACGGCCCTGCACATCCGGCCAGAACCGCTCCCATAAGCAAGACACAAAGAAGCCTCCTCCCGGAAGAATGCTTTCTGCTGGCCTCTGATCCGGCAGTTTTTTGCCCCTTCGCCGCTGCCGTCCCGGCGCCATGAATCTTTTTCATGGAAAATCTCCTTTTTGTGAAAGAGACAACCGGAAGAAAGGCATTATGCCTCTCCCCTGTTGTCTCCCGGTTGTTTTAAATTTCAGCTGTAATAAAAATATCGTAAATTGCCCGAATCGCAGACTCAAAATCATCATTTCTAACGCCAATGATAATATTCAGCTCACTGGATCCCTGATCAATCATCTTTACATTGATACGGGCATGAGCCAGAGCAGAGAAAATTCTTCCGGCAGTTCCCCTGGTTGCCTTCATTCCCCGGCCAACTACTGCAATCAGCGCCAGATCTGACTCCAGTTCTACACTGTCCGGCTCTACTGCACGATGAATGCCTGCAATTACAGACTGTTCGTACTCTACAAATTCATCCTGATGAACCATAATGGTCATGGTATCAATGCCGGAAGGCATATGCTCAAAGGAAATACCGTACTTTTCAAATACCTGAAGCACTTTTCTGCCAAAGCCCACCTCAGCGTTCATCATAGCCTTTTCAATATTGATTGCGCAAAAGCCCTTTTTTCCTGCAATACCGGTAATAGTATAATGAGGCTTTCTGCAGGTGCTTTCTACAATCAGAGTTCCCTTGTCCTCCGGCTTATTGGTGTTGCGGATATTGATCGGAATTCCTTCTTTTCTAACAGGGAAAATTGCATCCTCGTGGAGAACGCTTGCACCCATGTAGGACAGCTCTCGCAGCTCCTTGTATGTAATCGTCTCAATTACCTCAGGATCCTCAACAATCCGGGGATCCGTTACCAGAAAGCCGGATACATCTGTCCAGTTTTCATACAAATCTGCATGAATGGCTCTAGCTACAATAGATCCCGTCACATCGGAACCGCCTCTGGAAAAGGTTTTAATCGAGCCGTCATGCTTTGAACCATAAAAACCGGGAATTACAGCTCTGTCTACGTGCTCCAGTCGTTCTGCCAGCTCCTGGTTGGTTAAATCTGCCTCAAAATTGCCTTTATCATCAAAGAAAATTACCTCAGCCGCATCGATAAATTCATATCCCAGATAGTTGGCCATCACAATACCGTTCAGGTATTCTCCCCGGGATGCCGCATAATCACGGCCTGCGCCGCCAAGAAAGTTTTCTTCAATTCTCTCAAACTCGTGATCCAGATTCAGATTCAAATCCAGACCGTTGATAATTTCATGGTACCGATCCTTAATCTTATTCAGAAGCTTTTTATAGCTTCCGCCGGTAGAAGCCGCATCATAGCAGGCATATAGCATGTCTGTCACTTTTTCATCCTTGCTGCTGCGTTTTCCAGGAGCAGAAGGAATCACATAGCGTCTTGCTTTATCTGAACGAATAATATCTCCTACTTTTTTGAACTGACGGGCACTCGCAAGAGAGCTGCCGCCAAACTTAACTACCTTTTTCATAATCGGTTATCTCCTCGTATGATTTTGTTACGGAAAATCATACTTGAATTAGGGGCGTATGTCAAGATCCTGAAAAAGAAAACTGTCTGAAATTTTTAAATTTCAGACAGTCCACTGATAGACATATTCCTGTGCAGCTTCTCCCCGCCCCTCATAAATCCGGGCTCTCTGCAGGATCCTTTTCATTCCCAGCTTCTCCATCATCCTTGCGGAAGCTATATTTCTGGTATCACAGCACGAGATACAGGAAGAAATCCCCAGCTCTTCTGACATAAATCGCAGAACTGCCGCCGCTGCTTCAGTTCCATAGCCGCAGCCCCAGTAGTGACGGTTTAAAATCCAGCCAATTTCTACTCCGTCAGCCTCTTCCAGCCAGAGAGAGACTGTTCCAATCATCTCTCCGTCCAGAAGCACCGCAAATTCATAGGTAATCGGCTCTTCCTCTTCCCACTGAGAAGCGGTTTCTTCCACATAGGAAACCGCTTCCTGTTCCGTTTTCGGATAATAAACCATATATTCTGCATTGCTTAAGTCACAGGCATAGGCCAGAACCGCCCTCAGATCCTTCCTGGTTATGGGACGCAGGCACAGACGCTCTGTTTTCAGTTCCATATCCCCTCCGATTTCTTTTATTTTCTCTGTTACTTTTCCTGACTTTTCCACTTAAAATCAGGAATCACATCGCTCCATTTTTCAATTCCAATGTATTTTTTATACTTCTCTGTTGTCTCCAGTGTCCGTTTTCTGTCATCAATGTTTTTATAAACGGTCCATGACTGCTTCCGCATAGTAGGAACAATATCATTGGGCTTGCTCATATCGCAGGACCAAAGTCCAAAGCTGCAGGAGGCAGCCACCTCAGAAGGAGCGTCCACCTGACGGCTCATAATAAAGGCATCAATCAAAGGATTGCTGTCTGCCAGATAATAGGCATAGGCAATGGCGGCAGCCTGAAGCTCTTCTGCTTCTCCGCGGCTGTGACTCTGTGAGGTAAAGCCCTGCTCTGATAAAATCACATGACGTGGCTTTCCGCTCCGCATCAAAAACTGCGGCTGCTGGAGATAATCCGTCAGAACATTCAGGTTAATCATGTTGACAACCGGAGAGCTGGCATTGTTTTTAATCAGTCCTGTCTCCGCATCATTCCAGAATTCCGGCTCCACCATAGGAATAGAATAGGGATGGTATGCCAGCTCCCAGTCCATAGGACCTCCCGGAACCACCATGCTGTTAAAGGTATCCAGAACATCCTTTGCATTGTATTTTAGACGGCCGTCCGCCTCATGCAGCCAGTTATAATCTGTGGAAAAGAACACCCGGCTGGTACTGCTGGTACTGCGAATCGCTGTATAAAATACACGGAATGCCCGCACATACTCCTCCATATACTGCTCCAGGCTCATAGGCCCCATGTAGTTCCAAAGCTGGTTGTTGATCTCATTTCCAATCACCCAGTTGGAAACACGGCCATAGGGGGACTGAAGACTGCTGTAGCGCTCTGTCAAAAATGCCGCTATGGCCTTTAAGGTTTCAAAGCCCTCCTCTGTCGCCACATGGAATCCATAATAATTGGCCGTACCCGCTGGCTGTCTTGTTACCCCGGGATAATAAAGCTGGGGCGTTGCATTGTTCCAGTCATTTAAAAGAACCGCTGTTACGGTCATGTTTTTCTCTGACATTCTTCGAATGGTATCATCATACACGGCCAGCACATCGCTGCTGAAGTGGTAGGTTCTTCCATCATACGTATAATCAATACCGCTGCCCAGAATATGGCTGAAGGGAATGTTGACAATCACATGGTTTACTCCCAGTTCAAAGGCATCTGCAATCATGGTCTGGGTTGTCTGAATAAGCAGTCCCTTTTTCGTCTGTCCGGTTTTATAGGGCTCTGTATACTTGGCCATAACCTCAGGGTTTGTTACATAAACCTCATTGCTGACCTGGATATACTCCTCACCATCATAAACTGCTACTACAAAGCTGGAATACAGGCGATCCGACTGAGTGCCGTGATTTAAAGGAATAGAAAAATGCAGAGCATCGCCCTTGGTGATCCAGGCCGCATAATCGGTACGTCCCTTCAAATCACGCTGGTACGGCTTCTGCTCAAATAAATATAAATAATTATCATAATAAGCAGAATCGGAAAAGCTTCCCTCCATCTGACCATCTATCACAATCTGATCGCCGGAAATGGCGCATTCATAAATATGCGCAAATTCTGTCGGCGCCGGTTTTACCGGTGCTTCCGTCGTTTCTGCTGCTGTTTCTGCCGTTGACTCTGCTGGCTGTCCATTATCAGTGCTGGCTCTTGCAGACAAAACGCCTGCGCCGGAAATACCAGCCAGAACTGCCACTGCGCAGCACAGAGATAAGAATCTCGTAATTTTATTCATATTCTGCCTCCGTTTTCTGTCCTATTACTGAATCGTAATTCAGTTAAATAATATCATTTTATTCAGATACTTCAAGAACGATTCTCTTAATTTGCCTTACATTTTTCTTTCACTTTTTAAAATAATTTCTTTTGTGCAAGCACAACGGGGGCGCCCTCTCTCTTCGCCGTGCTCCTACCTCGATTCCGCTTCGCTTCATCTCGGTCGCGGGCTTCGCCCTATGACAAAAAGTCCCCTGGCTCTCCCTTTTGTGCAAGCACAACGGGAGCGCCAGGGGACTTTTTGTCGCACGGCTCATGCTTAACGCGTATAGTATTCTACGCCGCTTTCGAAGATTTTCAGATCCTGCTCGCCGTAAATGTTGATGGCTACGGAATCGCCACGGCGTTCGGAGTGGGCCATCTTGCCCAGAATACGTCCGTCAGGGCTGGTAATTCCTTCAATGGCCATGTAGGAGCCATTGGGATTCCAGAATTCATCCATAGTCGGATTGCCCTTATCATCTACATACTGAGTGGCAACCTGTCCGTTAGCAAACAGAGTTTTCAGCCACTGCCCATTTGCTACAAAACGTCCCTCACCATGAGAAGCCGGATTGCAGTATACACCGCCCAGCTCTGCCTTCTGCAGCCACGGGGACTTGTTGGAAACAACCTTGGTATATACCATCTTGGAAATATGGCGGCCAATGGTGTTCATCGCCAGAGTCGGAGAATCTGCCCCCTGCTCTACAATCTTTCCTTCCGGAACCAGTCCCAATTTAATCAGTGCCTGGAAACCGTTACAGATACCTAACATCAGGCCGTCTCTTTCATTTAACAGCTTCTCAATCTCATCCTTGATGACTGCGTTACGGAATACGGTTGCAAAGAATTTTGCGCTTCCCTCCGGCTCATCGCCTGCGGAAAATCCTCCTGGGAACATCACAATCTGTGCCTTTGCAATTTCTTTCTTGTATTCTTCTACAGACTCCCGAATATCAGAAGCAGTCATGTTCTTAAATACCCGTGTTACAACCTTTGCACCGGCCCGCTCAAAAGCCTTGGTGCTGTCATACTCACAGTTGGTTCCCGGGAATACAGGAATAAATACCGTCGGCTGAGCCAGCTTATGGCTGCATACATATACCTTGTCTGCCTTGTAAAGCTCATTCTGAACCGGAGTCTGTTTTACACCGGATTTTGTTGGGAATACATCCTCCAGTGTCTCCGTCCAGTTCTTCAAAGCCTCATCCATGGAAATCGTAACAGGGCCGTACTCAAATCCATCGCGGTCGGTTACTTCACCAATTACAGTGTAAGTAATAGCCAGCTGTCCTACCATGCCGTCCGGAACCTCACATACAATGTTGCCCCAGCCCGGTGCAAAGAAATCTCTCGGATCCACATTATGCTCAATCTTAACGCCCATGCGGTTTCCAAATGCCATCTTGCTCACAGCCTCAGCCAGTCCGTGTCCTTCTACTGCATACGCAGAGATAATCCGTCCTGCCTTAATATCCTCATGAAGCTTTGCATATCCATCCAGAATCTGGCTGTAAACCGGCAGATCATACGGATCCTTTTCAATGCGGAATACCACCAGCTTATTTCCGGCCTTTTTCAGTTCAGGAGTAATAATATGTCTGCTGCTTGCCACATCTACAGCAAAGGAAACCAGGGTCGGCGGAACATTGATCTCACCGTGCTTTTCATCATTAAAGGTACCGGACATACTGTCCTTTCCTCCAATGGACGGAAGGCCAAAGCCCAGCTGTGCATTATATGCACCTAACAAAGCCGCAAACGGAGCGCCCCAACGGGAAGCATCCTCTGTCATGCGCTTAAAGTATTCCTGGAAGGTGAAACGGATCTTGCTGTAATCACCGCCATTTGCCACAATCTTTGCTACAGAAGAAATTACGGCATAAATGGAACCATGATAGGGGCTCCAGCTGGACAGATACGGATCAAAACCATAGCTCATCATGGTAACGGTATCTGTTTTTCCTTTCAGCACCGGAAGCTTGGCAACCATGGCCTGTGTCTCTGTCAGCTGATATTTTCCGCCGTAAGGCATAAATACGCTTCCTGCACCGATGGAACCGTCAAACATCTCTACAAGGCCTTTCTGAGAGCATACGTTCAGATCAGCCAGCACCTTCAGCCATGCTTCTTTTACATCCCCAATATCATTTCTTGCAAAAGGAGTCCCCTCCTGTGAAGGTGTTTCCAGAACTACGCTTGCTTCCTGATGAGCGCCGTTGGTATCCAGGAATGCTCGGCTGATATCAACAATGGTTTTTCCTCTCCAATGCATAACAAGACGCGGCTCCTCAGTTACTACTGCAACCGGAATTGCCTCCAGGTTTTCCTCTGCGGAAAATGCCAGGAATTTTTCTACGTCTGCCGGATCCAGAACGACAGCCATACGCTCCTGAGATTCGGAAATGGCGATCTCTGTGCCGTCCAGACCTGCGTACTTTTTCGGAACCTTGTCTAAATCAATTTGCAGTCCTGCAGCCAGCTCACCAATCGCTACAGAAACACCGCCAGCACCAAAGTCATTGCACTTTTTGATTATGCTGGAAACCTCCGGACGGCGGAACAGTCTCTGAATCTTTCTCTCTGTAGGTGCATTTCCTTTCTGAACCTCTGCGCCGCAAACTTCAATGGAAGCCTCTGTATGAACCTTAGAGGAACCGGTAGCGCCTCCGATACCGTCACGACCGGTACGTCCGCCCAGAAGAACAATCATATCGCCGGGATCAGAGTTCAGACGTTTTACATATTTTCTCGGAGCTGCGCCCATAACAGCGCCAATCTCCATACGCTTTGCCGCATAATCCGGATGATAAATCTCCTTTACATAGCCGGTTGCCAGTCCAATCTGGTTTCCGTAGGAGCTGTATCCGCTGGCAGCGCCATTTACCAGCTTTCTCTGAGGCAGCTTGCCCTTTAAGGTCTCAGAAAGGGGACGGGTCGGATCTGCCGCGCCGGTTACACGCATAGCCTGATATACATAAGTACGACCGGAAAGGGGATCACGGATTGCACCGCCCAGACAGGTTGCCGCACCACCGAAGGGTTCGATTTCTGTCGGATGGTTGTGGGTTTCATTCTTAAAGTTTACCAGCCATTCCTCTGTCACTCCATCGATTTCCACCGGCACCACAATACTGCAGGCGTTGATCTCGTCAGAAACCTCCAGATCCTCCAGTTTCCCCTCTGCCCGAAGCTTCTTCATAGCCAGAAGCGCCAGATCCATCAGGCAGACAAACTTATCATCACGGCCTTTATAAAGAACCTCTCTGTCAGCCAGATACTGGTTGTAGGTATTCTCAATAGGAGCCTTGTAAAAGCCATCTGTAATCTCTACATTCTTTAATTCTGTAGAAAAGGTGGTATGACGGCAATGGTCAGACCAATAGGTATCCAGAACACGGATCTCCGTTACTGTGGGATTGCGATGCTCCTCCTCTGCGTAATAATTCTGAATATGCTGAAAATCACGGAAGGTCATAGCCAGATTCAGAGAATCATAAAGAGCCTTTAAATCCTCCTGGCCAAACTCTGTAAAGCCGTCAAAGGAAGCAACATCCTCCGGTGTCTCAAACACAGTAACCAGAGTTTCCGGTTTTTTTGCAGATGCCTCTCTGGAATCCACCGGATTGATGCAGAAGCTCTTCACTGCCTCTCTCTGATCGTCAGTCAGTTCTCCGGTCAGGACATAGGTTGTCGCTGTACGGATCACCGGCTCCTCATTTTCATTTAACAGCTTTACACACTGCTCTGCAGAATCAGCCCTCTGGTCAAACTGTCCTGGCAGATATTCAACGGAAAATACGGTATCTCCCTCTTCCTTTGGAAAATTCTCTTCATATACAAAATCAACCGGCGGCTCGGAAAAAATAGTCACCAGTGCCTGACGGTAAGTCTCCTCGGACAAATTTTCAATATCATAACGAATCAGTACCCGGACATTGCTTACCGTGCCAATGCTCAGATAACTGCTGATTTCCTCACGCAGTTCACCAGCCTTAACGGCAAACTCCGGTTTCTTCTCTACATACACTCGTCTTACGCTCATAGATTCCTCCTGATTTCTCTGTACTTCACCTGATGGTTTCGGAAAATGATCAATCCTAATTAAATAATACCACAAGATATATTATAAATAAAATTAATATATCTTATGGTATTTATCACTATATCTAATTAATCTTTTTCATTCCTGTGCAGTACTATATCTCTGCATCAGGGCTGACGCTCATGGCATCCAGAGTCAGCTTCATAATATCCTTAATTTCGTCCTCTGTCATTTTCATTTTCCGGGCCAGCTCCTCTACTGTGGCTTCCCGTCCCAGTTCCTCTGCCATCTGCTGAGAAATATCCTTCAGCACATTTACCCGGGCTAACAGCTCCTCTCCTACCTGTTCAGAATTTTTCTGTTCTGCAAGAGCTGTCTGAAGCGCCTCTTCCACCTGTTTCTTAATATAACTGCGAAAAGCTGTCAGTCCCTCCACGTCTCCTGAATCTCCAAAATTCAGACTTTCCGGCTCTCCTAAAGCCATCATTACAGCCATATTTGCCTCCTGAACCAGATCTCCCAGAGGCAGACCCTGATTCTCATACGCTTTTACCAGCTCTACAATATAGCCAAGTGTTCCTTCCATAAGCCGGTTCTTTGCATCTGCATCTCCCAGCTTCACCCGCTCCAGAAGGACTGCCTCCTCCTCAGGGGTACAGGGTGTAAGAATCCCTATTTCTTCCAGATACATCTGATAAACATCATCATGCATAACTCTTTCTTTCCTCCTGCACATCATTTCCTGTCAGTATAACACAAAAACAGGATCAAGGAAATGAAGATTTTTCGCTGTCCCAAATCAGGCCGTTTTCCCGTCTTATTTTATCAGCTTCATCTGAAAGTCCATCCGGTAGCAGGTATGCGCTGCATCCTCCTTTGGAAAATAAACCGTCAGTCCATTGGAAAAAGCTTCCTCATGATACCCTTTGATCTCTCTTCTCCAGGAAATCTCCACATCTTCTGTGCAAAAATTCCAGTCCCGTTTTCCATTCTCTTCTATCTCATAAAGTATAGGCCGAAAGTTCTGAAGAAATCCCCCGGTTCCCTGACGTCCTGCCGCAAAGGACAGGGCTGCCAGAGCCATCTGCGTTTCATAGCCGGAAACCGGCTCCTTCTGTTCCAGAAGCTCTATGGAAAACGACACAGCAGTCACTATCCCATTCTCTGTCTGGTACTGAAACTCCGGAAGCATGCGGTTCCCAACCCCAATAGTCACAGAATCGGAAAAGGACGTCTCTTCCTCCCACATTCCATTTTTATTCAGGCACCGTTCCTTATGTTCGCTGTAAAAATATTTTGTCAGATCATTATAATTCTCCGCAAATTCCGCAACTGTCACAGCTCCCAGATTCGGAACCACCTGAGCCAGCAGCACCACGAGAACCGTGCCCCCCAGAAGCATTCCCTGCACCAGAACAAACACCAGCCACCGAAAACATTTTTCATCCTGAACCTTCACCAGACATTCTTCATCCCAGTCCAGCTCCTGCCCCTCCCTGCAGAGCTGATAATTTTTGTACATTCGGAACAGATTATAAACAGGAATATCAAACCCCATCCCAGAAGAAAACACACGCCAGGCACGAAACAGTCCCTGCTCATAAGAAAGGCGCTCTCCATTTAATTTCTCCCTTCCCGGCAGTCATTCCGTTTTTCCGTTTCTCTCAAATATATTATCCCACAAAACCTCCCCCAATGCTTTACCGGAATCTTACGTTTCTCTGACAGTTTCCAGGATGTCATGGCACACCGGACTAAATTGTAGAAATTGTTTCAACATCAAGTGAAAAAATGGGATGATAGGCTTCCTTCTTTTGTTCGATTTGGTAAAAAAATAAGACCGGGGATCTGCGAAGATTTAGAACTTATAATTGCGTAAGAAAATTTATAAAAAGGCATAGGAAGTCTCAGGAAAAAATCCGGAAAATCTTTAAATTTCCTATGTTCCTATGAAACAAAAAACTCCCACAAAAATGGAAGTTTTTCAATGCTCTCATAAAATAAAAATTTGTAAATGGAGATAGTGGGATTCGAACCCATGACCTCTTGAATGCCATTCAAGCGCTCTCCCAGCTGAGCTATACCCCCATGCAATCTGGTACATATTTTATCACAGATACAGCAGTCTGTAAAGTAAAAATTCAAATTTTATGTAAGATTCTATCACACATACAAGATTAGTCTTTCATAATATTTGAGATTATGCTATACTACTACACTATGGAGGTTTATATTCTATGGAAAAAATCACAAGCTTTACTATCGATCACCTGAAACTGCTTCCCGGAATCTATGTTTCCAGAAAAGATATGGCAGGTGAATCTGTTATTACCACCTTTGATCTTCGCATGACTCGTCCGAATTTTGAACCAGTAATGAATACTGCAGAAATTCACACAATTGAGCATCTGGGAGCTACTTTCCTGCGTAATCATGAGCTGTTCCGGGATCGTGTCATTTATTTCGGCCCCATGGGCTGCCGGACTGGCTTCTACCTGCTTTTGGCCGGAGATTACTCTTCCAGAGATATTGTTCCTCTGGTGCGTGACATGTTCCATTTCATACGCGATTTTGAAGGTGAAGTACCGGGAGCCTGTGCCAAAGACTGCGGTAACTATTTGGACATGAATCTGAATATGGCAAAATATCTGGCTGATCGCTATCTCTGTGAAGTTATTGAAGGAATTGACGATGAACGTCTGATTTATCCGGAATAACGCACCGAATACCCGCAATTAAAAATTCTGACAATACAAAAAACCGCTGTTTACTGGACGTTCATTCCAGATATACAGCGGCTTTTTGATCCTCCCAGAAATAATTGCCTGCATACTGTAGCCCAAGCCCTGCAGTGTATTTCTCATAATCATCAGCGAGCCATGAATAAAAAACAAAGCACTCATAACTGTCAGATACTCTACTGCCCCAGTTGCTGTTGCACTTGTTGTTTCACTAAAGACAAGCCCTACCAAAGGTGTTTTCATCACAAAAATAACAACCCAGATCACGGCACAGTAGCTATACTGAATCGTTAACCCACTGCGAATTCCCTGATAAATGCGGTCAATCTTTTTTGCACCATAGTTCTGCCCCACATAAGTGGCCATCGCCATACCCACACTTTCCATAGGAAGTGTAAACATCTGACGAATTTTTTCTCCTGCTGTTTGTGCGGCAACTGCTACACTGCCCAGACTGTTGATCGCTCCCTGCATCACTACCGCACCAATAGCAGATACCGAATATTCAAGCTCAATTCCTCCCCGTCTCTTTTGTTCTTGTGCCTCACTTTCCTATGACATAAAAAGCAGATACCTTTCTCACCAGACATCCGGCAAAAAAGGTATCTCCCAAAACAGCATTTCTATAACATTTTTTACAGAAGCTTCTTTCCTGTCAGCATCTCATATCCCTGAAGATACTTATCAATAGTCTTCTCTACGATCTCCTCCGGAAGAGTCCAGTCATTTCCCGGATGCTCAGTCAGCCAGTCGCGTGCAAACTGCTTGTCAAAGGACGGCTGTCCATGACCCGGCTCATAGCCATCTGCCGGCCAGAAACGGGAGCTGTCCGGTGTCAGCATTTCATCACCGATCACAATATTGCCATTCTCGTCCAGTCCAAATTCAAACTTGGTATCTGCAATAATAATACCGCGGCTCAAAGCGTAATCCGCACACTTTTTATAGAGAGCAATGGTAAAATCACGAAGCTTTACTGCATATTCCTCACCATGACCCGGATAATATTTCTCCAGATGGGCAATACTCTGCTCAAAAGAAATATTCTCATCGTGATCCCCAATCTCAGCCTTTGTAGACGGAGTGTAAATCGGCTCCGGCAGCTTATCAGACTCTTTCAGGCCTTCCGGCAGCTTGATGCCGCAGACGGTTCCTGTTTTCTGGTAGCTGGCCCAGCCGCTGCCTGTGATATATCCTCTTACAATACATTCCAGCGGAAGCATGTTCAGCTTTTTGCACATCATGCTGTTGCCGTCAAACTGCGGCTGCCGGAAAAACTCAGGCATATCATTTACATCAACAGAGATCATATGGTTGGGAAGAATATCCTCTGTCAGATCAAACCAGAACTTGGACATCTGAGTCAGTACTGTGCCCTTTTTTGTTACTACATTGTTCAGAATCACGTCAAAACAACTGATCCGGTCTGTAGCAACCATAATCAGGCTGTCACCATTATCATAGATTTCACGTACTTTTCCTTCTTTAAAGGGTTTCATGTTATGTACCTCGCTGTGTAATTATAAATTGCGGCATTTTCTGCCTGCTCCATAATAAGCATAAGCGATCTGATATGTAAAAATCAATACCTATCTTTTATTTTTGGCGGTTTTCCCATTCTCTCTTTACATTTTATTAGTTTTTATGGTAAGATAGAACATACTTATAAGGAGGACTAATGATGGATATTAATTATGAATTATACAAGGTCTTTTATCATGTAGCAAATACCCTAAGCTTCTCAGAAGCATCCAAACAGCTGTTTATTTCTCAGTCTGCAGTAAGCCAGTCAATCAAGGTTCTGGAAAAAAAATTAAACCAGCCTCTTTTTATCCGCAGCACCAAGCGAGTTCAGCTGACGCCGGAGGGGGAAATCCTTTTAAAACATATTGAACCAGCCATGAACCTGATTAAGCAGGGAGAAAACCAGCTGCTTGAGGCTAATACTCTAAATGGAGGACAGCTTCGGATTGGCGCCAGCGATACCATCTGCCGCTACTACCTGATTCCCTATTTAAAGGAATTCCACCGCAAATATCCCAACGTCCACATTAAGGTCACAAACCAGACCTCCATTGCCTGTGCAAAGCTGCTTGAATCCGGCCAGGTAGACTTTGCCATTACCAACTATCCCAATTCCGGGCTTTCCAACACTCAGAATGTGAGGATTATCCACGAGTTTCACGATGTTTTTGCTGCCAATGACGAATACGGCTCTCTCCGCGGAAAAACAGTCACTTTAAAGGAGCTGCAGACCTGCCCCATCCTTATGCTGGATCGGAAAAGCACAACCAGTGAATTTCTCCACAGTATGTTCCAGCGTCATCAGCTGGATCTGGTTCCTGAAATTGAGCTTTCCAGCAATGAACTGCTGATTGATCTGGCCCGCATCGGACTGGGCATTGCCTTTGTACCAGATTACTGTATCCCGGAAAATGACCCGGATCTGTTTATTGTTCATCTGGAAGAACAGCTTCCTGCCCGGCAGATGGTAGTTGCCTATAACGAAAACATTCCTTTGTCTCAGGCCGCCCGGCAGTTTATCGACATGCTGTAGGATCCTTCCAAAACCGTTCCAGCCAGTATCCCACCGTCTGCCTCGTGACCTGCCCATATTCTGACCACTCTCTGGGAAACATTCGCTGAACCTCCGGCCTGAGAAAACGATCGTCCAGAAGAAGAATCACGCCCCGATCCCCGGCGGTGCGGATTACCCGCCCCGCCGCCTGCATTACCTTGTTCATTCCCGGATACTGATAAGCGTAATCATATCCGTTTTCCCCCTGCTCCTCGAAATATTTCTTCAAAATCTCCTGCTCAGTACAAACCATGGGAAATCCTGTTCCTACGATAATCGCTCCTTCCAGACGTTCCTCCTTCAAATCAATTCCTTCTGAAAAAATTCCGCCCAAAACACATAGCCCTACAAAGGACTGCGTTCTTTCCCGCTCAAACTCCAAAAGAAACTCCTCTCTCTGGGCTTCTGTCATGTGGCTTTCCTGTAGCCGCCAGGAAAAGCAGCTCTCTGTTTGTTCCTCCAGCTGCTGCTTCACTGCTTCCATATACTGATAAGACGGAAAGAACACCAGGTAATTTCCTTTATGGCTCTGTGCCAGAATCTCAATATAATCCACCACCCGCTGATACTCTGCCCTGTTTCTTCTGATATACCTGCTGCTGACATCTGACGCAATCAAAAGCAGCCGATTTTTGCTGTCAAAGGGAGAATGGACATACACGGCATAATCCTCCTCATTTCCGCTTAAAAGCCTTTTATAATAGCGGACAGGAAGCAGAGTTGCAGAAAAAAGGATTGTGCCGCTGCTTTTTTCCAGGCACTGGGATAAAAGCCTGGACGGATCGATACAAAGCAGATGAAGCCCATACCTTCCATCCTCTCCCAGCTCCCCGTAAATCCGGTAATGCTCATCCAGCCCCTCGTACATATTCAGAAAATGGCGCAGTTCAAAATAGAATTCCAAAACGGACTCCCTTTCTGGAAAATCTCTTTCCACTTCCAGGAAAGACTCCAGCTCACCCAGAACCGCCATCAGCTCAGATGCCAGCAGATGAACATTTTCAAATATCTGATATCCCTCTTTGCTCCGCTTCATTTCCAGCATACTTTTGTTGCACCGTTCCAGGGCGCGCTCCAGCTTTTTGCTTCGTCCCCGAATGCTTCGCTTCACCTCCAGAATCTCTTCCTTGACTATCTGGGCACTGTACATCTCCCGCGCCCGCCCCACCAGATTGTGGGCCTCATCAATCAAAAACAGGTATTCGCCGGAAACCCCATCGGAAAAATACCGTTTCAGCCTGGCCGAGGGATCAAACACATAATTATAATCGCAGATAATTCCGTCTGCCCAGTTGCTGATATCGAGGCAGAATTCGAAAGGACAGACACAAAACTGTTCGGAATACTCCAGAATCACCTCTCTGGTTATAGCCTTCTGCTCATGGATCACAGCAAAAACCGCATCATTCACCCGATCGAAATGTCCCTTGGCAAGGGGACAGTCATCTGGATTGCACTGCGGCTTTTCCATAGGACAAAGCTTTTCTTTCGCGGTTATTGTAACTGTGGTAAAATAAAGCCCCTTTTCCCGCAGCAGTCCGAAACACTCTTCGGCCACACTTCGGGTAATGGTTTTCGCTGTCAGATAAAACAGTTTTTCTCCAAAACCTTCCCCCATCGCTTTCAGCGCCGGATAAACAGTAGAAAGTGTTTTCCCAATTCCCGTCGGCGCCTGAATAAACAGATTCGCCTTTCTCCGGACAGCCCGATAAACAGAAACAGCCAGCTCCTTCTGCCCCTTCCTGTACTCATAGGGAAAGGAAAGCTCCTTTAAGGATTCTTCTCTGCGAAGTCCATGGCGGTAGAGATATTCAGCCCACTTGACATATTCATGAATCAGTCCCTCAAACCACTCCTCCAGTTCCTCCCAGGTTCTGTCCTGGCGAAAACGCCGAATCTCCTCTGTCTCAATGCTGCAGTAAGTCAGCTGAATCCCGATTCTCTCCAGATTATGGCTGCAGCCATACATATAGGCATAGCAAAGGGCCTGGGCCAGATGAACGGGAACCGGCTCTTCTAATAATCGTAAATCCATATATACAGCCTTGATTTCATCAATAACCGTCTCTGTCGGTGACTCTATCACTCCGTCAGCCCGTCCCTCCAGCAAAATCTGGTATCCGTCCATTTCCACGGTATGGCGCAAAACCACCTCCGATCGGTAATCTTCCCCCATTCTCTTCTGCAGCTTTCTGTGAATCCTGCTGCCTGCCTGCATGGCATCCTTCTCCGCTCCTGCAGTTCTTCGGTTATCAATGTCACCGCTTCGAATCACAAACTCCACCAGATTTCGCACAGAAATCCGAATACAGGTTTTTTTTGCTGTCAACGTGTCCATCGCCTCTGCCTTTCCCAAAACTGACTTCTTCTATTTTAATACAAACCAAAGAGGCGGACAAGCACTTTTCTGCTCTGTCCGCCTCCCGGCTTACTTTTATCCTACTGAAGCAATCAGCTTCTCTCTGTTCAGGATTAGTCAACCTATTTCATTTTCCACGGTTCTGATTTATGCTGCTTTTTTTCTATCTGGTGCCAATGTATCCAACAGCTCTTCAAACTCTTTATTCTCGCCATACATCCGAACAGTCAAAACCTGTCTCAAATCCAGGCTGAATACCCCCAAAATCGACTTTGCATCAATAATCACTCGATTGTAGTACACATCCACATCAAAATCACACTGAATCGCGGCCGACACGAACTGCTTTACCTCGTCAACATTTAACAGTTTAATGTTTTTCTCTTTCATAAAATAAGAACAACTCCTTTTGACTTAAAATACTAATCAGTTTCCGTGTTGAAATATGTATATCACGTTTTAAGCCAGTTGTCAAATTTTATTTCTCATAAAAAAGCCTCCAAAAAAACCTCTATGTCGCTGTATTTTTATGTGTATTACGCAATTTATTTGTTAATTTTAACGAAAATATTTGTTAATTAATGCGCATACTCTGTATTTTTTGGATGAATCACTGTATTCCAACTAAGGTTTAGCCCTGTTTTCTGCACTATCTCACAGTTTTTTTGGAAGCAAGGAAGAAATCGTATTGTAAAGCAATGTCATATCTACCGGTTTTGCAATATGTCCGTTCATTCCTGCTGCAATGGATTCTTTTACATCTTCCGCAAAAGCATTGGCTGTCATCGCCAGAATAATCACGGACTTTACATCTGGATGATCCAGATCTCGGATCTCCCTGGTTGCCTCATATCCATTCATAACAGGCATCTGAATGTCCATAAAAACAGCATCGTATGTACCAGGCTCTGCCCGTTTAAATTCATTTACCGCCTGCAGTCCGTCTGTCACAACTGTAAAGGTAGCTCCACGCATCAGCAAAAGCTCACCGAGAATTTCTGTCATCCACAATCAGTATTTTATTAATTTTTCGTTTTTCATACATGATTCTTTTCCGTACCCTCTCAAAAGATGCCCCTAAGTATATCCCTTTTATTTTAGAAAAACTGCACGAAAAAAATAAATCTCCCCCTGCATAATTTCTGATATATTGAGTTTATCATAAACTTTTCTGATTGTACACATGGATTTCTATTCGGTTCGTCCAAATTCAGACATCCGCATCGAAACGTTCTTCTGGACTGTCCGTTTCTGTGGAAAAAACGCAAAATTCCTCTTCCAGCAGCGAAAAGCTTTCTTCCTCAAACTGTTTCGTATGGAAGACCATATGCCATTCTACATCCTCTCGAACCGGCTCGAAATGCAGTGCCGAATATGCAGTGCGCAGATAACTGCGGGAATCATCCCCCATTATAATTTCCGCAGGGCCGCCTGCGCCGCCAATAATACAGATCGCCTGTTTCGCTGCAGGATAAAAGGCATTTTCCTCTGGTTTCTTTTCCAGAGGCTGATCTCCCTCATCGCAGTCAAAAATCGTGATTCTATTCTCCGGTTCCGGTGATATCCGGTAGTTCATAACCATGCAGTTCGTCGGATAAATCCAGCGCTTTGAACCAAAGCTGTCCCGTGAAAGAATTTCCTGCTCCATGCTCTCCACTGTCAAAGTATGAGACATTTTGCTGACCGGATTGTAAAACGGAAACGATTCCCCTGGTTCGTGAATCTTAAAATGAGGTCCCGGAATCTGAACCGACTGCTGCTCCATTGTAACAGACAGTTTCTTAATTACCGGACGGCGTCTTCCAGCCCAGGGAAATGCATTCCGGCATATAACCCAGCCGCAGTCATAATCCAAACCATAATGATCCATAGCCCATTTCGTTTCCAAATCCTGCATGCACCTTTCCGGCAAACAGGGATTATAGCACACAGAACAGCCATGAGATGTCAAAAGCTCCTTTCCGTTTAAAAGGATACGCGGAGTAAAATGGAAGCAAAGGGGATTGTCCAGCTCTATCTGCAGCTGCTGCTCACGAGTAAAATTCTCCCTAAAATCATTGTCCGAACTCAAACTCCATTTTTCCATAAAACCACGAATCCGTTCTATATCTGCCTGCATACAAAAATCTATTACCAGTCCCTTGCTGCATGAGTAAACAGACGGAATGCCCCAGTGATATCCAGCCCAGTCCAACTCCTTATGGATCCTGATTTCTTTTCCTGCATGCGCTCTTCCATGATGTCCCCAAAAGTTTCCGTCAAAATAAACCTTCCATTCCGGGAAAGCGATTTCTGCGGAAGGATTCAGGTCAATATCATAGTAATCCTCCGTGTATTTAATCCTGCTGTAGTCAAAATCAGACTGAAGCTTTCTGATATATTCCCACGGCTGCTCCATCGGCGTCAGCTTCATGGCTTTTGCAAGCTCCTTCAGGGTCTTCTCTCCCTCTCCTGCTGCTGGATTTTTCAAAAGAAAGGCCTCAAATTCTTCCCTGCTCCACCTCCACGCCTGTTCCAGGGCTGCCTCATTGCCGCAGGCAAGGAGCAGGCGCAGAAAGTCCGAAAAATCCTTCGCCAGCGGATGTACATAGCTCTGAGATTCATTCATTGGATTAACAGAAAAAACCATTCCGCCAAAACCGCGAATGAAGCAAAAATGAATGCCGTCCGTTCCTGCCCAGCCAAAAACAGACGCGCCTTTTGGCGTACAGAAGTACTGTGTATTCTCCCTGCAGCATTCAATTCCCACAGCGGCTAAGTCCATGCCGCTTCGCAGGAATTTTTCATATGTTTTGTCCATTTAGTCCTCCTTGTATCATCTGCTGTTTTCACTTCACTGACACGCTCAAAGCATTCTTCCCAGAATCCATTCGCTATCTAAAAATCAAATACAGTGCAAGGAAAAAGAGAAGCAGACTCCCCCATTGCATTGTAACAAGCAGAGTGATCAACATCACAAGCAACAAAATCCCAACCAAAAGAATAATCCCATTCATTTATCCCTTACTCTCCTTCCCAATCATTTTCTGTTCTTACCTGTCGTCCGTATTTTTCCCCATCGCCTGGGCAATCTGCCTTATAGCCATATCTATATAGAGATACACCCCGTCCCGATCGCAGTGGTACAGGTTGGAATAACTCGTACTCTCATTGGGAGCGATAGGATTAGGTTCTACCACCTCAGTAGCCTCCAGCAATCCGACACCCAGCTCTACAGCGGCAGTAAGAGCCTTTTTCAGTACCGCAAGCTGCCCGTCACACCAAAGCTCTTCCAGATCTTCCAGAACCTTTTTGTTCTGTTCCAGATCTCGGAGCAGCTGCGCAGCAAAGGCTCGTACCTTTTCCTCCTGTCCCCGCTGTACCCATGCAAGAGGCGCAAAATACCATTCTTGCATTTCTTTCGGTGAAATCGGGTGAAAGCTTACATCGTATCCCATAATAAACTCCTCCTTGAAAAATTCCTCAATCGCAGTCCATCCAGACCAGATGCTTTCCACAGTGGAGGCACTGGAACAAATAACATTGCAAATGCCCGCCGTTGACAGATTCCTGAATCATTTCTTTTTGTTCCTCGTCCCACACAGGATCGTCCAGCACTTCCTCCAGTACCCCCAGCGCCCGCAGCTCTCTGGCACCTACATAGCCCAAAAAGGCGCAGTAGTCACCGCAGTGAGCCCTCCAGTATTCCTGCTGCCAGCCGGAATATCCTGGAGTGCAGTGGATGAGCTCGTCCAGCTTTTCAGGATCGTCTACACCATCATCCAGAGAGAAATCGTCCTGAAAACTGCTTTCATATTTCCGGGCCGCCTCGCCGTTTGCGATACACGATGGGCACAGATATGCAATATCCTCCACAGCGAAAAAGGGAGCTGTATAGAAAACGTGGGTCGTCTTGCCGCAGCAGTCACAGACAACACCATCTGCAGACTCCTCAAAAGCACCTGTTTCCAGTGGATTCGGATGATACCGGAAGATGGGCAGGCCCAGCTTATTCTGCCGCTCCTTCTCATTCTGCTTTTCCTTCGCCGTTTTTGGCCGGGGAATGGCGTAATGGTTGCCCCAGTTCTCCGCATAATCCTTTAAGACGCCCAGCCGCTTGAGCGTCTTTTTATCGGAGCGATTGCCAATTTGGCAGAGCAGCTCGTAGGCATCCTTTTTGAAGTCCAGCAGGTCATACACATCCACCAACACTTCCCTGGCCTGCTCATCCTCGCTCTGCTCCAGTTCCTCCTTGAAGACGTAGAGAGCGCGGACGCTGTCAGGACCTTCATTGGTCGCAGCAAACTGTTTTTTCAATTCAATGTATTGTTTCAAATATTCGTTCATTTGCATGTTCTCCGATTAATCCCACCAAAAATACCAGACGGTGGACTGCCACAGGGTATCTGCCAGATTGCCCACCGTGGGGTCATCCTGCTCCTGAACCACAATGTCCGGGCAGAAGCCATACTGCTCTGCAGCATTCTCCATGGCCTGTTCTTGGGAAACAGGGGTCGGGAGCAGAAATTCCAGCTCATCGTGGCTCATGGCAGCAGGGACTGCGCCATACTTCTCAAACCAGTATTTCGCCACTGCCATCAGCTCCGGAGTATTGGGGCACTCGTTCCAACCACCAAAGGGCAGATAGGCGAAAATCTCCCAAGAGTTCTTCACCGGAATTTTTGCCAAAATGAGGGGGTAAGTCATGTGGTTCTCCAAGCCCCAGTAGCTAGAGAAGCGGCAGTTATCATATCCGCCCTCCATCTCACCAAGAACTTCCTCTTCCCAGTCCAGCTCGTCGTCCTCAGCTTCTTCCCTCCGCTGACCGATCAATTCCTCCAGAACTGCCTTTCCGTCCTTGATGGGAGTAGTCAGCATCTTCTTGCGGTACTCCTCCACAGTTTTGAGGTCAAATTCATAGCAGTCCGCATCGTTTTCCGGATCGGCATTCATCACCAGACATTCCAACAGCGTTTCATCCGGCTTGATGAGCACGGGAATAAAGCCCTCCCTCACCCCCAGCCGCTGGGCGTAGCTGTATGCCGACATAATGGGGTCGTCGTCTGCCATGGATGGAAAATAGGTACACTCACAATCCAGATACTCCATGATGGCCTGGGCCACATCGGAAGGCTCCAGAGTATCCTCGTCAAAATCCTGTCCCTGCCAGTTGACAAAGCGTTTCTCGATCACCTTTGCCATGGCCTGATAGTATTTCTCATCAAATGGGATGAATAAATATGCCTCCTGTTGAAATTCATTGGAGTGATACCGGGACGGACCAAAATATTTCAGGGCATAGTCATCAATATCGGCAGGATAATAGGGCGCGTCATTTTCTCCATAGTAATAATGAGCAAAAGCACGGCCTTTCTGGTTGAACAGAGCCGAGAACAGACAGCCGAATAACTCCTCCCGGATGAATGTTCGCAGATCTGTGTTGCTGGAATCTGCCTTGACCTGATTCACCACCTCGCCATGCTCCTCCAGAAACTTCTCGCTCATCAGGTCATGCTCCATACACCAACGCAGATAAATTGCCATATGATTATAGGCATTAATGGAGGCAATGGGAATCTCCTTCTCCGCAATGCTCTCAATATGATAGGAGGCATCATCCATTCCTAAGCTGTCATCATCATTCTCCAGCTCTCTCTCGTCAGACTCATAGGCAATCTTCAGGGTCATCTGCTCCTCCGGCAGAGAGACGCCGGGACTGCAGGTGATGGTGTGCTTATCGTCCGCGGAAAATCCGATGGTTTCGCCGTCCTTCAGCGTAACATCACATGCCAGCACATAGGAGGCAAGGCTGGCCAAAAAGTCCCGCAGTTCCCCCGGCTCGGCGTTGGCATTCAGCACCTCCATTTCTTCCTTGCCAAACACATCCATGCCGTAGGTGTAGCCATTAAGGCCCCACTCGCTCCGGTACAGGCCGAACCAGATCCAGTTGAAGATGGGCAGCTCGTCCTCTTTCATCATATCGGCAAAGCCCTCGTAGAAGCGGGGTTCAAATACCACGCCGCTGGTATAGACGCCGGTAGCATATTTCTGCTTGCAGCACACTGCCATCGCCTTGGTAAACAGCTTGCCTCGTTCCAGCAGTTTTTCCTCCTCGCCCAACACAGCTACCATGATATGGGCCTTGTGGGCTTTGGCTGCTTCTACGGCCTCTGGCCACATATAGTTATTTTCGGCGTTGATCTCCGCTTCATTGTCAGGGATGTGACCGTGGAAGAGTGTCACGATCAACATCATGCCGCCGACCCGCATCACCACAGCATCGCCGCTGTTCTCCTCATCTTCGTCGCTCTCGTCCGGCTCCTCATTCACAATGTTCCATTCTTCCCGCAGATCCAGGAGCAGCTGCTCCTTGTCCCACTCCGCTTTAGAAAGAAGGACAGACCCGACAAATGAGCCCTTATGGTCGGTTTCCTCCTCGTCAACATCATCCTCTTCGTCAAAATTCTCTACATCTTCATCCGGATCATACAGGGATTCATGTTCCAGCCCCCGGATAAATTCCTCGAAGCTGTCTGCCAGATGCGTGATCTTGTAGTCGTTTTCCTGATCTACATGGACCACAGCTGGTTCTCCCCGGGAGCCGCAGGCCCGGTAGTCCAGAAAGATCATATCATGCCCAGCGCTGGGACAGTCACAGATAGCCACACCAATAGCCGGATACTCCCACTCATCAATCATAAACTGGCTGCCCAGTTCTCCGCAGAGGGAGCAGCTCTTTTCCCGTCCGATACCGAAAATGCCGGTGATGGCCACATGATCCTCTGCCCAGCAGGTAGGTTCATCGCATGGATAGCAGGTGTTCCTTGGTATTCCGCCGTTATGCTGCTTCATCAGCCAGATGTAGGAGGCAGGCAGCTTGTAGCCCAGTTCATTCTCCACGCTGGTAATCAGCTCATCAGAAGGCGGTTCACTGACATATTCTTTTAAAGCATACATACTGTCGTCCCAGAAGCTGGTAAGATCGAAGCCCTCAAAGGGGGTATCACCAGGCACAAATTTATCCTCCTCATGCCACTTTTGAAACTGCTGTAAAATGTCCATATCCGTTTCCTCCTCATTCTCTGGTTTCCAATTCTCGACCTGACAGGCCTCACAATCCTGTTCGCTGCCAGCCATCCAGCCGTTCCTGCACTGCGTCGATCTTCCAGCTTTCGCCCACACGCTTCATAAGAAAACGGCGGTCAAGGCCTGTGTTTTCCTCTCTGGTGTAGATGTAAAGCTTGTTCCGGGTAAGCTGCTCCGCATCAAGAAACTTCTCTTTCTTGTAAGTGCCCGGTGAACTGTAAGAGAGCCCTAAAGGCCGGTAGCCCGCACGGGGCTTTTCACTCACATACTTCTCCCAGATTGCCAGCAGGCGGGGTGTCGCCTGGGCGTCCTCAAACCCGGCCTGCTCCATATACTGTTCCCATACTGTCATTTCCTCAAAAAAGGCAGACAAGACTCTGCGGCATTCCTCCACTGCCTGTTTATCAAATACAATCAGCTTTTTCGCCTTTTCTCGCTGAATCTTGGAAAAGTCTTCCATTTGCTCCCTGGTAAATTGCTCATGGGCCACCGGCTCGATCCGGCTGTTTCCAGCAATAGCCAGTAGTCCTTCATATGTAACGGCGGTATGATCGATCTGGATGTGGGAAAGTTTTGGAATAGCAGCTGCCGCCATAATACCTGCATCGTTCAGTCCGGTGTGGTTAAGGGTCAGAAGGTCCAGCCTGCAGTTTTGGAGAGCGAACAAACCACTTCCGTTGATTCCGGCGTTGCCGTCCAGCAGCAGATAGCGCAGCTTGGGCATGGCGGAAAAAACGGGAAAACAGGCGTCCGTGAGCGCTCCTTTCTCCACACCAAAATTGACCATGCTTTTATGCCCAGCAAAGGGGATAAGCAGTTCATCCGATACCGGGCAGTCCTTCACATAAAACCCCACCAGGGTGTATCCGGCCAGCTGCTCCATGAGATCCATGGTCAGCTTCGGGATTTCGATTTTTTTCTCCCCATTCAGGATCAGAACACCGCTTTCCCATGCTGCTGTCCTCGCTCGTTTTGGCCAATTCATCGCTGCCTCCTTACTCCTGCTCTCCATAGCTGGCTTCAATATCGATAAATCGCACATACACAGCGCAGACTTCACCCTTGGCATTGTAACCAAAGTAGACGGGGTAATACCCGTCACCCCAGCCAGAAGAAAAAATAGGCAGGCTACAGTCTGTGCCCGGCACCGTCCAGTTGAGCCAGTCGCCGTGGCTTAACTGATACTTGGGGTGGGCTTTGGCATTTTCCTCCAGTAAGTCGCAGAACAGGTCATTGTAGGGGTCAATATCCGGATCTTCCTCCAACCGCCTGGCCCAGAACTCCTTGAAGTTCTTCTGGGTCTGGATGTCTGCAATGCATCCCATCCCGGCATCTACGCCAAAGCCAAAGTAATCGTCCTCGCCCACTTCCTCGTCCAAATTCTCGTTGCCCACCATCCCCAGCTCATAGCGAACGGGCTTCTCCTGGCTGACCACCACCTTGATGCAGGCGTAGCGGTCGCCGTATTTCTCGCTGGGCACCACGCAAATCTTCACTGGGTAAGTTCCGGCAGGGATTGTCTGAAGGAAAGGCGAGGTGTCCTCCAGCTCCACCAGCGGGTCGCAGGCGAAGATTGTCCCAGTGGGGAAATGGACAGAGCCGATGTCCAGCACATCCACCGCCATACTCCCAATTACTTTTTCTGTAAAATGCGCGTCCAGATCCGTTTTGCAGGCTAATTTCTCCTTCATTGATTCGTATTTGTTCAGCCATTCTGCTGCAGGCATAGTCGTTTCCTCCTTGTTCATAAGCTTCTCCTGCTCCCTTCAAGCTCTCCAGAGCTTTTCCTCCTCCAGATACGTTTCAAGCCTGATAATCCTCCGAAGCATCAAATTTTCTCCATATTTAACTATTTAAATGTCTCAGCAATACTCACACATGACAGGCTCCTTCTTATGTGAAACAGAGATTCGCTCAAGTCTGCTGGTGCTGCATAGAAACGATCTGGCAGTCTGGACAGAACTCGATATAGAGTGTTCCCTCCGTACCATCCATCAAGGTATCCCACTGAATCTGGGCCAGATATTTCATAGGCTTCCCACAGTGAGGACAGGCAGTATATTCCCAGTCCTGTACCCAGTTGGCAAAACCGCCGATAGTGTTCACATCGTCGCAGGCACCGCCATAGAACAAGGGCACAGGCGCTTTGCCCAGCACAAAAGAATTTTCAGTCAAAGCCTTATATTCCTCCGGCCGGACATAGCATTTTATCTGCTCCGCCCCATCAAAAAGTTCTGAAGGGAATACCTCTGCGCCTCCATCCAGCGTAAAGCGGTTAAAGGCGGGGCCTTGCAAAAATCCCACGCAGTTTGGACAGCAGACAGCAGTCAAAATGCCGTCCACTCCCAGGAACTTCAGCCGCTCATCCCGGCCATCCAGCACCAGCATATTCACCATCCGCCCGCCACAGTGAGGGCAGGTATTCCCTCGTACCTGACCGATACGGACAGGAGAGGACTCGCCGGACATGCCTTTGACCATGGGATAACAGGTGTCAAAGTTAAGCTGTATTCGACGTCCCTCTTTGTCAAAGGTCCAGCCGCCGCACTGGGCGTAAATGGACGGGTTTACATAGAGGTTCTTTCTCCAGGGGCGTGGATTTCTCTCCAGTTCCAACATCGTTTCCAGCACCCGATCATCTCCCTGCATGGCAAGACAGCACATCAGATTGGACGCCTCACCAGAATCCTCCGTTGACAAAAGCGCAGAGATTAAGGCATCCCGAACATCATTGGGAGCATGATAATAGATTTCGCTGGGGTAAAATATTTTTTCCATCAGTGCAGCTCTCTGGATCTTTGGAGTGATAGCATCCCGGTAGCCAAACAGCTGCCAAAAATCAGTACACTCTGGATCTTCCATATCAGCCAAACGCTGAATGTTTCGAATCAGAGCAGCCTGCTTTTCTTTGATTTGTTCTGGCGTCCAGGTCAACGCAGCCTTTCGCTCCTGTTCAGACTTGCATTTCCAGCACAAACCGTCATAGCCCAATGGAGTCCCGCATCCGGGACAAGTATATTTCAAACTCATGTGTATTAACTCCTTTCAGACAATGAAAATGAATGTGACTTGGCACATTTCTGCACCAGAGCGAGGCTGTGTCGGCAACTATTTTCTCTGGTACACAGTGCACATCCTCGCGGAGCGTTTTTGTATCATAGGACGCTCTTTCCTAGTAATATAAAAAGCCCCACGCCGCACTGTCATAACGACAGGCTGACGCAGGGCATAAAGAAGCCGCGTTGAAGGAACCGCATCTGGCAGCAGATGCAGTCTCTTCAACAATCAAACTATTTTTTTCGTACCGTAAAACAGCAAATTGCTGTCCAATATATTGATTCATCGCAGCACCCTTTTTATTCACATAACATTGTTTTTTATTGTACCATATATTGTTTTATTGGGGAATCTTTTTCTTACCCTAGGTTATTTCATGTTCACAAAAATGAATATTCATTTTGCGTATACTTCTCTTGCATCACCTCCCATATATTCCTGCAGCCCTTTCATAAGAACAGTTCCGTCATAGTCGTTTCTTTCATGACCAGTTTTCCACTAAAGTCTGGCTCCCACTTCTGCAAACTGTAAGGTTTCCGCTTAATCGATAGAAGCGTTTTCCGGAGAAGCTCCCTTCGTCACTTCGCTTACATGCATCTGCAGCTGATACACCCTTTCTTTTCCCTCCTTATTTCTTGTGACCAGCTCAAAATAGAGATTATTTTTCCAGTTGCCTGCATCGTCCAGCTTGATCCTGCTGAGCGTGCTTTCTCCCGATATTTTCCCCAGTTCTCCGGAAACCTGGACCGCATTTCCGGTCTGATCTTCCAAACCAAAAGAAAGAATAGTCTCTTTTTCTGTTCCTGAAATAATATAAAATTTTGTAAAATAGGACGTAATGTCAATGAATTCCGCACCTGTTGTCTTCAACTGACCGCCGCTGAAGGTTTCTTCTGTATCGCTTAAAATAATAACTCCGTTGGATACTGCGATCTGATCATTTTCTCCGCTGAAAGAATATACTTTAAGCGGCTTAGCTTCCTCTTTCCCGCAGCCGCTTAAAATCATCAGAAAGACAGCTATAAAAATCCATATTTTTGCTTTAATCATAGGCAGCACCTCCGCTATCTACATCAAGACTAGAATTTGTATTTTTCTATATGTTAGCATTATATCACAGGAATTTTCCTGAAACTTTTATTTCTTCTTACAATATAATAAAAAATGTGGCAGCTTTACAGTGCTATTTCCATTTTGCTAATCTACTTTCCTCTTATCAATTCGTTTCGGATGCTCCCCTAAGTTCCAGTCCTTCTCCACAGTAGGTGTCACCGGCTCATTGTATGTATAGCAGGCGGTTACCAGCAGCATAGCGCCGAAAGCATCCCAATCCGGCTTGTCGGTGTAATAGGGTTTCTCATTGTCCTCCGGCCACTGCTGAACAATAGTTTTTCAATTGTGAGAATAGTACCGGAGTAGTGTTCCTGCGTAAATATCAAGTCCAAACCAAAGGTAAACACCCGCTCCACCTCGTCATAAAAACCGGCCATGTTGGAAAAGTGACTGCCGTCAATGGTGAACGTCTCTCTCATGTCCATATAAACGGTTCCTTTAAGTCGTATTTCTCCATAATTTTCTTTTCCAAAGCTTCATGGGCATCCATATCCTCTGGCTGCGCTGGGATGCCCTTTTGCCAATAACCGTTCCCATAGTAGAGCAGCATGGCACAGTAATAGGGCAGCTCATGGCTGAATATCGCCACTTCCATGGTATCGGTCACTGGCTCTACCAGCGGTGAGCGTTCCACTATCTGGGAGGCTTCCTCATAAGAGATCCCCACCAGTTCCACCAGCAGGCGTTTCACCAGTTCACAGAAGCTATACTGATTGAATATAACCTGATCATCCTCTTCTTTGAGCACGATTCCATCTCTCACCATAGTATTTCCTTCCGTTTCTTAACCTTCATCTTTGGCATGGGCATAGTCCCGTCAAATCATCTCATACAGCAGGGCAGCTTCGTCCTGCACCAGTTCCAGATGGGAGCGCAGCGTTTCCAGCCCGCCTTGTACCGCCTCGGTGGGCAGATCCCAGTCTGGGGCAATTTTGGCGGCCAGTTGCGGGAGATTATGTTCCCGCAGAGCTGCCAGCACTTTAGACGCCAGTTCTCCCTCCAGCAGAGCGCAGTCCAGGGTATCCTCCGTCTGGGGAGCAGGAAAACGGACATCTAGATCCAGCTCGCACTCGCACCAGTCCCAGATAGCCATATAGACCGCGCCAGAGCAGTTGCCATCGGACAACTCCTGCCGCTGGTTATTTTTTATCAGATAAAAGGATGCAATCTGTGACATGGCAATTCCTCCTAAATGTTATTCTTTTTCCATTAGCCCTTCTGCCTGCATCCGGATCACATAGAAGGCCTGCACCCAGTCCTGCTCCTGCTCCATGGGTTCCTCCAAAGCCAGCAGGCGGCGCTTGCCAAGCCTGCGATCCAGAAGGGCAAAGATACGAACAAGGGGATTCTCGCTGACAAGGCTTTTCTCAATGCTTTGGTTATCAAAGATACCAAACGCCTCATAGAACACCTTTTGGTCAAAGGTACCCTGTTCCAGCGCATAGGCATGAGCCTGGTTGATGGCCTCTTTTGCGGAGTTGTGATCTTTCAGCGTTGTGGACCGCAAGTGATGAAATTTCGCCCACACATTTCCAAAATAGGTGTAGTAGTTGCTCCGCAGCACCTCCACACCGTCCACGCGAATGGCTGCCCGGCCCTCATGATCGGCGCTTTTGCTGTAACTGGTGGCAAAATACTGGATGTGGCCCCGGAGTGCCGGGCACAGATAGTCATTCTCCAGCTTGTTCCGCATTCCGCTCCAGGTTGACATAGGTACTTGCCTCCTTTCTAATGCCATTGTGGGCAAGGTAGATTCCTAACAAATTAAAATTTGAAGATTACATATAATCCTCGATATATGATCGTTCTATAAATTCTTTTACTGCAAATAGATCTGCAAACTCCGCATACCGGGGAAATCCGTCCGCATTATGTGCTGAGTAAGTCAAATGGAACAGATAGTAAATGTCTCTTCCTATTTCGTTTCTGAGAACATATAACACATCATCATTGGATTCACACTTCGCAACCGCCCAAATTTTTTTGCCGTATAAGAAGTGGTCTTGTCCTATTTCTTTGTTTAGTTCAGCAACAAATACCCCGTCCGCCTGTGTGAAGGGGACCATATACCAGTTAAAATCGTTACCATATTTATCATGGAGATCACAGAGCATTTCTTCTAATGTCATTTTCATTCTTCTCTCGCTGATTTACAGTTCAGCCATCAACCGCTGCGCTATTTTCTTTTTATAGGCGATGTTTTTATTGCTCATTGAGGTACCTCGCCAATTTCTTCTCCAGCAGTTCTGTCATATCACTACAAAGGCGCTTTATCTTGTCCTGCTCATGGGCGTAGTACCAGATAGTCTCCTCGCCAGGGCGGAGCAGGAGCTGGTCGCCGTCTGCTTCTTTCCAGAACTCGCCCAGCACACAATACCACTCGCCATGAATGGTCAGATCAAACAGGCCGGATAAATCAATGGTCACGCCTACGGATGCCTGGATGCCCGCGGTCAGCAGGAAGAACTCTCGCACCTGGGCCGGGAGTGTGAAGTCCAGCACGCTTTCTTGACTCCTTATCTGCTCCTCAGTGGCGGCAGGCTTGATCTCATCAGAGGGGTCAAGCGCCTTTGCCAGCGCCTTGGAGAACTTGGGGTATCGGCCAAATAGCTCCGGGTTGCTGGTCTTGAATTCCTTTTTCTTTTTCCGCTGTACTAGCTCCTGCTCCTTGCAGAAAGCCTCCAGCTCGGCCAGATACCGCTCCTGGTAGAGATTGCTGGCCTCAAATGCTGTGCCGCTCTTTTCCAGAATGGCGATGGCTCCCTTTTGGCTGCCAAACACCGGGATCCACTGAAAACCGTGTCGGCAGGGTTTCAATTTCAGGAATTCCCCCCGGTTCAGCAGGGTTTCCAGTTCGGACTCATGCTCGTCCCACCAGCTCCGCCAGGTTTCGGGCGTTTCCCGCCCCTCGGCCAGGTCCAGGAGTTTTGCGGTCAATGCGTCTTTGTTCATAGGTACATACTCTCTTTCTCAGCCATCACGATACTTGTGATTCCATAACTTCGCCATTATCGTTGATATAAGTGTAATGAATAAAATCCTCATCCACATTACTCGGTAGCACAAAGCTCATTCATTTTTGGAATCAGTAATTTATCCATCCACTGACAAATAATCTCAAAGGTATTGTTAATTTTTTCTTCATTTCCTATATCAAGATATATTTCATTGTCTCTTAAACTGTAAAACAGTGGTTGTGTGTTGATGTCTGGTTTGGAGTAACCATAAGGGTCGTATGGACGGGTGTTGATTATATAGCAAACCTCTATGCTTATGCTATCCTTTGTGTTCCCGCCAAATGAGGAAAACGCAATCATATATGTGAAATTTTTACTGTGCCTCGTAAGCGTTTTATCGGATTTTTTATACTTGAAGCCTAAATGTCCGTACTTTCCTTGCAACTTGGTTCCAAGCATTTGCATTGCTTCGTTAAAGTTCATTGTGCCCCCTCCATTTTTCCATCGTAAAAATTAATCACGATACTTGTGATTCGATCACTTCGCCATCATCATTGACATAAGCATAATGAATAAAATCCTCATCCACAAGCAGCAGACAGGGGCTGAAAACCTCCCATTCATCATAATCGCGCAGGATGTCATCATATTTTCCGAATATGAAGATTTGAAACAGTGCCTCTGTTCCCATCAAAAAGCACAGGTAAACATTTTCGTGTGGGTACGGGCAAACTTCTTGGATTGACAGTTGCCCCGGCTGCGCGAAATCGAGTTTTGAGATGAATTTTCCAAGTTTGACCTCTTCCGCTTCATCTACGTACCGGTATTTTTGAGAAAAATCTTCGATGCTTTTTGTGAGACGGTCCTTGTATTGCTGGATCTCTGCTCTTTGCTGCTTTGCTTTAAGCTGCGCTTTTTTCTGAGCCAAAAGCTCTTTCCTCTCATGATCCATCGTTCATTCCTCCGTTTCAGAGGGCGCAGGAATAGATGCTCATGGCCCCGTAATCGGTGTGCAGGACAAGTCCGCTCTTGGTAAAGGCAAAATTCACCTGACGCACCACAAAGGGATCATCAATGGTGGCCAGCAGCTGGCCGCTGCCGGTATCCCACACCTCTATAGGGGAGCTGCCACAATCCTGCTGAACGGCCATCAGGCTGCCCCTTGTCCTCACCGCACAGGTATCCGAAAAACTCAGCCCCTGGCGGACAGAAAACGGGAAAGGATTGTCCATCTCCTCTCCGGTCTGGGTCAGATAGAACTTGCCGCCCACCGAGAAGCACTGGTCATCCGGGGAGAAAAAGGGATGCCAGCCGTCGTTGGGGAGCGGCACTTTTTGGCCGGACCCCAGATCCACCAGCACATACTCTCCCTCGGTGACACGGTAGGCCGCTTTGCTCTGCCGGGGAGAGAGCATCCCGAAGCAGTAATAGGCAAAATTCGGGGCTTTTGACTTCTTGCATTTTACCGTTTCCCGCCACACCTCTGTGTTGCTGCCAAAGTCAAAGACGACAATCTCCTCGCCTGTGTACCACAGGGCCTGGTCGCCGCTGGCATCCAGCATGGTCTTCATGCTGTTTTTCTTGTTGGCAAAGGGCGTGATCTCATGGGTGCGGAGTGAGAACTGCTCCAAAAGATAGCTGTTGTTCAGCAGCAGGGTATCATTGGGGCAGAGGACCTGTTCATAGGTCATCCGTTTGGCGCCCAGAGAGATCGTTTCGAGGATCTCCCCATTGCCATCGAAGTGATAGAGGATCTCGTCCTCAAAATCTCCGACCACCCTCGTCAGGAAGAAGTCATCCCGTGTGAGGGCGGTAGCCAGGGGCATAAAACCGTTGCTGTCCTTTCCGACAAACCGATGGCACCGCACCTGCCCAACAGCAGCATCCGGATTCTGATAGACAAATCCTTTCCGCATCTGACCCATCATGGCGCTGGCCGCCTTGCTCTTGACCTGGTAAGCAGAGTCGCACAGGGTCTCCTTGACCTTCCCGCCATTCAGGCAAGTTCGGATGGCATGTCCGTCAATTTCAATCCTCCACTGCTTATCTGTGGCGAGGTTGATAAAAGTTCTTTCTATCATAACTGCTCCTTATAGTCCATGCCCGTCAGCGTCTCGTCCAGCTCGGCGGTCTGCGCCTCATCGTCCAGCTCCTCCTCGTCCGGTGTTTTCAGGTTCACCGTGCCCGCTTCACGGCGGAAGGTATGGAAGATGGCCCAGGAGATGTCCGTGCCTTCAAAGAATTCCTTGGCCATTTGGAGCGCCGTTTGAATGTCCCAGGCGATGAAGTCCACATAGCCGCAGAAGAGGCCGGTGGCTCCGCCAGTGAGGGTGAGCACCTCCGGGCCGTCGCCAGTGGTGAACACTTCCTCCAGCTTGTCCCGGAAGTCGAAGATCTTCTGTGTTCCTTCCTCCTCCCGCAGGGTATCCAGAGGATAGCAGAAGAAGCCCGCCACTGCGCCGTCGGCATGGAGATCATCCATGAAATCATTGTCAGCATTCAGATAGCCGTTGATGAGCGGCACACAGCAGGTAGAGCCGGCCATCACATCCAGCCGCCAGTCAGCATCCGGGTCCTTGTTGGGTTCCATTTTGTAGCCAAGGTAACTCTCCAGATAGGCTGCCGGATCGGCGGAGAGTTCCAGCCCCCGATCCTTCAGAGCGTCGGGAAGCTGGGTCATAAGAATGGACGGCTCCGCCTTGGGTTTAACCAACACATCAAAGCGGTCTATGTATCTCATGTGGGAAATCTCACCCAGCACCTGATCGGTGAGGGTGGTGAGCATCCACCAGCCCCGGCCTTCCTCCTCCCGGAGCATAGGCAGCAGCTTTTCGCAGTAGGCGGAGATGGCGAGGCTGTTTTCCCCCTGCTTCTCCAGCCAGATCTGCACATCCTCCCCAGAGATGTCCCAGCCATTCTCGGTGCGCAGGCCGATGTTCTGGAGGGGCTGACGGCCTACCAGGATGTTCCAGTGCTCCAGCACCTCCTTGGGGGCATGCTTCTGGAAATAAACCAGCTCAAACAGCTTGACCTTGTCACCCTCTGAAGTGAGGATCAACTCATGCTTTTCGCCGCCCACGCCCATCTCGAAGGAAATTTCATCAAAAACCAAATTCAGGGTTTCCTGCATTTGGGCCACGATCTCTGCTCCACGGGTGTGCTCCTTGTCCTCGTCCATCATCTGGCGCAATTCTGCTTCCATCTCGGCAAAGGTTTCCCACCAGTTCTCTGTCCGCTCCCGGAAGCACTCCGAGAACTGTGGCAGGGAAATCCCCTTCTTGCACCAGTCAATCAGTTCCTCAATGTCCTGTTGGGTGTTGAGCTTAGGAGCATCACCGGGATGCAGTTCCAAAGCTTTTTCAAAATACCGCAGAGCGCTGCCCTCCTGATCCAGATAATAATAGGCATACCCCATGCGGAAATTCCAGGAATAAGTATCTTCCAGTTCCTCCTCGTGGGACTTCATCAATTCCAGTGCCCGGTGAAGCAGCTTTCTTCCCTCCGGCTCGCTGGGGTTCGCCAGGTTGTTGTAGGCCCGCGCCAGCTCCATATCGATTTCCGGGGTACGCTCCTCGGAAGGAATAGCCTCCAACGCATCAATAATATTATGGTGTTTGCTCTCCTCATGCCATTTCTGGCACCTCTCCAAAATATCCATATCAGGCTCCTCTTCGTTTTCCGGTTTCCAGTCTTTGATCTGCCGGAACACACCATTCTCATCCCGCTCAAAGGCGCAGGGAGCGGGCGTATGCAGCAAAGGGATAATATCGGAGTCGTCGTTGCAGATCGTATTCAGCTTGTAGATCCCGGCGTTGTTGGGGGCGTCCATGTACGCCTCGCTCTCATCCCCGGCAGTAAAGCGCCAGCCACTGTCCCAGCCACCGTCCGGCTCCTCCCGGTAGCAGTAGCCAACCTTGCGGCCCTCCACCGTGATGCGGTTAGTGGCGATGCAGCCATCGGCACCTTCCCAGTCGGGAAGCAGAAGTTTCACATCTTCCGCCTTTACATGGTAGTTCCTGTTACGGCCAGAGGCTTCGTACAGCTCTTTCCGCAGCATCTCCACCTGATAAGCCATATCCGTGATCTCATCCTCTCCCATCATCTCGCTAAGGTCGTATTCCAGCGGGGCATGGACAAAGTCCGCCAGGGCCTTATTCATGGTCTCGTGTTCCTCTGGCGTGGCTGTGATACGGATACGGCGGGATGGAGTGTTGTACTCATCTAAATCTTGGAGGTTCACACTGCCGCTGACACTGCACTCCAAAAGGATGGCGGCCAGGTCGGTGACCACATCAATAGCGAAATGAAAGTCCATCTCCACGTCATTGGAATGGGGAAATTCCAGATACTCCACAGTCTGGCGGAAGTCCCAGTTTTGCTTGTCCAGTCCGATTTTGGCGAAAATCTCGCTGAGAGGGATCTCCTCCTTTTTCTGATCCTCTAAAAATGCCACAAGGTTCAGACTGTCATCCGAGCCGCCAATAAAGTTACCCCAGTATTTTTTGATATACATTTGTCACGCCTCCTTTTATTCCGGCCACTCATCGCCATCACAACGGCTAATGAAGTCATAGCATAGGCTCTCAAAATAGTCATTTGGATAGGTTTCGCCGTTTTGATGAAGCTGCAGCCCATCCAGATCCATCATTTTATTGATATAGGCAAGGGTAGTATGGATGCCCGCAAGTTCCAGTTCCTTGCTCAGGTTAAAGCCTCCATTCCCAGGTAATTTATTTCCAGATTAAACTCCCATCTTCACCCGGATGATAGGCCGATAAAAGTCATAGTCGCCATTCAGCTCCTTATTTTCCTGTACTTCCGGCTTACAGTGGGGCGAACAGGGCAAGAAACCAAGGAATGGCCCCATCCCTCCACAGATATTGCACCCGCCGTCACCGCCACAGGTGGTAAGCCCATCAGCTTGCACCACTTCCCTCATATAGGGATCGTAGGCGATGGACAGACCAAAGAAGTTGGGTTCCTCCATGTCGTAAGGTCTATTCTCATCCTCATCCACGTCCTCAAACCAGCGCAAACGCATGGAGTAGTCTAACCCATCTCCCCATGGGAACAGGGTCCGACACCCGCCGCCACACAGGTAGGCCCACTCATCCGCCGTAGGCAGCGAAAACTCCTGCTTTTCCAGCCCGGCAAGAAGCTCATCGTAGTTTGTGTGGTTATAGATCCAGGTCTGAAATCCATCTTCTGTCCGTTCTATGCGGGCCGACTGATGCAAGGTAAGACTGCTGCTGTCACTCCAGGCAAAATCGCGGAACTCCTTCAGCCAGTCAGGGTGGGCAGTCAACCTAGGATCGTCCATCTTAACTGGCTCCCAGCAGAGTTCCTCCAGTTCCCGGCCCACCAGCATGGGGCCAATGGCCGCCTGCCGGACAGGAGCCATGCTCTCTCTGATGAATTCTGCCGGGTCCTGCTCTATTTCCCATTCCCGGAACAGATACTCCAATTCCTCCCGGCTCTCCTGATGCAGTCCCACGGCAAACTGCTCCCATCCCAGGGTGACGGTATCGCCAGGGACAAAGACGAACTCCCGACCATCTTTCTCGAAGATGCCGGTGGTACAGCTCTGGCCCCAGCGGTCAAAGGTATGTAAGCCGAGAAAAGTCATAGTATAACGAGCAGCCAGACTTTCCATCAGCACCTGCTTCTCGGTGATTTTCATTTGATCAAATTGCGAGCGGTATAAATTTTTGTTCACAGTAGTTCTCCTTCAATCCTTTTTGCGTGTTCCAGCAGATAGCTCCGACCATCCTGCTTGGCTCGTTCCAAGTATTGTGGAAGCATGTCAGAATGGATGGCATCCAGTGAGACCAGAACGGCGATCCGTTGGTATTCCTGAAGTTCAGTAGAGTAACAGTTGCGTTCCCAAAACAGCGGAGCGAACTGTTCCACACAGTCAGGACGCAGAGCGGGCATCGCCAAAAGCGCCCGACGGCTCACATATTCATTGGGGTCCTTTGCGAAATCCAGAATTATATCCCTGACTTCCTGACTACATGAGCATTTCGGCAGATAGGCGGCAAACTGCCACTTGGCCTCACTCTCATTGGAGGCTGCGGCCCTGCGGCAGAGGCACTCAAACCATTTGGGATGGGAAGTGGTTTCCTGTATAAATCCTTCCGCTTCGTTGGCTCTGGCAATTAAATAGACCATCTTATCCAGCAGAAAGCTGTCTGCCATTTCTGCATCCATTTGGGTCAACACATGGCAAAAGGCATCAAATATATCATTCCACGCAGGGTAATCGACCTCCCACGCACCGCCAATCTCCTCGGTGGTTTTTCCGGGATAAGTGATTTCCTGCCACTGATGAAATTTTCCTACCTGCTCCAGCAGGCGTTCACGAATGCTCTTTGCCATGTGCTCACCTCACTATTCTCCGAAATGTTCCAGATACAATCCCCGCACAGAATAAGGACCTACAAGGGTTGTTTCCTGCCGGCCACCCCAGGAATACACATGAATTTCGCCCTCGTCCCCAATGTACTGCTGCTCCTCAAAGGGTGCGGGAAAGGGGAAGCTTTCTACCACGCTCCAGTCGATCTTAGGTTTCAGCCAATCAAACTCCTCGCGCTTGAGCCTTTTGAAGTTGAACACCAATGCTGCCCCGATCCCATCGAACAGCAAGTTTGCGTATTCTCTGGGGGTGATGCTCTCGCTTACATTGGCAGCGTCAACATTGACATCCAGCACCTTGTTGCCGCAGTTTGTCCAGATTTTATCGGGAGAGAACCAGGTGGTGCGTTCCTCGGCGTCTGCAAAATCCTCACGGGGATACCATCCGTTGGCACTGTCCGGCTTGACGCCTTCCCGAAGCGGCCCGTTGTACGGGGAAAGCGGATAATATCGGTGCTGTACCGGATCAAATCGACCAAAGGCAATTTTCAGCTGATACCTATGCTTTTCGCTGCGCATGAGCTTATGGGGCTTCACGATATGTTCTTCGATCAAATTCCAAATGTACTCATCCACACGGATGGATACACGGGGGCGGCCGAATAGTGTGATTTTGTTGGTGTCTGTATCCACATTGAGCCAGACACGATTGATCTCAACCATTGTCATTCCTCGTTTTTTCCAAATACTCCGCCATAGAGAACACCGTTTTTCCCAAGGAACAGCATCCGCCTGTCTAATAGGCTGCAACGTTCCACAGTGATTTTGCTTCCGTCACAGGTGGGAATGGCCTCCTGTTTCTGCCCAAGGCAACCGCCTTTGCAAGTAAGAAAATAAAATTTGTCGTGTTTCTGATATCCGCCTTGAAACAGGAATATTTCACCAGAAGAGACAACTGAAAAAGCCCCACTTCCTTTGATCGGCAGGTCAAACACCAAGTCCTCCTTGAAGTTCGTCCACACCAGCCGGAACTCATCGTAATAATAGAACCACAGGCTTTCTTCTTCGTCCAAACTAATGGCATAGCAGTCATAGATGGAAAACTTCTCGTTTTTCCAAAGGGGAACGCCCTCTGATGTCCATGCAATCAATCCGCAAGACCCTAAAGGCTCATCCCAACCATAATTACCAAATACCCCTTCATCAAAGTAACTTGTAATGATGGTGCCGTCTTTTTTGACCATGCAATTTTGAATACCGTCCCCCAAACAGAAGCGGGACCTCACCATTCCGTCTCTACTGACGATCCACGCGTTGGTATCGGGGCCGTTTTCCCGATAGGCACACCGTGCCCCCAGAAGCAGGAAATGTTCACCTACGGGCCGCAAGAAATGGAACTGGAATTTCAAGAGGCCAATGGGGAACAATGAGGTTTCCAATACCCGTTGCTCCGTCCAATCCACCTTGATCTCGACCACAGTGTAGATGGAGGGAACCCTGAGCCAATCCTTGCCCTGTTTTCTGGAGGGTTGTTCCATGAGAAGATAGACATTTCGATCCCAAGCTACGGAAAAGTCCGTCAGCACCGCGTTCTCCAGATGGTTTTCCAGACGCAGTTGGTCTATGTCAATGATAGAAAACAGAGGCAAATCTTTAGTTTTGATCGTCTTACTCATAGGGCTTCCTCCTGATTATTTTAACATTCCATCATAGGTCTGGTTTTCCCAGATGGCCTCAAATTCCGCTTTCTCCATCAAGCAGGCACGAAACTCCTCGCCCCAGACATGGGCATTGAATTCCTCCACGGTGGGGATAGGCATGATTTCAATAGCACCGTCATATAGGTCAGGGATGTTGCGGATGCGGCCATCTGCAAAGATATCAATGGAGCGGAGGGCCAGCCGTTCATTTCCTGTATCAACTTCATAGAGGATTACCGACGGTTCTCCTTCTGGTGCGTCCTCCCAAAAGAGCTTGAGGTACTCGATCACGCCCAGATAGGTCCGCATCGTTTTTTCATCATCACAGGCTGCCCGGATCATTTTGGCCAGCATCATCAGGTCATCGATGTATTGGGAGTACACGCAGAACACATCCTCGTCGGAGTCAAAGTGAAACAAGTCTTGCCCGCTATTGTTTTCCTCAAACTCCTGGATTACGCCCCGGACCAGCCGCTCCCAGTCCCCGCTGCTGCCAGTCAGTCCCAGTCGTCGGAATTCCTCTGTCCGGAATCCGTCGCTGATCTTCAGCAGGAGGGAGATCGCGTAGGGGTGGTGGGGAATAAGAAAGAATGGTGCAATCTGCTCTGGTTTTACCCAGATTTTGAATGGCGGGCGCGGATCAGGTATCCAGGGTAAGATTTCCCATTCGTCCTCTGGCCGGTTTCCGTATTGGCAAAGGTCTTTCATGGCTTCACCGCCTGTTCCAGTTTCTTTCTGCATTTCTCAATGTGGGCTTGCTTGGCGGCCATGATCTCCCGCACCGACTCTATCTTCATCTGCAATAGAAGCGCGATCTTCTCAACGGGCATCGCGTCCGCCTCCAGCATACAGAGAATTTCCTTCTGTGCGGAGGCTTTTCTAGCAGCAAAACCAGTATCATAATCGTGAGACAGCAGGGCAAAGAATTTCTCCGGTGTCAGAGTGGAAATCAGTTCCTGCCCCCCGTGATAGATCCTGCTGCGGAGCATTTCCAGTTCATAAAGTTTCATTGTTCCCATACCGTACTCCAATCGCAAATCATTTCATTCTGTGTCACCCGGCGCAGCTCGTCCCGCACCTCCATCAGCGCAAAGCCCAGCAGGTTTTGTCCACGCCACTGCATGGGATCCTGGGCCTCCGGGGAACTGGCCGCGAGGCAAATGCCCCAGATGTTATCGTAGGGGCTGGCCTCCACCAGCACACTGTCCCCGGTGGAGAGGAGAAACTCCCGCAGATCGCGGTTCTGGCTGAATTTGCACCAGTTGCCGCCCAGCACAATGGCATACTTGAACTTGTCCCATACCTTCTGGTCAAAGCCCCGCACCTTGCGGCCCAGGGCCTTGATCTGCCGAGGGTCACTGCATTTCAAAATCTGCTCCCGGATTTCACTATCACCAAACAGTTGGGCTTTTCCCGCCATCATATACTGCTCCATGCAGAGATAGGTGTCGGCAATGGACCAGAAGTCCTCCATCCACCACTGGCTCAGGCAGCTTTTCGTGATGCTGCCGTCCTCGGCAGGCTGATGGCCCCAGAACAGGCACAGTTCCCGCTTTCTCCCCATGGAAAACTCCTGCTGGAGCCACTGCCGGGTGTACTTAGGTCTCCCCTCCGGCTGCCACACCTCCACAAAGAAATCACCATGCTCCAACACCTCACCCCTGTCCTCGTCATCCCACCAGCCATTCCAAGTCACTGGCTCAGGAAAGAGGGTGCGGTATTCCGTTCTCTCCTCCGGTGAGAGGATATCCAGCCAATCGCCAAATCTATATATGTAATCCTCCCCATAGCCCATGCGCCAGCCAATAGAGTATCGCTCAATCTCCCGGTGGGCCAGCCAAGGGGGAGGCATTATTTTCTTATCTTGTAGTGCCATAGGGGGTCTCCTTTTCTGTTAAGTGTTATCGCACTTCTTCTCTCACATCCAGTGGAGCACCGTCCAAGGATGTGATCTGTTCCAACTCTGTTTCCGTCAGATTTTTCAGGAAAATGCAGTATTCGTCCGGGTGGCCTCCCACAAACTCCATTTTGGGAATCCCGATCTGCTGTGGGTCGGTGATCCACAGGCAAGGCTCTCCCGTTGCCCAAAACCGCGTCAGAGTAAGAACTTGGCCGTTGTAAATAACTTTCTGTTCCATCCTCACTCCTCCTGCATTTTCTTCAGCAGCTTCACGATCCGCTCCCGGTTCTTTGCGCTTTTCATAAAGGTGGGAAGGTGATCGGCCTGGGTCTTTTTCGCTCTTCCCAGCGGCTTTTCCCGCAGGTCGGCGCTGAGATAGCTGATCAGATAGGCAAGGTGTTCCCGGTTGAGCGCCCAGACCGGCTTCCCCTGGAAGGAGGTCAAAAACCACAGCTCCAGGCCAAAATAAGGTTCTCGTCCATCCTGAATATCAGCAATATAGGAGAAAGCCTCCGCTGTTTTATGAACTTCTCCCGACATGATTGTTCCGCAATAGGGGCAGGCCACATGAAGAACAGAAAAATGCTGCCGTTCCTCCTCTTCAATATCCACCCGGTAGTATCTTCCACAGTTTTTGCACTGGTTATGGACATCGTAGCGGTAGATCGTCCGGTCACGGGCCTCCTGATAGCCGCAGCTCAGACATCGGAAATAGGCATTGTCATCATCCGCTGTCACCACACCCACGCCGTGGCACTTGGGGCATTTCACCTCGATTCTGGAGGTCAGGGCATTGTATGCACTGTATGTAAAGTAGGGTTCATCGACAATTCGGCTCATACGCCCACACGCTCCTCTCTCTAAGTCTCGGCTGCCAGCCGAAACCGGAATGGTTTCAAATCCTTTGTTTTAATTGTCAGATCCGAAACGCTCTTTTGCAAAACCGTTACCTGTTCCAAATACTCCGCAGGCGCTTGGATCAGCTCCAGATAACCTGTATAGCGGATAATCTGATCCAACGCCCGTTTCCTGTATTTGGCGATTTCACCCGAATGGGAATAGCTGCGGCCTGCCACATAGCTTGGAACATCTATGTTTCGAATGGTTTTTATATCAAGCGCCCCGTGCTCCTCTTTCTCAGATTTAATGGTGGACAGCATATCTTCCACAGAAAAACGGATACCGCGCTCACAGAGAAACCGCAGTTCATCAAACAAGTGGTTGCCCACAAAATATACAGCCAAGGGCTCAAAAATCACAGAATCCTGATACCAGCCGCCGTGGGCGCAGGAGATCAGTTCACGGTAACGCTTTTCTGTGATCCACTGGTGCAGCACCTCTTTACTCCCACGCATCCATGCGTCCATCCGGGCCTTTGTTTCTTCGGGGCTATCGTAGGCTGTTCCATAGCAGGACAGGCCATTGGCTTTCAGCCACTTGGTTACTTCCTTGCTGAATTTTGTGTAGCTCAATGTGACACCTCTTTCAAAAATCACGAAGTTCCTCAAACTTTTCAATCAGGGCATCTTTCAGAAGTGTATCGCCCGGCAATGCGTCCAGGATACCCCGCAAGGCCATATAAATTTCATCCCGTTCCTCGGTTTCGATAAAGCCCATTTTGTTGAAGGTCTGGGTGTAGGCTACCACCGCCTCCAGCGCCTGTGCCTGGGTGTCCTCACCCGGCTCAGTGGCCAACTTCATCAGCAGGGAACGGATCTTGCGGTATTGATTAGCTGCCTTTTTCGCAGCGGCGGCAGGGATATGCTCCGCACCGTCCCAGCCTCGGAAGGGATTGTCCAGATTTTGCGCCAGCCACTCCGGTTTCCGGGGCTTGGTGATCCGCAGGTCTATGCCTGGCTTGCTTTTCCAGAGCTGCTTTGCTGCTTTTGCCGCCGTCTCCGGCAGGCTGGTCATCCAGAACCAGCGAAGCTCCGGCATCTGCTCCGGGGTGGGGATGTCAGCTGCGCCGAAGCCGAACAGGTCGAAGGTGGAGAGGTTCGTCAGTTCCCGGAACTCTTGCACGGCAGAGAAGTTCCCCAGGTTTCCCGGCGCGCCCCAGAGCCGCAGCTCCTTCAGATGGGGATGGACAGTAGCCAGTCCGATCAGATCAAAGTCCTTCAGCTGGATGCCATGTAGCCCCCATAGGTTCGGCAGTTCCGTGTGTGGGCGGTATTCCCCGATAAATTGGATGGTCAGACCGCCTCCATCTTCGGGGGCATGAATGGTGCAATCGTCCTGCCCCTTGTTCTGGAACAGGAGCTGCTCTGTATCCTCACCCAGCCACAGCTCCTCCAGTCCGGTCACGTCCAGCATCAGCTTTCGGATGCTGGTGCCTCGTAGATCAAGTGTCCTCTGACCGTGACTCAGCAAAGTCAGTTCATCAAGGAAAGGATTTCCCCGCAAAAACTCCAGCAGTTCCGGGTGCCACCGCTCACAGATGAGATCGGAGAGGCAGGGCAGCGCCTTTAGTTCCAGCGCCGAATCGAATGGTGCGTACTGGTCCATCACCCGATGGCTGCTGACCTTCAACGGGATACCGCCGATCTCCGTTTTCCCGTCGCTCTCCATGGCCTCTTTGAAGGCCCGCCGCCGCTTTTCCGGGATGGCCTGCCACCTCATCTGCAAATATACCTCATAGCCGTTGTCCCAGCCGCCGTAGGAGTGACAGGGCTCATCAGTGAAGGATGGCAGGATCCCCACCAGCGTGTACTGTGGCGGGATTTCCACTGGCACCCGCAGCAGGTGAAGGTCACGAGGCCAGTACATAAAGTCCTTGTAGAGTGGACGGAGATGGGGCAGTTCCTCCGCGGTCAAAGGGGCGTCACCTGCCCAGTCCAGAGAAAGGACAACCGCCCAGGGCTGCTCACTCACCGTGTCCGATGGCACAATATAGGCCACCTGGCAGGCGGTGTATCGTTTCAGATATTGATTGTAAACGGTATAGACCTCTCCGGCATTGGCTTTCATGGGTTCACACTCCCCTCATCAGTCTTTCTCTAAATAAAATCCCCACACGCAGTTGGAGAACTCTCCAGCGGCAAAGCGATGGATCTGCCCGTCAATCTCTACCTGCCAGACCTCAAAGGTATGTTCCTGGTGATAGACAGGGTCCTGGATTTTTACCCGCTTGCCAGTATTTTTCCAGTCATAGTCAAAGATATTCACACCGAACAATTTGCATTGACCGTCTGGGCCAAAGGTTTCATATTTCCAATCCATGTTTTCAATTCCTTTTCAGCGACTTGATATATGCGCTTTCCGAGCCGTCCCAGTAGCAGTTCACGCACCGGCCATCTTGGAAATGATGGTCACAATTTGGGTAACCATAAAGAATATGGGCACATTCCGGGCACAGCCCCATCATCTGTGAGGAGCCTTTGAAAAATAGGCTGCCGCACTCATCACAAAGGGCCAGTTCTTTTTCTGCCATAGGGCTCACCAGTCCCGTTCTCGGATGGCCTCTTCGGTGTCAATGGGGATGCCAAACCACTCCAGAATGTAGTCCACGGTTACACCGATGCAGTCCCGTGCCACCGTTTCGATCTCGCTGTCGTTCTCGTCAAACTCCTCCTGGAGATCATTGATGCCGCAGACTGCCTCATCCAGCGTTTCCTGTATTACTTCAGTGTCGGTTTCGCCGCTCTCAAGCAGGTCGATGACCTTCTGGAGTTCGTCCTTTACCTTGTCTACCAAAAAAGCAGGATAGTAATCGTCCTGATACATCTCGTCCAGCAGTTTGTAATTGGGGTCAAATGCTTTCATTGTGATTTCTCCTTTCTCATTCAAACATCAAACCGTATGATTCGGTCAGGCTACCGTCGTCCTCGTGGAATATACACTGATACAGAGGCTCACGCTGGGTTGCTTTGCGGAACCGCTCCAGAACAGGAGCCAATCCTGTACTTGTTTGGATACCGAGCGCCTCGGACACTCGCTGCAAACTGCCCACATCCATATCTTCCAAGTTGCAGTTGCGCTGCCTCTGCCCATATTCCTCCAGTGTTTTGGAATCCACATACTCCTTTGCGTCACAGCAGTCGTGCCAGCAGATACAGCTCACAAGCAGGGAAAAGAGGTCATCCATGCTCTCGGCCAGACGGCCTACCTCCCCTTCGCTGCTGTAATATCCAATGGAGCCATCTTCCAACAGGTGGTATTCTCCGCCGGAACCATCCCTGGCAAAGGCCATACCGGGCAGGGAAAAGGTGCATCGGCCGTCCGCCTCATCCCGCGGGGATAACTCATCCAGCAGGAAAAAGTCAAACAGCGAATCAAATTCATCCGCCAAATCAGGGTTTTCATGCAATATCTTCAAATAGTCCATAGCCGTTTTCCTCCGTTTACGGTTCTTGCATCAACTCGTGTAGCCTTTCCCGCCACAGCGTTTCATCTATCATCTCATCGTTTTGGTAAAAATGTTCCTTGTCACGGGCCAGATGTTCGGCAAGCGGAGCCGCGTCTATAGGAGTGCATACTGTAAAACTGCCCCGATCCGCCCCCTTGATCTCCCGGTTGAGGTAGTACACCCGCTTGGCATCGCGGGAATACCAGTGCCCAAGCAGTTCCCAGGAAGTCAGCTCTGCTTTGGAAAGCTGCTTGCCATAGGCATAAATCCGTTTCTCATCCCTGGCAAAATAGGTATCGCCCAACGAGCGGAAAGAGGAAACTTCCGCGCCCTTGATGATCTTCACCTTGCCGTCTCCGTTGTGGAAGTAGACCTGCCGGCTGTCCTTTGCATATCCCTGGGGCGCACCCGAATCGTTCTGGCCGTTGTCCAACACCTGGAAGGTTGCCAGATCTGCATCCAAGATTCTCCCGCTGGTGGTGTAGACGGCTGTTTTGTCCATCGCATAGGCATAGTTTAACACCCGAAACGATGCCGGGTCCGCTCCACGCAGGCGAATCCCGCCGAGAAAGCAGGTCGCAGAGGATTTGCCCCAGTAATGCCAGCAGCAGAAGTCTTTGGGTACAACACCCTTCAACAAGCCGTTTTCGTATAAGCCGGAGAAATAGACGGCTCCATCCCGAAGGAAAAATTCGTTGTCCACCGGCTGTGTGTTTGTGAGCAGCTGCAACAGTTCTTCGTGATGATCTGTTATGCTCAGCTCGATCTCGTCGTCGCTGTAAACTAAGTAGAGCCCATGAGGAGCCTTTCTATCAAAATGCAGTTCAATGTCATGATATTTGAGGATTAAAGGTTTTCCGTCATTTCTCATCGTGGAAACAGCATCGGACTTGCCGAAAATCTCTATAACCTCATCCTGTGACATTCCGAATTTCACCGGTGAAATGTCCTGGTGATTCTGCAATATTTGATTGCGCCAAATAGTAAAGTCCTGTTTCATAATTTTAATAGCACTGAAGAATCAGCCAGATCCGATCGAAGCGGCGGGCTGCCAGATCCTCTTTGGTGATGTAGAAATAGATATGACCGCAGTCTCCGAACATCAGCTCAAAGTCGCCAAGCTCCACGGTATCCAACTGGAACAGCAGCATCCAGCGGTCACGGGCCGTTTCTTCCGCCTGCTGACGAACCTCCTTTGGAATCTTAACCCAACCATTGCCCAGATAGTAGCCCTGGGTCACCAAATCACATTCGGCAAACATACTGTTCTGGATTACATCGGGCCAGCCCAGCAGCTGGGAGCGGTCATCCGGGTCCTCGCCGGTCAGTTCCTCCCATGCAACGCCAAAAGCGTCATCATCATCCTCATCTGGGATCATCTCGCTGAAATCCTGCCAGGAAGGATAGGAGGTTTTTGAGTCCATCTTGATTTTGACCATAGGAAATTTGAAGTCTTCCTCCATATCCACCGGAAAGTTCGCAGCGGACAGCGCCGAAATATCCTCAAACCAATAGACACGGGCGCTGCCCTTGTCCTTGGGGTCATAGCCCCAGCACTGGGTATCCGTTTCATAGAAGAAGGAGAGCAGGCCGTGATCGGGCAGAAGATGCTCTTTGTCAAACTGGGCCAGCTCCTCACAGTTGAACTGTGCCAGGAAAGTGAGGGGACGATCTTTTACCACATGATCATAGCTCTCGCCCTCATAAGTAGGCCAAATGAAGTCCGGCGGCACATCCGGCTTCCCGCCGAAGCGGGAGGCGCCCAGCTTATATTTTTCTTTCTTAGCAATTTTCAACACAATGCTGTTTTTGCCCAATGACTCCAGTTTTTCTTTCATATTCATAACATTTTCTCCCTATTGTTTCGTCATATCTTCCCATCCAGTGCCTCCACAGTTTTCATGGCAGCGGAATTAAAGTTACACTGCCGCAGTTCCCGTTCGATTAGGGCAAATACATCCGGAAAGCACTCAATCTCATCCTGATACTCATATTTCGCATACAGTTTCCCGTACTCCGAGATCCAGACCTCTGCCGGGTAGTAATAGCCGATGTGACCGATGGGCTGGCACTTCTGACCAGCTGCCTGCTCGATCTCCGCCAGTTCACAGCCGGACATATCCCGGAAATAGGCGTCCTCCAAATGGTTTTTGATCCCATTGACCAGGCAAGGGAACAAAGCAAACTCAAAGTCAGCCGCCCATTTCAGCTTTTTCTGCGTCAAGTACCACTCACAGCACAGGCCGAAATACTTGCGGTAAAACCGCTGGGTGGTCTTCATCATCGGGATGCCATGATCGGCGTAGTATTGCTCCGCAATGGAAATATCCACACTGCGGCCTTCGTACCATCCGGCGTACTCCATCAGCTGTTTGACCTTGCTGCCCAGATCGCCGGAGATGGGGATGCGTTCTTTCGTCATAGAGTACCACCTCAGCTTTCATGTGTGATACAGAAAATCTCCTTGTTCATGTCAAAGTAGATTACCATCAGCTCGTCGGTAATCTCCGGATTGAAGGACAGATCCAGAATGAAAACTTGCTGATTCATCTCGCTATCCACCAGACTGCCGAACCGCTTGAGTTTCAAAAAGTCCACCATCTCGGCAAAGGACAGCTTGGATGGGTCGGTTCCCGGAAAAAGTTCCGCCGCAATATCCGGGCCTACATCGTCCCGGTTGAACTCCATAAAAAATGTTACAACGCTATGGTAGCGGCTGTCCTCGTCCGCCAGCGCTGCTTTGATGGCGACTTTGGCCTTCTCCGCCAATTTTTCCGCCTCATCCAGCATTTTTCCCACCGCATCCATGGCAGCAGGATCGCCGGTCAGTTCTTCCTCTACATCGAAGATAAAGGGTAGTCCCGATTCATCGGGAAAGGCGAAGATCTCCTCGCCGGGGGTATATGTAAAATCAATGTGTTTACAGTTCAGTTTCATCTCTGCACCTCCTTATTGGTTTTCCAAATGGGGTAATGGAATTGGCGAATAGACTACGGTGTCTCCGTCATTATCCATTTTGAGAATGACAGCAAAATCCGCTACATTGCTCTCCTGTCCCTTTGGGAGAGGAAAAATCATTGGGGGGCAACGCAGGGCAGCATGGTTCGTGGTTTTATTCCAATCCTCCATGGCCGCAGATAAAATGGCGTCAATGTGTGCCAATACCGCCTCAATAGAACCCGCTGATATGTTGTAAAAAGCGGGGTTTTTATGATACTGCTCTGTGATGAAGATTTTATAGGCTTGCATTGGCATAAAGCAAAATTCCCAATCAAGGGGGTACAACCCAAGCCAATACTCATACAATTTCATAGGCGTCTCCTTACCCCTCAATATTGGCATCTTTGACGCCCTTTTTCAGGGAGCCGTAGACCGTCACCGCATGGTCGGTGAATATCTCGTCGCAGTCAAACCAGGCGGTGAAGCTGCCGCCGGAGGTGACGGACAAGCTGGTCATGCTGATCCGCCGGGCAAGTTCTTCCTCTGTGATAGGGTCTGTTTCCGGATCACGGGGGGTTTCCTCATCCTGAGAAAGCCAGTCGTTAGCAAGCCCAGTCAGGTTCTTGGCCGCAAGGTCCCGCATGGCCTTGTCCCAGGTTTCGCAGTCGGCCAGCAGCTTTTTGGCGGCGCTGCGGGCACGGGTCCAGGAGGGCTTGCTCTCCGCATTGACATCCAGAGAAAGGCTCACAGCCTTTCCGCACCACTGGATCTCGCCCTCGAAGGTATCATAGTCCTTGTTCAGTGTCAGTTCTCCCAGCACCTGGTCCTGGATCACCATCGGCTTATGGTACTCGTCCAGAACGGCCTGAAGTTCCGGGCAGCCCTCATGGACCTTGACCACCTCGGAGATACACCAGGGCCACGCCACCAGATCTTTTGCCCATTCTTCTTTCATCCGGCGAATCTTCAGGCAGCAGATCTGCTCGTTTTGAAAGCGTCCCCAGCCCTTATCGCTGTTGCGTTCCTCATCGGTGACCGGCCACTCCAGCCGTTCCTCTTTGGTGCTGACTTTGCCGGTGTCACAAAACACCATGCCCAGCGTCACAACGGTCATTTGCCAAAAGTCACCTTTATTGTTATATCCGCCCCCGATGCAGCGATTGATCAGAGCAATCACTTCCTGCTCCTCGGGCTCGTACATCTCATAGAATTCTTCAAACATAGATCATTCTCCTTTACAGCAGTTCCAGTACCGCGACAGCAGACTCAGCAAACTCCTCCGAGGCCTGCTCCAATACATTCCGGTAGGCCAGCACCGCCTGCCAGGAGAAATAATAGAAACTGTAAAACAGGTCGTCTGGAAACGCCTCGTCCTCCTCGTAGCGCATCTCATCTTCTTCCTCGTCGTATTCCTCCGACCAGAGGTTCCCTTCCTTCAGCAGATCGGAGAACAGAGGCAGCGGCTCAGCGTGTTCCATCTCATCCCCGTCGTGGAAGCACTGGAGGATACAGGCAAAGAAGTCAAGCAGTTCCCCGGCCAGAAAATAGGCCACGGGGTTCTTCCCGCTCTCTTTGAGGGCCTTCTCCAGAATCCGGCTCAGAAACACCATTCCGAAGGGGGTAGCGTGCCACAGGGTACTCTGGTGCTCCATGTTGGCGGTGAGCTCATAGAGGGACTCTTTGACGGACGCCAAGTCACCCATCTGCTCCAGCACCGCCAGGTGAGCGGGAAACTCCGTCCCCCGGCCATAGGCGGTGGTGAGCCGGTGCCACGGGACATCTGTGACCTTGAGATGGGTGATGTAGGTTTTGTTTTCTTCTCTCATGTTGCCGCCTCCTTATCCTGCTGTTTGGCTGCGGTACTCCTTCTCCAGCGCAGTGTACCACCGATTCAGCATGGTTTCCAGACTGGTTTTTCCTTTGCAATCTGTAAAAACAAGGAACTTTTGCAGCAGTCTGGGGAACAGATATTTGCCCGCTTCTGTCAGGTCCTGATTGAGATAGACCATCCGCAGGGTACGGCCATGCCGGTCCAGAGGATTCTTTTTCAGCAGTTCCTTTTCAAAGCAGAAGCGCAGGAATACCACATTCTCGTCGTAGAAGTCCTCCACCACAGCCGCGCCGATGCTGGTGTAGGTGATGTCGTACACTAAACGGCTCCAGTCAAATTTCTCAGCATAGAGCAGTTTCAGCGCCTTCGCCCAGTGTTCCTCCGGGATCACCAGCATCCTGTGCTGGGCGGTGCTGGAATAGCCGCGGTAGACGGGTTCCGGCTGCCCCAGCAGTTCACTCACACTGCCGGCGTAGACGAAGCACAACTCCTCGTCGAACAGGCCACCGATAAAGTTACCATTGCAGTACAGCATATAGTTTTTGGACTTGGCCGGAGAGTAAGAGAGGTTATATTCCTGCGAGTCCAGGATTTTATGTACTTTGTTCAAAAAATCTATTGATGTCATCGGTTTGCTCCCTATGCTTCAAACTCGCCCTCGATCATCCCATTCAGATACCGACCGGGGTCTGCAATAAAGTCATCCCATTTGGCCAGAGGATGGAATTCTTCATGCTCTATGTCCAGATACCACAGCTTTTTGTCCCTGGGGCTCCACAGCAGCAGGTAGTCGCTGTAATTGTCCATCTGCACCATCAGGGAAAGCAGTTTCTTCCGTTTCCAGGTCATCTCCTGCACATCCATGTAGGAATACAACTCTGCCCATTTTACCCACTCCTTCTCCGGGAACTCCAGCCGCAGGGGGCCTGTTTTCAGATACTCCACCATCTTGGCGGGAAGCTTATAGGGCATGAGCTGCCGGACCTTTTCCTGCTCGTTATGCCAATCCTCTGGTTCCAGAGCTTTTAAGTAGTCAGCCATCTCCTTATTTTTGTTCTGCACCGCCACGGTATAGGGCCGGTCGCCGTATTTGTCAGCAATGGTGATGTCGGCTCCTTGCTCAATAAGCCAGCGCACCATGGGGAGATTCTTATGCCGAGCCGCTTCGGTGACAGCGGTAGAGGCGTTCGGAAACACCATGTCCGGCTTGTGGTAATTGATGTCTGCCCCTTTTTCCAGAAGCAGCTGGGCAAGTTTGGTATTGCCCTCAGACACAGCGGCCCGGAATGCCTCGCCGCCAAACTTGTTCACTGTGATCCCGGCCTGTTCCAGCACCGGGATATTCTCCGGGCGCTTGCCCCAGCGCACTTCCTGGAAGGCCCGCTCTTTCTGCTTCGGGCTGAGTTTTGCGGCCTGTCCGGCAAAGAGCGCCACCACCTCCGGCCCACAACAGCGGGCGGCGGTGAGCAGCAGGGGATTTTCCTCTGCCAGGTCGGGATCGGCTCCATGCTCCAGCAGGAAGTGGATCATGGACACATCGTTTTGAAAAACTGCGATCTCCAACGGCATCAGTTTGATATACTCGCTGAGCTGGATGGGAGCACCCAAGTCCAGCCCACCTTGAAGCATTGCCTCCAGCTTGGGAATATCGTGTTCATAAATAGCGGCAGCCTTTTCCGGGAGAGTCTCCCAACGGCCAATATATGCAATTTGGTACATAAGGCACCTACTTTCGTTGTTGTTTCACTTGATATGGTATCGTCCGGCCCAGAACCCGGCCCTTACCAACGGCATTGGCTCCCTCATAGATTAAGAACTCCGCATTGTTTTCTAACGAGTTGTAATCCATAGTATCCGGATAGAGAGGCTGGGCATTTCCCAAAGCCGGTTCATCAAATGCACACTCGTCTCCGTCCAGAAAGCATACCCCCAGATATTCCGTGGTTCCTGTGACAACAAAATGGGGACAATATTTTCCGCTTACCAGGCTGGGTGGAGTCTTTCGCCTGCCGCTCCAGAAGATGACCTCCACATGGAGCACTGCCCGATTTTCATCTGTTCCGATCATGTTGCTTTCCTCCTATCCCACAATGGTGGTTTCCTGGACGGCCAGATTGTCGTAATCCATGGCGATCAGCTTCTCGGCGGCTTGTGGGGTACACATAAACCAGGTGCTCACGCCCCAGGAGTCCATCCTTGTGACCGTGAAGAAGTCGGTTTCGGCGGGAGTCGGATTTCTTGCGTCAAGATAGTGGTCGGAGTAGAGATACACCAGATCCACCTCCCGCTCCGGCAGCCACTTGGCCCGGCGCACACGAGGCTTTCCGTTTTTCAGTGTCTTTTCTCTGGGGTTCTCAAACCACTCCAGTTCCTTGATTTTCAGGCCAGTGAAAATATCTATCAGCCGCTGGGCAATCTCCCTGTGGGTAAATAACCCGCAGTTCCAGGAATCCATCAGCCATATCTGTATAAAATCGCCCACCTTGCTGCCGGGCGCAGGCGGTCCGTAGACGCTCTCATCCGCCCACATGACTTCCATCTTCTCGCACTGTTCCGGTCGGGGGCAGGGCTGGTTGCTGCCATAGCGGTACATGATATTCACATAGCCGAAGTCCTTTCCGGTCCGGTCATGACCGATAGCTTCAACTTTATAGGCATTTATGGACATTGCAGTTCCACCTCCTGAGCCAGTACAAATCCGCATAGTCCAAGGGAAGAGTCGATGACAAATACCCGGATGTGTTCCCGGTCCATGCGCTCCCGCAGTTCCTCGATGCTGCAACAGGCGGGAAAACCGTAAGAAATGGTACCGCCCAGCAGGTCGGTAAAGTGAAGGGATACTTTCTCTCCAGCCCCGGTCTGGGTATCCATGTGCAGGGAATGGCTTCAAAGTCAGCGCAGTAGCGCAGAACTCTGTTGTCGTGTAGATTGTCAAAGGATTGAATTACCATATTCATGCCAGCTCCGCGTCCAAAATCTGGACCGCTTCCCCTTCCTTATTCACATAGTAAAGAGCGATATAGTCAATGCCGTCCCGCTTGACCTGCTCCCAGGGCATCCGCTCACCGTTTATTAACTCCACGGTATCCGCCTCGTCCGGCTCGAAGTCCTCTTTTTCGTCCTTATAGTCGATACTGTAACCCAGCTCCAGCACCAGTTTGGAGGCAGGGATCTCATACCGCTTGAAGGGACGGTGCTCCAGTTCAGATGGATCGTGTTCATCGCAAAACATATTATCGTAGCCATGCCGCCCACCGTCAAAAATGACGAACTCCTCGCTGCTCTCCGGGTCACGGGCAACCACCAGTCCGGGAGCCTCATCGCCATCTATAATATAGGATTGGGGCTCTCCTTTCACTGTGAGCAGATCTCCGTAATACCAAACCTCCATCAGTTCATTGCCAGTGGTGGAACAGAGTGTCACGGTAGTCAAACGCTTCTCTGTCCACTCTTTCACATGGCCGATAAGCCAAGTTGGATATTTTTCAGTCATCACAGTCTTTCTCCTCCTATTTCAATTTCAGCACAAATTCCCAGATACTCACTACGATCAGGAGGACGCCCAGCAGGAAGAAAACCACACGCCGGTATCCTCTGCTATGGCGATGGGCATCCCGTGTTCCAGTGGGGTCGCAGATCCAGTTCCAGTTACGGATCGCTCCAATCAAAATCACGACCCCGATCATCACTGTGGCAATATACCAATGCTCCTGCAAAAAAGCTGTGATCTGTTCGCTGTTCATTTACAGATAACCCCCTTTACATCATTGGGAGTTTCCTGCCGGATGATTTCCTCCCGCTCTTTTAAATCCAGCTCCAGAGCTTTTTCCTCCTCCAGATATTCCTCACAGTTCCGGACCAGCTTTTGGGCGTCCGGATCCTCCAAAGCCAGGGCCAGCCATCGTTTTGCGTATTCATAGGCGGTGGCGGCGGAGCGGTATGCCATCAGGCAGGAATAGCCCATCCGGGAGTTCCAGTAGGGATCGTTCTCTCCCTGGGTGTGGACGGATTCCAGCAGCTCAATGGCGTGCCAGAGAAGGTCCCCATCCACTTCATCGTCGTTCCCATGCACTCCATGATCTCCCAGAACCGCCAGATTGCTGTAAGCCCGGCTCAGCTTGACGGTCAGCAAATAATCCCGCTCGTGCTCCGGGATGGCTTCGATGGCCTCAATACATCGGGAGAATTCATCCGCATCATTCCACTTCTCAATCTGCTCCAGCAGCTTTGTTTCTTCTGTCTGATTCATCGTTTCACCACCTTTCCCGTATCATCCCTGCATATCCGCACCGATGGGACCTTTTTTCAGTGTTCCATCCACAGTGACCACATGGCCCCAAAACATATCATCGTCCTCATACCAAGCAGTAAAATGCCCACCGGGAGAGACTGAAAACTCTGTGAGAAGGATACGTTGGGCGAACTCATCCTCAGTAATGGGAGCTTTCTCCGGGGCTCTGTCGATCTGGTCATTGTCCGCCAGCCACTCGTTGGCCAGAGCAGTGAGCTTTTGGGCAGCCACCGCTCGCAGGGACTTGTCCCAGACTTCCTGATCTGCCACCAGTTTCTTCATCACATTGGTGACACGGTTCCAGGACGATTTCTTTTCAATCTCCACATCCAACGAAATCCTGACTTCTTTTCCCATCCACTTGCAGGTCCCATCGAATGTGCTCATCTCACGATCCAGCGTGAGGGTTCCCAGCACTTCGTCCTCCAGAAGAATAGGCTTTGTGTACTCCGCCCAGATCTCCTCCAGTGCCGGACAGGGTACACCCTCCTCCAGTACCTCCATGACATACCACTGAGGTTCGCTGAGGGCATCACCCTTCCAGCCGCGGGCCTTGATCCGATAGATATTGCCCTTTGCAAACCGATTGGAATAGTCGCCGGTTTCCCATTCCTTATCCGTCAGCGGCCAGCTCAAGTAACATCGGCCGAAGAGCACCTGTCCGGTCTGGACATCCGCCATGGCGAGGGCATGGGTATGCGCTGTCCAGAAAGTATCCAGAAAAGTCTTGTCTGCGCTGGTGCCGCTCTGGATCAGTACCAGCTTTTCCTCATCTTCCAAGGCATACAGGGCAATAAAGTCCCTGACTTTTCTCTTTTTCATGGTGTCCTCCCTTAAACATTCAGATAACAAAAAAGCCCCACGCCGCACTGTCAAAAAGACAGGCTGACGCAGGACATGAAGAAGCCGCGTTGAAGGAGCCGCATCCACCAGCAGATGCAGTCTCTTCAACAACCAAACTATTTTTTTCGTATCTGAAAACAGCAAATTGCTGTCCAATGGATTGATTCATTGCGGCCCCCTTTTCGTTTACATAGTATTGCTTTTATTATACCATATCTTGTATTATTCGAAAATATTTTTCTTTCTATAAGTTGTCTTATAGACTCAAAAATAGATATCCTCTCTTTACCTTCTGACATTTTTGACTAACTCTTTCCCAAAAATGCCATTTACATTTTATCCTATCATCTTCATTCCATCCTTGGAACTATATCATGTATATTGTTTGATCCAGTCAGAAAGAAAATCCATCTGCTCTTTCGTATGAAACCAATGCTCCCCGTTTTCCATAACTGTAAGTGTTGCTCCGATTCTATCTGCAAACTCAGATATCGTTTCATACGATGTCAGATGATCCTTTTCTCCATATAAAATGTGAGTTGGAACGATCCAGGTAACAGGATGCTCCCTCACATAACAAAGATAATCCCAGGAAAGTGTTTCCCCAAAAGACGTCGGGATTTCTTTCTGCTTCTGCAAGTCATCCTCAGTCACATTCGCCCACTGCATCATATTCCAAATCAGCCTTTCCATGTCTACAACCGGAGAAATAAAGTATGCCTTCTCTATTTTGCTGTCTGACAAAGCACTCATAGCAAAGAAAGCACCAATGCTGTTCGCAATTACTGTTACTGACTTATATGCTCCGCATAATTTATCAAACAATTCAGGAAACTCTTTTTCCGCCTCCCAAGGTGATTGTGAAAAATAGTTAAAACCAATTACATCATATTCCTTAAAGAACGCGTTATAATACTCTGCCTCTTTCGGATTTCCGCCTTTTCCATGTATATACAAAATTGCCTTGTCCATTTATCTGTTGCCTCTTTGCAATACCTATTTTTTCTTTTTTGGTTTGGGCAGCGGCAGTTCATCATACATCGCGTGGAACAGCCCTGTCAAAAATTCTTTCTGATCAACCGCCTCTACCAGCAGCATCTCTTTTGCTCCCTCATAAGGTACTTCATATACCGGATCTGTCATATAGGCAGTTGCTGACTTTGTAGGTTTTACAAGCAGTCTGTCATCATAAATGCCTCCTACTATCTTGCCGCGATAATAAATAATAAACTCTCCCATCATAGCCCGATATGTAATTTCATCCAATTCAGATAACTGCTCTAAAATAAATTGTAAGTAATTTTTGCTTGATGCCATTGTTTTCCTCAAATGATAAATTCTCAATTGTATGTGAATAATTTCATCCTGTTAATTCACCCGCTCCAGCTTCACGATACATTCTGTATGATCCACAAAAGCAAACATATCCACCGGCCAAGCCCCCTGGGCCCGATATCCGCATTTTGCAAATATCTCCAAATCTCTTGCCAGAGTCTCCGGCCCACAGGAAATATATACGACTCGTTTCGCTTTTACTGCCGCTACAGCCCGAATAAATTCTTCGGTACTTCCGCTTCGCGGGGGATCCATAAGTACCACATCTACCGTATCTTTGGCCATCGCCATCTGCATCATAAATTTCGTGGCATCGTTACAGAAAAACCGAATATTTCTGATTCCGTTCATTTTTGCATTCTGGATCGCATCCTTTACCGCATCTGAATTCAGCTCTACTCCGATTACTGTATTTGCCTGTTTGCTTGCAATCATACCAATGGTTCCGATTCCGCAATAGGCATCCAAAACCAGTTCCTTTCCTGTCAGTCCAGCCAATTCTATGGCTTTTCCATAAAGATACTCTGTCTGCACCGGATTTACCTGATAAAAGGATCTGGGAGAAATTCGGAACCGACAGCCGCATAAAACGTCCTCGATATATCCCTTGCCGTATAAAATCTGTTCCCGATCACCCAGGACCATACTGGTTCCTCTTCCATTGATATTCTGAACAATGGTAGTAATCTCCGGATGCTTTTCACGCAGAGCCTTTACAAAATTGTTCTTTGAAGGAAAGACTGGCGAAGCAGTTACCAGAACAACCATAATTTCATTGGTCACAAATCCCCTGCGAATCAGCACATGACGAAGCAGACCATATCCAGTATCTTCATCAAAGGTTTTTATTTTGAAGGATTTCAGCATTCCCCGAATGGTTCCAATAATCTCATCTGCTTTTTCATCCTCGATCATGCAGGACTCTACAGGAACAAGATTATGGGTTCCGGCTTCATAAACGCCTGATATAATTTCACCTTTTCGGTGGCCGAAAACAGCATGTACCTTATTCCGATAATGAAAAGGATTATCCATCCCTTTTATAGGGTATACCTTGCAGAAACGGCCCAACAGCGCCTGCATCTGAGCCTGCTTTTTTTTCAGCTGTTCTTCATAAGGAATATCCAGATACTGGCAGCCTCCGCATCTGCGAGAAACTGGACAAAGACTGTTTTTTCTGACTGTTCCTATTTCCGGCTTTGCAGACTGTCTTCCAGCCCCTTTCTCGGACTTTCCTGGCGCCCAGGTTCCTTCTGGCTTCCCGGACTGTCTTCCAGTCCCCTTCTCGCACGACTTCCCGGACTTTCCTGGCACCCAGGTTTTTTCCGACTTTACCATCTGGCTTTTTCTTTTGCCATTCCCTTCAAAATCTCTGTTTTTTCGTTTGTCTGCCATATCTGACACTCTTCCTACTTTCTTTTTCACTTTGTTCCATCTTTTTTCTTGCTTTTTTTATCGCTTTCGCTATAATCTATAATCGTTAAGCAGCTGCCTGAATAGAACACAGCTGACCATACTGGTCAGGATTCTGCATCCTGAATTTTTGCAGCTTCTTATGATACTATATATAACGGAGGAATTACTTATGAATCAACCGTCTTCTGACGCATCCTTTTATCTGGATCCGACTTTATATTATGGCCGCCCTTCTGACGAAACCGGCCGGCTTGCCAAAGAAATCCGTACCTATGATCTACTGGATCAGCTTCAGATTCCCTACTGGAGGCTGGATCATGACGCTACCGCTACCATCGAGGCCTGTCATGATGTCGATCAGCACCTGAATATCGAAATATGCAAAAATCTGTTTCTGTGCAATGCTCAGAAAACAGATTTCTACCTTCTCATGATGCCCGGTCATAAAAAATTCAAGACAGCGAGGTTGTCCAAACAAATAGGCAGCGCCCGCCTTTCCTTTGCTGGTCCTGAATTCATGGAACAGTTTCTCGATATTACTCCCGGCTCTGTCAGTGTTCTGGGACTGATGAACGATCAGGAAAATCGGGTTCGCCTTCTGATTGACAAGGATGTTATCGAACATCATGAATTTATCGGATGTCATCCCTGCATCAATACATCGAGCTTAAAGATTTCCACCAGGGATATTCTGGAAAAATTCCTCCCATTTGTGAACCACCCCTTTACAGTTGTGGAGCTTCCATGGGAGGAATAAAAAATGACGTAACTGTTCGGGACTAGCCATCTTCTTGAACAGTTACAAAATTACGCCTTTTTAACCGGCTGTGTCGCCTGACGCAGCCATTCTTTTTCTTCATCATTCAGATACGGACTGATTTTTTCATAAACCTGTGCATGATATTCATTTAAGAAAACCACATCCTCATCTGTCATCAGCTTTGTATCCAGCGGCTCTACATCAATAGGAACATAGGTCAGGAATTCAAAGCAGAGGAATTGACCATACTCATTTTTTTCTGCCTTTTTACAGAACATCTGATTTTCTGTACGGATTCCATGACTTCCTTCAATGTACAGTCCCGGTTCATCAGAGCAAACCATTCCATCCATAAAAGGATAGCTGTCCTGACGTTCCGGAACCACACGGAAACGAATACCTGCAGGACGCTCATGTACATTCAGCAAATATCCGATTCCATGTCCTGTGCCATGATTATAATCCAGGCCATGCTTCCAAAATACCTCTCTCGCCACATAATCCAGGCTTAAACCGCTGCAGCCCTGAAGGAATTTTACATGTCCCAGACGCAGCATACTCATAAGAACCATCGTATAGTGCTTCTTCTCTTCCTCTGTAACCGGTCCAAGAGCAAAGGTTCTTGTAATATCTGTAGTTCCTTCCAGATACTGTCCGCCGGAATCAACCAGATAAAGTCCCTTCGGTTCCAGAACTGCACAGGTTTCCGGAACTGCATGATAGTGGCACATGGCTGCATTGGCTCCGTATGCGGAAATCGTTGTAAAGCTCTGATCCAGAGCACCATTGTCCAAACGCATCTGATCCAGACGATCAGCAACTGTACATTCTGTCATCGGAACCTTGCCGATATTTTTCTTCATCCAGTAAATGAATTTTGTCATAGTCACACCATCTTTGATGTGAGCAGCCTTCATATTTTCAATTTCCACAGAATTCTTCTGTGCCTTTGCCAGAGAAGTCGGATTCATCTTGTCGAGAATCCGGTTACTGCTGTCCAGAGAACGGAGAATGGTATAATTGACCTTTCCCTTCTCCAGAAGCACGCGGCTGCTGCGTACGGTTCCTACATAATCATAAATATCTTCATATCCCCATAAGGTAACTCCAAGCTCTTCCAGGTATGTTTTTACCTGCTGCGGAACTACTTCCGGATTCACAAAGAAACGAATTTCATCCTTTGTAACAGTCAGATAGGATAATACCACCGGGTTGCAGGGAATATCATTTCCACGAATATTCAAAAGCCACACAATATCATCCAGTGTAGTGATAATATGAAGATCCGCCCGACACTGCTCCATCTCCGCACGAAGCTGGGCAATCTTTTCTTTTGCAGATTTTCCTGCATACTTCTCTTCCAGAATCCAGATTGGTTCTGCAGAAAGAGGCGGACGATCTTCCCAGATTTCATCTACCAGGGCAGCATGGTAATCCAGTGTAATCTTCTTTTCCTCCAGACGTTCTTTCAGATCCTCGCCCATTTTTCCATTGATTACGCGGCCGTCAAAGCCCAGTGTAATCCCGTCAGGAAGCTGCTCCAGATAGTCCTCCAGAGATAAGACTCCAGGCTGTCCCATTTTCATAAGCTCTACGCCAGTGTCCTTCAATTCCGCTGCTGCCTGTACAAAATATCGTCCATCTGTCCATACCCCGGCCCAGCTTCCAGTAATCAGCGCTGTGCCGGCAGAACCGGTAAATCCTGTAATATATTTGCGGCAGGCAAAATGCTCTCCCACATATTCTGATTCATGATAATCGGAGGTCGGCACCAGCACTGCATCAATGTGGCGTTCTTCCATCAATGCCCTGAGACGGGCAATTCGCTCAGCAATTTTGTTCATGATCTTCTCTCCTGTTTCCATAATATCTATCATCATACCACATTTTCTAAAATCTGTCACCTCATGGCATCCTCAATGGCTGCTCCTATCCCTTCGCTGTAGGTGGGATGCGCTCTCATTGCCATGGAAAGCTGCTTAGCTGTCAATCCATTCGCAATCGCTGTTGTCATCTCTCCAATCATATCTGTCGCCCGGGGACATATAATCTGAGCTCCCACAATGGTATTGTTATATGCCTCAAAAATCAGCCGAATAAATCCATTTTCCTCTCTTGCAATGATAGATTTTCCATTTCCATCCATACGATAAACACCACAGCGCACCGGCATTCCAAGCTCTCTTGCTTTCTGTTCAGTAATCCCTACCGTAGCAATCTCCGGTTCCGTATAAATACAGTTTGGAACAATGGGAAGTGAAACATACATACCGCTGGGAACTGCTTTCAGCCGGATGCTGTGAGCCTGACCGGCAATATTTTCTATCACATAGGTTGCCTGCGCCATAGCAACATGAGCCAGCTGCGTTGATGCCACAACATCACCTATGGCATAAATTCCTGGTTCACTTGTCTCAAAATCTTCATTCACCCGAATCCGCCCCTCTTCCATCTTCAGAGTGACATCCTCACCAAAAAGACCATCTATATACGGAACACGGCCAATCGCTGATACCACCTGTGTCGCCTTTGTTGTATGAACTTCTTCTGTTTCCAGATTCCTGATATGACAATTCAGGCCCTCTTCCTCTGTAATCTCTTCCACAACACTGTTACAGTAAATAGTAATTCCTTTCTCCGTCAGCTGCTGCTTCAGGGCTGCCGCCACTTCTCCGTCCATAGGACTCAAAAGGTGCGGCCCTCGTTCCACAATTGTCACCTTAGAACAAAGTGCCTGAAAAATAGTTGCGAATTCTACACCGATTACACCTCCGCCCATAATCACAACCCGGTCATAATTCCAGGAAGGAGCAGATAAGAGGCGATCGCTGTTTCCCACTCCCGGCAGATCGATTCCTGGAATCTCAGGCTTAACCGGTCTTGCCCCGGTTGCAATAATAATCCTGTCCGCCTGAAAAAATTCTTTCCCGTTTTCAGAATTCACCTCTACTGTTTTTCCACGGCGAATCGTAGCAGTTCCTTTGATGTAATCAATTTTATTTTTCTCAAAAAGCTTCTCAATCTCTCCCCGATAACGTTTTACTGAACGCTTTTTATAATCCTGCATTTTTCCGAAATCAAAAGAAATAAAATCCGTAGAAACGCCAAACACATCGCTGTGCTGCATCATGGAAAAAATACTGGATGCATGAAGCAGCGCTTTTGTAGGGATACAGCCCCGGTTAATGCAGACACCTCCCAGTTTATCCCGTTCGATTACTGCTACCTTCATTCCGAAGCCGGCTGCCTTTAAGGCCGCCGTATATCCTCCCGGCCCTGCACCAATAATAATTAAATCATATTTTATTGCCATAATTTCTCCTTTTGAATATTCTTTTCTGTCATCAAATCAGCAATCCCCGTCAATCAGCTTCAGACTGCAGCAGGCATTCCAGATTCCATTCTCTCCAACAGCTGTGGTGACATAATCTGCTGCCTCCTTCAGCTGCTCAATTGCATTGCCCATAGCAACTCCGATTCCTGCCTGTTGGATAATCTCATAATCATTCATACTGTCTCCAAAAGCCACTGTATCTGCCATAGAAACTCCATAATAATCACAAAGCCGCTTCAGTCCCTCTGCCTTAGATGCCTGCTTTTCCACGATATCAGCGCCCTCCCGACTGGAAAACATAGGAAGCTTCAGCTGAGGAAATGCCTCTTCCATGCTTTTCGCTCCAGCCTCCTGCCCCAGATAAACCAGGGTTCGCACCGGCATCTGCAAAAGCAGCTTCGGATCCTTAAAATTTCTTCCAGATTCTCCAAAACGACGAATATCATTGCGCACTACAAATTCCGGATTCACATAGTAATCATCCGAAGCATCTGTCAGTCCAACAGAAAAATCCTTTCCCTCTGCAAACTCCAGAATCTGCCTCACCAGTTCTCTGTCCATCCGATGTTCATAGAGCAAGGTTTCTCCAACTGTAATCTTGGTTCCATTTAAGTGAATCACTGCGTCTGGCTGAATTTCATCTGCCAGCCCCAGGCTGTACCGGTTATCCATATCTCTTCCGGTAGCAATCACAATATAATAATTTTTTCTCAGCCTTTTCACTGCCTCAATAGCACTTTCTGGAATCTTAAAATCTTTATGATCCAAAAGTGTCATATCCATGTCAAAGCTGACAATTCCTCTCATATTTTTTGTCTCCTGTCTCATCTGCCTTTAAAAACAGCCCTTTCTATCTTTCATAATCAGGAATTTATTTTGATTTCCCTTTCTTTTTCTGGGCAGATACCATAATTTTTTTTGTTTTTAGCAGGTTTTTCCATCATTTTCTGCTAAAAATATAATATCAGATAAAAAAAATGTTGTAAACCTCTTTTCAAAATGGAATTTATCTGCTATAATAAGGAAGTTCGTTGAGGAACACAAAACAAAACGGAGTATGGCGTAGTTTGGTAGCGCGCTCGGCTGGGGGCCGAGAGGTCGCAGGTTCAAATCCTGTTACTCCGACTAAATAAGAAGCCTTGTTTTATATGGGATATAATGAAAACCCGCATAAAACAAGGCTTTTTCGTTGTTTCATTTTTCCTATACTGCTTTCATTTTTCGTAAAAAAGCGTCATTTTTCCAATCCCTTTCACTCAAAAGAGTGGCCAAAAGGCACTGAAAATTCCATCTTAAAACAGGCGGAGTTAAAATACCCCAGATATTTCACTAGGAGCATTTTCTGTTGCGACGTCACAACTTATCTTTGTTTTCATTGACTTTTCTGGCAAAATCGAATATGATATAGGTAGCTAAGAAATGTGAGAAGTTTCCATGCGGTAAACGAAAACCCCCGGAGTTGCAGCTCTGGGGGTTTTCTTGTTCGTTATGGTGAACTACTCCATTTAGGCTGTTGCTGCCTATTTATCTTTGTCCAGCCATTTGCATATGTAGCAGCTAACTACACCTGCTAAGACAGAGACAAGAAATGTGAGAAGTATCTCTTCCATGCAGTACCACCTCCTTTCTGCTGGAGGTTCGGCAACCCCTACATTATATCACATCTTTTGTCATAATTATACATAATTCCACTTACTATGCTGTAATATTGTATACCCCGCATCACCCGGCCGGACGAGGAAGATCCGGATCACCTCCTTACTGGGCCGCTGCCTCCAGGATACCTGCGATAGATGTCGCTATAGGCAGAATGCCAGACCGTATAGTTGCACTGCCCACCATCTGCCAGTTGACATCCCCCATCACGGCAGCTGTTCCATTTTAAAGCAAAAACAGCGCTTCATCCTAATAAGATAAAACGCTGTCTTCTGCTGCTGACAGGCATCAGACACAAACCTGTCATCGTTTCAATTGTTTTCTGTCATCACATTCTTCCGCCAAACAGGAAGAACAGTCCGATTACACGTTAATCTCTGCTGTCATTCCCAGGATTTCCTGATTCTCCTCCAGAATTGGACGAATCACTTCCTCCAGGAATTCCTCAACCTGCTGCGGAGCGCGTCCGACATATCTGGACGGCTCCATACATGCCTGCAGCTCTTCTATGGTCAGTCCAAAGGCCGGATCTGCAGCAATCAGCTCCAGAAGGTTATTATCCAGTCCTCTTTCCTTTACATTCTTTCCAGCTTCCATAGAAAGCTGACGAATCCGCTCATGAAGCTCCTGACGGTCTCCTCCTGCCTTGACAGCATCCATCATAATGTTTTCCGTTGCCATAAAGGGCAGTTCTGCCATGAAGTGCTTCTCAATTACCTTTGGATATACAACCAGTCCGTCAACCACATTCAGATACAGATCCAGAATGCCGTCTACAGCCAGAAAGCCCTCCGGAATGCTGAGGCGTTTATTAGCGGAATCATCCAGAGTACGCTCAAACCACTGAGTAGAAGCTACCAGCATAGGATTCATCACATCACTCATAACATAATTAGACAGAGATGCAATCCGCTCACTGCGCATCGGATTCCGCTTGTATGCCATAGCAGAAGAACCAATCTGATTTTTCTCAAAGGGCTCTTCCACTTCTTTCAGATGCTGAAGCAGGCGAATATCATTAGAGAACTTATGTGCACTCTGTGCAATGCCTGCCAGTACATTCAGTACTCTGGTATCTACTTTTCTGGAATAGGTCTGGCCAGAAACAGGATAACAGCTGGTAAAGCCCATCTTCTCTGCAATCATCTGATCAGCCTTGCGGCATTTTGCATGATCGCCCTCAAACAGTTCCAGGAAACTGGCCTGAGTACCGGTAGTTCCCTTGGAGCCCAAAAGCTTCATATTCGCCAGCACATGATCCAGATCCTCCAGATCCAGGCAAAGCTCATTCAGCCACAGCGTTGCCCGTTTTCCAACCGTTGTAGGCTGTGCCGGCTGGAAGTGGGTAAATGCCAGCGTCGGCTGATTTTTATATTTATCTGCAAATTTCGCCAGCTCTGCCATCACATTGATCAGTTTTTTGCGAACCAGCTTAAGTCCCTCTGTCATAATAATAATATCTGTGTTGTCTCCTACATAGCAGGAGGTAGCTCCCAGGTGAATAATTCCCTTTGCCTTGGGGCACTGCTGACCGTAAGCATATACATGAGACATTACATCATGACGAACAAGGCGCTCACGCTCCTTTGCCACATCGTAGTTGATATCATCTGCATGAGCCTTCAGCTCGTCAATCTGCTCCTGGCTTACCGGCAGTCCCAGCTCATGCTCGGTCTCTGCGAGAGCAATCCAGAGTCTTCTCCAGGTTCTGAATTTTTTATCCGGAGAAAAAATGTACTGCATTTCCCGACTGGCATAACGCTCAGACAGGGGGCTTTGATATCTGTCGTTCATAAGAACCTCCCGTTTATGATTAATTTGCAGCGCAATTCCAAATCCTGTCCTATATAAAAACAGGCCCTGGAATCTGCGCCGTGATAATAGGATTTCTGGCACAGTTATAAGTTAAATATATAAAAGACCATCTTTTCAGAAGAAATTATAATTCATCAAATCTGTAAATGCAAGAGCTTCTTTTATTATATTCCCTAATGACAGAGGACTTTTTCCCGCCGACTATTCCATTGGTGCTGCATTCTCCTGAATTCTTCGGTAAAACTGAACCTCCAGGGTTTCCGGAACAAAACGAATACCGTAAATCTCCCGTTCTCCATCGCCATCTGGGATATCATGATTGCCCCATTCCAGAAAACATCCCGTTTCTCTCCGGATCAGCTCTGCCCCTGTTTCCCGAATCCACTGCTGTCCAGAAAACACAAGAAGCTCCATGCACAGCGCTGCAGCCAGCCACCGGCAAAGGTTCCCACAGGCTCCTCTCCTGCCCATGCCTCTGGCAGCCGCATAAAGAGCCCGTTTCCTCCATTCCCGATCCTTTTTCCGCCACCGATATGTTTTTCGCTCTTTTTTTCTTATAAAGAGAACCTCCTTTCTTCTTTCAAAATCTCTTTCCGTTCCAGTTCCTCTCTCACGGATTCAAAAGGAATGATCGGCGGCTGATTTTTCACATGCTGTCCGATGTGCTTTTCCATCCATACCATGTGATACCACCGTTCAAATTTATATCCGCACTGAAGAAACTCTCCAACCATCCGGTACCCAAGCTTTTCGTGAAACCTCACACTGTCCAGAGTAAGGTATTCGTCCTCCTGCTCCGGATAAGCAATACAGGCATTCAAATTCAGAATATGCTGTGCAGCCAGCGCTTCCTCCAGGGCTCCGTACAGCTTTTTGCCAATTCCATTTCCCTTTTCTGTCCGGCAAACGTAAATACTCGTCTCCACAGCCCAGTCATAAGCTGCTCTCTCCTTAAAAGGAGAGGCATAGGCATAGCCAACAATTTTTCCATCTTTCCAGGCTGCAAGATAGGGATATCTCTTTTGAATTCTGCGAACCCTTTCCTGAAATTCTTCCAGAGACGGAACCTGATATTCAAAGGTAATAGCTGTTTCTTCCACATACGGCTTATAAATTTCCAGCAGTCTTTGTGTATCCTCAGCAGAGACTGTCTTAATAAAAACCCCTGCCCTTTCTGTTCGGGAAACTGCTCCTTCCAGACTTGCCTCAGCCCCGTCTTCATTGTATCTTGTCATCTTCACCTTATGTTCCTCCCCTGTGCCCTTTTTCGATTACCGAAAAGCACTTGTCTTTCGTATGCCTAATCTTACCACAAACAAATCCTGCTGTCTATTCTCACTGTATGGTTTCTGAGAAAGAAAATCGCCTGCAAGCTTCTATGCCTGTCTCAGGCCGCTTCTGCAAAAAATCTTCTTTCAACACAGGGAATCTGCACTTTTGTGGCTACCTGGCAGTTGATGTTTCACAGCAACAAAAGAACAGACAGAAGCATAGCCGCTTTCTGTCTGTTCCCTCTTATAAGCTGCTGTCGAAAACAACTTCCGTTTTTTTACTGAGCAGTTCCGGTCTCCGACATAGATGTCTCTCCCGTTATCTCATCCACGCCCTTTTCCACATCGTGAATCAGGCCGTCAATCACGCCCCCGCCGGTCGTCTCCTCCATCCGGCTTCCATCTGCATTTGAACCATCCTTTCCACCTACCATAGAGGTTCCGCCGTTTCCCCCGCTCATTCCTGCGCCTCCTGTTTCTCTTTCAGCGCCGGAGGAGCCTGCCTCAAAGGAGGTTTCCTCATAGGAAGAGGGACTTCCGGTAGACGTACCTGTTTCATTCCCGCTTCCCTTATCCTGATTTACACATCCGGTCATTCCCAGCACAGCAAAGACAAGAAGCATTGCACAGCAAGACACTCTGACTTTCTTCATAACCATATTCTCCTTTCTGCTTGTTGTGATTAGTATAAGGAGAATTTCTGTTTTTATTCGTAACTGTTCATGACGGGGAATCTACTTTAGGAAGCTGCGTTAATCACATCTGCCATAGTGTAAAGTCCCGGTTCTTTTCCTGCCAGAAATACAGCTGCCTCCAAAGCGCCTTTTCCAAAAATTGCTTTGGAATATGCAGTATGAGAAAAGGTAATCACCTCATCCTTTCCTGCAAAAATCACCTCATGCTCTCCTACAATAGAGCCCCCGCGTACTGCAGAAATTCCGATTTCTTTTTCATCTCTCTTCTCCCGTTTCTGGCTTCTGTCATAAACATAGTGGTACTGACCATCCATTGCCTCATTGATGGAATCTGCCAGAGCCAGAGCTGTTCCGCTGGGTGCATCCACCTTCTGATTGTGATGCTTTTCCACAATTTCCATATCAAAACCTGCTCCCGCCAGAACCTTTGCCGCATCCTGAAGAAGCTTTAACAGTGTATTAATTCCCAGAGACATATTGGCCGAACGAAGAATTGCCGTCTTTTCGCTGGTTTCCTTCACTTTCCGCAGCTGTTCCTCAGAAAGTCCTGTCGTGCAGAGCACCAGAGGCATTTTCTTTTCGCCGCAGTAATCCAGCAAATGATCTACTGCCTTTGCAGACGCAAAATCGACAATCACATCAGCCTCAACATTGCATGCTTCCAGAGAAGAAAATACTGGGTATCCCAAGGAATCCTCTTCTTTTAAATCCACACCTGCCACGATTTCAATTTCCTTCATATCTTTTGCCAGTCCGGTAATCGTATGTCCCATTGCTCCGCCGCAGCCATGCATAATCATTCTTATCATTGTTCTTTCCTCCGTTTTTTATACCTGCTTCTAAAAATCAGACCATTCTTCTGTTCTTTTCTTCAAATTTCAGCGAAGCCCCGGACAAAAATCCGGGGCAGACTGAATGTTCTTATTTTAAAATACCATATTCACGCATCGCTTTTGCAAGACGTTCCTGATTCTGTTCCTCCATAGTGGTCAGAGGCAGACGCATAGGGCCTACTTCCTTTCCCATCAGATTCATAGCTGCCTTTACAGGAATCGGATTCACCTCGCAGAACAGAGCATTGATTAAAGGCAGAGCCTCCAGCTGCATCCGACGGCTGGTTTCCACATCTCCACGGAAGAAGGAAGCACAGATCTCATGGGTCTGTCTGGGAGCTACATTGGACAGAACAGAAATTACACCCTTTCCACCCATAGCCAGAAGGGGAACGATCTGATCATCATTGCCGGAATAGACATCGATCTCTCCTCCAGACAGGTGCATAATTTCTGCAATTGCCGAGAAATCTCCGCTGGCCTCTTTCACTCCTACAATATTGGGAACCTCTCTGCAGAGCGTTACAATCGTCTCCGGCTTCATGGTTACGCCGGTACGTCCTGGAATGTGATACAGAATAACCGGAATAGAAACAGCGTTTGCAATTGTGGTAAAATGCTGGATCAGGCCCTTCTGTGTTGCTTTGTTGTAATAAGGAGTTACAACTAAAAGTCCGTCAGCTCCTGCCTTTTCAGCAGCGATTGACTTGGAAACTGCTTCTCTGGTACAGTTTGAACCAGTTCCTGCAATCACCGGAATTCTGTGATTTACTTTTTTACAGATGAAACGGATAACCTCGTCATCCTCCTCATGGGTCATCGTAGAAGATTCTCCGGTTGTTCCACATGCAATAATGGCATCTGTGCCTCCTGCAATCTGCTCCTCAACCAGCTCCTCCAGCTTTTCAAAATTTACCTCTCCATTTTCCTTAAAGGGAGTAATCAGCGCTACGCCTGCTCCTTCAAAAATAGCCATAATATTTTCCTCCTTCTTTCCTGTCTGTCAAAATGGGAAACCTTTTATCAGGCAAAACTTCTATCAGGCAAAAAATGAGGGCCGACAGTTCTGGTCAGCCCTTAAAGTCCAAAATCATACATCTGGCTTTAAGTAGCTCTCCATCCGCCAGGATGACAGTCATACAGTTCTTCACCATACACCCAGATTCCCAAGCCCAGCAGCTTTGAAAATCTTCGGCGCCCACCCTTTCCGGTATCTTCTTCTGTCACTGGAACATCCGACACCTTACTCATGCTTCGCGCAACCTCTACTTGCCTAATTTCTTTTTATATTATCATTATTCCCTGGAAATGTCAACGAATTCAGCAGAATTCCATTTCTGATTTCCGCCCTGTCATAAGCCTTCATCCAATCGCCCGCTACTCATTGCGGATTGCCGCAAGCGGACTTAGCTTCATGGCTCGCAGAGCTGGGAAAAATCCTGCCGCCATTCCCACCAGAACAGCAAATCCAATGGCTGCCCCGGACAGCCAGACCGGAATACGGGAAATATCCCCTGCCTGACCAGTCATCATCTGTCCAATCTGCAAAAAGCGGTTGACCAGGAAGGATACCCCGTAGCTGAAGGCTACGCCAATGATTCCTCCCATAAACCCGATAAAACCAGATTCAATCAGAAACATATTCCGAATTACTCCCATATCGCAGCCCAGAACCTTCATAATACCAATCTCCTTTGTCCGCTCATAAATAGACATCATCATCGTATTGGCAATTCCGATTGCTGCGACAAAAAGGGAGACTGCTCCGATTCCGCCCAACACAGCCTGAATCATACCCGACTGCTTTTCCGACTGTTCCATCCAGTCCGCACGGCTGGAGGCCTGAAATCCCATATCCGTCAGCTGCTTCTGCACCTCTGTCACGTACTCCATTTCATCCACATTGACAATACAGCCGCTGTAAATAAAATATGGATACGGTTTTCCTTTTTTATTGGTAGGCTGCCCGGGAATCGGTTTTTTCTTAAATACCCGTTTCAGCTGAGCCTCCAGCAAATCCAGCCTTGCATAGACAGAATACGCGTGATCGTTGTATTCGTTTACTTCTCCTTCCACCACTCCTGCAGCCGGAATCATATACTTTTTCGGCATTTTAGGAGCGTCTTCACCTCCGGACATAGACGAGTAGTAGGTTTCCACATCAAAAATCACAAACATGGGTTTTCCCATAAAATCCACGTCCGGCAGTTCCCCGGTTTCCCAGTACTGACTTCCTGATTTTCCATCAGAAAACCACTGGATAACCGAGTTTCCGTAAATCAGCTGCAGACTCTTATCTCCGGGTGAAGGTACTTGCCCCTGAGCCAGATTGATCTCCCGCATATACTCCAGCGGCACCCCTGTCAGAGTCATCCCTGCTTTGTATTTGCCCTGAATCATCATAGTCTGAATTTCCAGCTTCGGATAAACACTCTTCACATGCTCAATCTGTTTCATCTGGGCTATGGTATCTTCTGTCAAATAAAGGCTCTCGTCCTCCTCAGCTCCTCCTCCCTCCCAATAATTTTCACTGAACACCTCGATCGCTGTCAGACTTCCATAAGAACTGATCAGTTCTCTGTTCAATTCATTCAGTCCGATTCCCAGGGATACCATCACAACGATGGAAGCCGTACCGATAATAACGCCCAGAACAGTCAGAGCAGTCCGAAGTTTCCGCCGCCTCAGATTGTTCAGACTCATAGTCAGCAAATCCCCAAATTTCATGTTTTCTTCCTCACCGTCTGATATTTTATCTGTAACAGTTCAGCCTTGCGAGGCTTCAGACAGGAAAACTCGTTGAAAGTTTTCTTTCATAAGAGTTTTGATGCCTGAATCCACATAAGGCAGACACCTAAAGCTTCTTGTCCGCTGCCAAACCAGTCTTTCTGTCATACTTCTATTTTTCTTACAGTTCATCATCCTCCTGCTCTTCCTGCTCTTTCCGGCGTTTTCTGCTGCGCACAGCAATTCCTGCCAAAATCAAGGTCAAAACTGCAACTGCCCCTAAAGAAACCGGAAGCAGAACACTGCTGTACTTTTCCAAAAATCCCGGCTCCTCCATCGGAAGCTCGTCCATACCTCCCCCCATCATCTCATCCTCTGCGGGCATAGGATCAGAAACAAAAAGATTCATTTCTTTATGCTCTTCTGAAATTTCACCGTTTTCATCCTCATAGGAGATCGTCACTTTAATTTTTCCTTCGTCTGCCGTCGGAGCTGTACCTGTCACCATACAATCCACATTGCCAGTTTCTCCCGGCTTAATATTTCCTACATAGGTATCTGTAGTCTGAATAGAATCTGCCTCAAACTTTACCATTACATTATACAAAGTTACCTTGCCTGTATTATTAATGCCGAACATCACATTACTTTCTTCTCCCACCGAAATAGCTTCCGGCATAATCTCAAACGTACCTGTATTGAGACGTGGAATCTGACGAATCGGAATATCTACATTCATCGTCTCCTCTGCATTTTTAAACTCCGGGCTGTCATATTTTGCCTTAAAGGTAAGGCCATAAGAACGCTGATCCACACCTGCCCGTGAAGAAAGACGCAGGCGAACCTCCTGGCTCTGTCCTGCCCCCAGGGAACTGATTGATACAGAAGAGGAACCTGCCTCTGTAGAAAAAACGGGACTTTCTGATGCCTTCTCAGATTCTACTGTCATCAGAATATCCGATGCCGGTACACTGCTGGAAGCATTCTTCACATTTAAAATCAGCTCAAAGGCTTCTCCTGCCACAATCATCTCCGGGTTCGTAGCAAATCCATCAATAATCAAACGAGCCTTCGTTCTGTCATGCTCATTGAATTCCTCATACTCATCCTCTTTTTCTTTGTTATGTATCCGCACATAAAACTTGGTTTCATAATTGGCAAGCTCGCTGCCTGTAGAGCTGTCAGAATAATAAATCTTCATGGAAATAGGATAATATCCCGTATAGGTATCCTCCCGAATTGCAAAGCTGTAATCCAGGGACACAGTCTCGTCAACAGCAATTTTTTCAAACATTCTGTCATAGTTTGCATCGTTAATTTCAAAAGGAAATTTGGTACTGTCCGGATCCAGAATCATGCTGGCTTTTACGTTATATACGGTTGCCGGGCTGTTATTTCTCAGATTGATGGAAAAGTTCATCACATTGGGATAAACTCCATCGGGAGTGCTCTGTCCCTCTCCGAGAACAAAATCATAAGTATGATTCTCATCATCCTCATTATCTGTCCCGGTTCCCTTGCTAATCCAGATTTGGAGATCTTCGTATCCCAGCTGCTCAAAACCGCCCTCGCTGACCTTACGCAGCACTACAACCGGCACCTTGTAATATCCTTCTGTCAGATCGTTTCTTACCCTTCCGCTCAAAGACACACTTTTTTTCCCATCCAGAGTTCCTACACGTTTCGGTTTCTCTCTGTCATGAAGAGAACCTGTTACCTCAAATGGGAAGGAGTAGCCATACTGCATATCTTCCTCTGTCTCGTCCCAGATCTCTCCTCCAGTCACATCAAATCCGATATAAATTTCTTCCAGCTTCGAACTGCTTTCAATGGAAAAGGAAACGGTCATATTTTTCCCCGTCTTCCCTCGTGCAATCTTATCTGATGTAATGGATACCTGTGCTGCAAAGGTCGGAACCGGCACTGCAAGTATCATCAACATCACTGCCATACACATGGCGAGTCTGCGTTTTAACTGTTTCATGCTTTTTCTACCCTCTTCTTTCCTTGTTTTCTTCCCCTTCACGGGTCATTTTCCTCATTCTGTTTTTCCACCGGCAGGCTCTCCCTCATTCTGGCCTATCGGCTGATTCTCCGACGCATCTTTTTCTTCCGTCTCACTCGTTCTTTTTTCTGTCAAAATTCCGTCTGTCTCATCCTCTCCTTCATCAGGATGATGATTTTCTTCAATTTTGAAAATCTTTCCGTCTACAATATGAAACTGTCGATCTGCAAAGCCTGCAATATAATTGTCATGGGTAACCATAACCAACGTCTGATTTTGTTCCCGGACAATCTGCCGCATCAGCTTCAGCACCTCCCTGGTTGTTTTAGAATCCAGATTTCCCGTAGGCTCGTCCGCAAAAATAATCTTCGGATTCACCACAAGAGCTCTGGCTATACCTACGCGCTGCTGCTGGCCTCCTGACATGGCATTTGCCATATGCTTCGCCTGCTTTTCCAGGCCAACCAGCTTCAGATATTTCATAGCCTTTTTATTCCTCACATGCTTTGGAACCCCACGAAACGACAAGGGAAATGCCACATTCTCTACTGCATTCATCGTCTGCAGCAGATTGTAGGACTGAAAAATAAATCCCACATGATCTCTTCGAAAAGCCACCAGCTGATTCTCATTCATTCGCTCCATATGCTTTCCTGCAATCACAATCTCGCCCTTTGACGGCTTTTCCAATCCGGCCAGCATATTCAGCAGCGTCGATTTTCCGGAACCAGAAGGACCTACAATTGCACAGAACTCGCCTTTATACATGGTAAAATCCACTCCATTTAAGGCATAGACCTTATTCGTTCCGACTTTATATATTTTATACAAATCTTTTACCTGAATAATCGGTATTCTCTCTGCCCCCATATAACCTCCGCTCAGACAGCTCTCCCTCTATTGGTTCTGTCTAAAAACAGTATACACGATCTTGACCATTCATGCATAACATTTTTCTTAATCTTCTTTAAATAGTCATTACATCTATTTTAGACTTTCTGAAGACGAAAAAAGTTTCACTTTTTTCAAAAAAAGACTGGAAATCCTTCTCAGAATCATATATAATATTGTCCAAACGAATAAAAAAGGAGATACGCCATGAGACACATGTTAAACCCATTGGATTTTTCAGTAGAAGAAATCGATCAGCTTTTATCATTGGCTTCTGATATTGAACATCACCTTTCCCAATATGCTCACGTTTGTGACGGCAAGATATTAGCTACTTTATTTTATGAACCAAGTACAAGAACCCGCCTCAGTTTTGAATCTGCTATGTTGCATCTGGGTGGCAGCGTACTTGGTTTTTCTTCGGCCAATTCCAGTTCTGCTGCAAAAGGAGAAAGCGTAGCGGATACCATCCGAACCGTATCCTGCTATGCAGATATTGCTGCTATGCGCCATCCCAAAGAGGGATCTGCCCTGGTCGCTTCTATGGCTTCTAACATTCCGGTAATCAATGCCGGTGACGGCGGACATCAGCATCCCACCCAGACTCTGACCGATTTGATGACTATCCGCTCTCTCACCGGACGCCTGGACAATATGACTATCGGTCTCTGCGGTGACTTAAAATTCGGCCGTACCGTCCACTCTCTGATTGAAGCAATGGTGCGCTACCCCAATGTAAAATTTGTCCTGATTGCTCCAGATGAGCTGAAGGTTCCCAGCTACATCCGCGATGATGTATTAAAAGCACATAATATAGAATTCAAAGAAGTAAACAGTCTGGATGCAGCCATGCCGGAGCTGGACATCCTTTACATGACCCGTGTTCAGAAGGAACGTTTCTTTAACGAAGAGGACTATATTCGCTTGAAGGACAGCTATATTCTGAATAAAGAAAAAATGAAACTGGCCAAGGACAATATGTTTGTACTTCATCCCCTGCCTCGTGTCAATGAGATTTCCACAGAAGTGGACTCTGACCCAAGAGCAGCCTACTTTAAACAGGTACAGTACGGCATGTATGTGCGCATGGCTTTGATTATGACTTTACTGGAGGTGCAGAAACCATGTTAAATATCAGTGGATTGCAGGAAGGCGTTGTTTTAGACCACATTCAGGCAGGAAAAAGCCTGGACATCTACTATAACCTGGGATTGGATAAGCTGGACTGCCAGGTTGCAATTATCAAAAATGCCCGCAGCAACAAGATGGGACGCAAGGATATCATCAAGGTAGACGGCAATATTGAAACTCTGGATCTGAATGTTCTGGGTTATATTGACCATAACATTACCGTAAATATTATCCATGACAACAAGATTGTGGAGAAAAAATCCTTAAAGCTTCCACAGAAAATCACCAATGTCATCCGGTGCAAGAACCCGCGCTGCATTACCTCCATTGAGCAGGAGCTGCCACATATTTTCTATCTGGCTGATGAAGCTACAGAAACCTATCGCTGCATGTACTGCGAAGAAAAATACGGTAAGAAAAAACACTAAGATCAAAAAATCCGACAGAGAACCGGGGAATGGTTTTCTGCCGGATTTTTTTTGAAAATAAACAGCTCTTCCTTTACTCCTCTTCCAGCCACCGGATCAGAAGCTTTTCCAGATCCTCCACGGTTTCTGCCAGCGTGTCTGCTCCTGCTTCCTCTATCTCCCGACGGTCTCCGTATCCATAAAGAACACCGACAGACTGTATGTTGTTCTCTCTTGCGCCAAGAATATCATACTCTCTGTCTCCTACCATTCGCATCCTTGAAAGGCAGTCTTCAAGACCACAGGTTTCCAGTACATGGCGGATCACGTCTGCCTTTGCCGTCCGTTTTTCCTCCATAGTAGCGCCGCCCAGGAAATCAAAATACTTCATCAGATCGAAATGCTCTAAAATCTGTCTGGAAAACAGCTCCGGCTTGGATGTAGCTACCATCAAAACAGCTCCACTTTGTTTCAGATTCCCCAGCATTTCCCGAATTCCCGGATACACCTGGTTTTCAAACAGGCCCTTTTCACGGAAATATTCCCGGTAACGTTCTACCGCTTCCAGTGACTTTCTTTCATCAAATCCATAATATTTTGAAAAAGATCCGGCCAGGGGCGGTCCAACAAAAGCCCTCAGCGCATCTCTGTCATCAGCTTCTATGCCATAGCTTTTCAATGCATAAATCACCGAATTGATAATTCCATCTGCTGAGTCAGTCAGTGTTCCATCCAGATCAAACAAAATATATTTTTTCTCCATTTTTCTCCACCCCGCATTTGAGTACGAAAAGGGCCGGAGGACGTTTCCCTTTTAAAAAGAAACATTCTCCGGTCCTTTCTATTTTTCAGAACACATTCTATCTTTCTGAATCAGATTGAATCTGTTCTAAGCTTTTCTATATTTTAGTTCAGCTCATCAACTACCTTCTGGATTGCTGCCAGCGCATCATCCGGAAGCTTGTCGTAGCCGTCCTTCAGCTCAGCAAATGCCTTAATCTCATTGACACGGTCATTCATACGAGCTCTCAGCTGATCTACATACTCCTTGTCGTTCATATCCGGCACAAAGCCTTCCCAATCCATGATCTCGATATCAGAGAACGGACCCCACTGATGGAAATCTGCCTTCTTCTCAACAATTGCTTCCAGAATACCCAGAGTATCAGCCGGTTTTACCTTCTTGCCCATGAAATCGCCGGTGTTGACAATGTAGCAGTCTACGTTCTTCACTTCAACCAGCTTTTTGAACTTCTCGTAGTCGTTGGACAGCGGGTAGGTACGGAACGGGTTTGCATAAGGAACTACAACCAGCTTGTTGGGATCTGCACCAGGAGCCAGACGCTCTGCGGAAGAACGCTTGGTAGCCAGGGTTGCGCCCATAACAGATGCCAGAGAAGCACCTTTCAGTTTTACTACCGGCGGAATGGTCGGGTCTTTCATAATCCAGAAAATAGCATTAACCGGAGACTCGATCTTGTCCACACGGTTCGGGGACCACAGTTTGGACTTGATAGCACGTCCGTTACCGTTACGGATATCCTCAGTTACCAGCTGAAGCTTGCCGTCCTCATCCAGAGTTGCGGAGCAGTTCTGTGCAGTCAGCAGATACTGGTTGTCCGGGCAGCCGGTGGGGTAGTCTGCAGTCTTATCGAAATAAGTCGGCTCCAGTGCGATAGATGCGCAGGTATCGGTATTGATGATAAATGCATCATCATGCAGAACCTTGATATCGTACTTGCCGCCATGCTTTGCATGAGTCAGAGTGGATTTTCCGGAGCCGGACAGTCCGTATACAGATGCAACGAACTTGCTGCCGTCAGCCAGGGTGTACTCTTTCTGTCCACCGTGGCAGGAAGCGTAGCCGTTGCGGTTTGCAATAGCCCATGCCATGGTCAGGGTACCCTTCTTGTGCTCACCAAAATATCTCATACCCAGAATGCAGGCGCAGTTGGTCTCGGTGTTAAAGTAGCACAGAGTCTTCTTCTGCGGGTCAGACAGGCAGTCCAGAGATACATTCGGACGATCGGAACCGTTCCACTGCGGATCGGAGAAAATGTAGATATCAGCTTCCTTGCCGTCGCCTACCGGCTTGGAATTCTTGTACATCTTTACATACTCATCAGACATATACTGGAAGTTCAGCATCCAGTTATACATAATATTCTCTTCGCCTTCCGGAATCAGCAGATGTGCCTTTACCATGAATTCCGGATCCAGGCCTACAAATACCTCTGCATGATACATGGTTTTCCAGCGGCTCTCATAAACAGCGTCCATAGCCACCAGATCCAGAGCAGCACAGTCTACTCCTGGCTCGCCGGAAATACGGCGTGCGGTAGCATAACGTCCAGTAATGGCGCCATCGTTAAATAACAGAACCTTTGCATCCTTGTCAAGACCGAACTCTTCACCTCTGTATACAGGCATATCGGTTACAATGGTTCCTGGAGAATTTTTTGCTAACTCATATGCTTCTTTTAAAGTATTTACTTTAATAACATTGTTGCCGTAGAAAGCAGCTTCGATAATGGATCTGGTTTTAGAAAAACCAGGCTTGCCTTTTCCGATTTCACTGATTGGATAGTACGCTTTTGTTGACATTCTACATCCTCCTTAATCTAAAAACTTCTTAAATCGAAATTTGTCTTCATTATCTCACTTTGTGAATTAAAAGTCAATATTTTCGGCAATAAAATATAAGAAAATTAATATAGGGGCAATAAGCTGTGCATTATGTATACAATATCTATTCTTTTGACAGAAAATATGATATACTCTCTTTGGAAGGCATCACAAATTTCGTTCTCTTTCACAGGCAGCTGCTTTCCCTGCCTGTCAGATTATTTTACAGAAAGCAGGAACCATTTATGAATCAGAATATCCAGAAAGAATATCACATTTCCCAAGACGGAAGCGGAGACTTTCGCAGTCTTTTTGAGGCGCTGTCAGCCCTGCAAAGCTCAGAATTTCCAGAAGAAGCCAATCAGGCAGAAAACCTGCCTGCAGCCCCGGATTTTCGAAGCTCAGGCGGAGATACAGAGCCGGTTGTACTTTTTCTTCATGCCGGAATTTACCGGGAGCGAATTGTCATTTTAAGACCGGGAATCACCATTATCGGAGACGATCCCCAAACTACTGTCATTACCGGCGGTCTCTATGCCCGAATGCCTATGGAAGATATTGGAAAACGCGGAACCTTCCGCACCTACTCCTGCCTCATTGCAGCTCACGACATCACCTTTAAAAATGTTACCTTTGAAAACAGCTCCGGAATAGGCCCTGACGTGGGACAGGCTCTGGCTCTGTACGCCGACGGAGATCGGCTTGTTTTTGAAAACTGCCGTTTTCTCGGCAATCAGGATACACTTTTTACAGCTCCTCTCCCGCCAAAAGAGATCGAGGCAAACGGCTTTGTAGGGCCGGGCCAAAAGCTTCCCAGAGTTTTCGGACGCCACTATTATAAAAACTGCTACCTGGAGGGAGACATTGATTTCATATTCGGCGGAGCAACCGCATATTTTGAAAACTGTGAACTGTTTTCAAAATATATTAACCGTCCGGTAAACAGCTATGTAACTGCCGCCTCTACTCCTCAGGGACAGCCCTACGGCTATGTTATGAAGGACTGCCGTTTTACAGGAAACTGCCCGCCTCACTCCGCCTATCTGGGACGCCCCTGGAGAGAATATGCCAAAACAGTTCTTTTAAATTGTTATATCGGAGAACATATCTGTGAGGAGGGATGGCATGACTGGAATAAAGAAGCTGCTCATGAAAACGCCCTGTATGCAGAATACGAAAGCACAGGCCCGTCCTCCGATATGAAAAAGCGCCCCGGCTGGGTGAAATCGCTCACGCCTGCCGAGGCTGCTTTCTATGTAAAATCTCTTGTTTTAAAGGGAAATGACGGGTGGAATCCAGCTTAAGCCACACACTTTTTGTACGGCACCTGAGTGCTGATTTTCGTCAAGCCCCTTCGTTTCCGGATGCCGGAGTAATTCCTTCAGGAGTGCTCCGGTTCTGCCGGCTTTATTTAAAAAATTCATGCTTTTCATGCTGAAACAGAAATGTGAGACTTCCATCAAACCAGCTTACATTTCTGGACCGGGAATGCTTCCGGTTCATAAAATACAAAGCCCCCTGAGAATAATCCTCTCCTTCCAGAGCCCGATTTACCGCCTCTACTGTTTTTTCTGAAACTCTGCATGTGCGCAGTCTTCCGTCAAACACTGGTGAAAACTGAGATTTCTGATAAACAACATCCGTAATGGTATTGGGAAATTCCTTGCTTTTTACCCGGTTTAACACCACATTTGCTACCAGAATCCTTCCTTTGGTATCACAGCCTCCTGCTTCTGCCTCTACAATCCGTGTCAGAACCTCATAATCCTGATCCGAATAATAAACCACAGCCGCCTGTCTTGCCGCTTCTTTTTCTGCCTGCCGTTTTTTCTCCTCTTCCACCTGACGGATTTCTTCTCTTGTTCGTTCTGTCACAGCAAGCCGTTCTTTTCTTGCTGCCTCTTTCTGCTGCAGTCCCTTCTCCAGCGTATCCCCCGCCAGCAGCTGACCGCTTCTCAGACTTTCTGCATTTGTCAGATGTAATTGTATCCTTGCTTCTGTAAGCACTGCGATTTCTTCCTCTTCCTTCACATCCTCCGTTTCCGGCTCCCCGCCGGAGGTTTCTGCGTATGCAGCCAGGGCATTGTGTCCTCCGCCGGAAAATCCTGCGGATGTAAATGTCATAACAGCCACAATCACTGTCCCTGATAAAATCACTGCTGAAGAACGGTATATCTGCTTGGTTACTGTAATGGCCGGAGCCATCAGAACCTTTACCAGCTGACAAACCGAATGAAGAAATGAGCATAATGAAGACATACAATACCCCTTTCTTTTCATCAAAATAAGCAATTCCCAAAATTCGCCATTTTTTTTGGCAAATTTAAAATCTGATTCCTAAAATTGCCCGTTTTGTAGTAACATCTGATATTATAGTGGGGGTATTACAAGAATGTCAAGAACCCGTTCATATTTTTGTGATAAATAACTTTTCGACTGAAAGCGACAATTGCAATTTTTGTATATAGTGCTTTATTTTTGTCTTTATTTCTTCTTGTTTTCATTCAATACTCTCATTTTAATATTACATAAATATTAAATTTTTGTTACATTTTCTTTTTCCTCTTTTTACAATGTCTCACATTTCACAGATATCGGACATTTCTTCTCCTTTTTTCCTCCTCTCCCCGTCCAGAACAGTTACTTTTGGAAAAAGGATCAAAATAAGAAAGAAGCCCGCACGAGCTTCTTTCTTATTTTCGATTTCTTTATACCCCTTCTCAATCCTGTACAAGACTGACAAAAGAGGCTCCCACATAATCCTTCAGCTTCTCCGGATTTATAATAATCTGGGCGCCTCGGACTCCGGCGCTGACTGCAATTTCATCAAACAGCACTGCCGTCTCTTCTATATAAGTAGGAAATTTCTTTTTCATTCCTATCGGAGAACAGCCGCCCCGAATATATCCGGTCACTGCAAGCAGATCCTTCATGGGAATCATCTCCACCTTCTTGTCTCCTGCTGCTCTTGCAGCCTTTTTTAAATCCAGCTCCTCTGCAACTGGAATACAGCAAACCAGATATCCTGTTTTTTCCCCTTTTAAAACCAAAGTTTTAAAGACTGTGTCCACATCCTGACCGAGAACTGCCGCCACATGAACTCCTGATAAATCATTCTCATCTACCGGATACTCCATGGAACGGTAGGGAATCCCTGCTGCATCCAAAAGGCGCATCACATTTGTTTTTTCTGTTTTTTCTGTTTTTCCTGTTTTCATGACGCTTCCTTATCTGACTGATTTTTCCACTGTCTGTGCAGAAACAATTTTTCCTGCCACAGCACAGGCTGCTGCCGTTGCGGGAGATGCCAGATAAATTTCCACCTTTGAGGTTCCCATACGCCCCAGGAAATTTCTGTTGTTTGTAGCTACAACCCGCTCTCCGTCACTTAAAATACCGCCGGTACGTCCACAGCATAGCCCACAGCCTGGATGGGTAATCACAGCTCCTGCTTCTGCAAGAACTTTCAGTATGCCCTGCTTTGCCGCTTCCTCATATACCTTCCGACTGGCCGGGGTCACAATCAGCTTTACAAAATCTGCTGTTTTCCTGCCCTTCAGAACCTGCGCTGCCGCTGCCAGATCCTCCAGACGTCCGTTGGTACAGGATCCGATAAAGACCTGATCAATGGCAATGCCCTCCAGTTCACTGACATCCCTGATTTTGTCCACCTGAGAAGGACATGCCATAACCGGAACAAAATCCTCTGCCCGGTAGGTCATTGTCTTAAAATAAGACGCATCCTCATCACTCTTTAACTGCTTCTGGAATTCATCCAGCCGGATATCACAGTATTCTGCCGTTTTTTCATCCGGTGAAAAGACCGCACACTTTGCTCCTGCTTCAATTGCCATATTAGCCATTGTCATCCTGCTAGAAACCGTCATGGCCTCCACTGCGCTGCCGGTAAATTCCAGACAACGGTAGGTCGCGCCGTCTGCCCCCAGATCTCCGATAATCCGAAGAATCACATCCTTTGACATGACACCCTCCGGCAGATTTCCTTCAATGCAGATCCGAATAGTCTCCGGCACCTTTACCCACAAAGTCCCCGTTCCCAGAATCGCCGCCATTTCCGTATAGCCAATTCCAGTAGAAAAAGCGCCCACGCAGCCGTAGGTTGTTGTATGGCTGTCGGTACCGAATACCACGTCTCCCGGCTTCACATAGCCAGCCTCTGTCATCAGCTGATGGCAGATTCCATCGCTTCTGTGGAGATTTTTAATTCCGTATTCTGCAGCAAAGGCATCGCCCACCCGGTAATGGCGGACATCATCCTGCTGACTGGCCGGAACCAGGTGATCATAAATCAGCACCACCTTATCCGGATCCCAGATTTTCGGAAATCCCATCTCTTTAAACTTTTCCACAATAAAGGGAATCATAATATCATCCAGCATCACCCGGTCTGCATGAACCGTTACAATGTCTCCCGGCTTCACAAAAGAAGCACCGATATTCCGGGCAATGATTTTTTCAATGATTGTCTGTCCCATAGAGCTTCTCTCCTTCTCAGTTCCGTCCGTTTCTTTTCTGCATGGCCTTCACAAGACCGCCTGCCTGAATAATTTCCACCAGATTGTCCGGCAGCGCTGCAATCGGGTAACGAGCTCCCTTATGCTCAATATCCTGATTTACCGTTACTGTAATCGTGTCTCCCTCTTCCACCGCATCCCGCAAATCCGGCTGTTCGATCAAAAGAAGCCCGTTATTAATAGAATTACGGAAAAAGATCCGGGCAAAGGATCTGGCAATAATACACCGGATTCCCAAGGCCTTAATCACCTCCGGCGCCTGCTCTCTTGAGGAGCCGCAGCCAAAATTTTTCCCTGCCACAATCATGTCTCCCGGCTGAATCTGTCCGGCCAGCTCCGGACGCAGGGGAGAAAAGCCGTACTGCTTCATATCCTCTATGGTTTTTAACGCAAGGTATTCGGTTGGAATAATAATATCTGTATCAATATCATCTCCCAGCACCCATACTCTTCCTGTAAACTGTTCCATATATTGTAGTCCTTCCTGTTTTGATTTCCGGTTTTCTTCTACAGCATATCTGCTGTGCAGATCTCACCCTTCACCGCAGACGCAGTCACTGTAGCCGCTGATCCCAGATATACCTTCGAGCTGGGATGTCCTGCCCGTCCTTTGAAATTCCTTGTTCCTGTGCTGATCAAAACCTCATTTTCTCCAATGACACCCTGACAGCTGCCCCAGCAGACACTGCAGTTGGGATTCATGACAATAGCTCCGCTTTCCATGAAAACAGAAATCAGGCCTTCCTCCAGTGCCTGCAGATATACCTCCTGGCTGGCCGGAACCACCAGAAAACGTACATGATCCGCTACTCTTCTTCCCTTTAAGAGAGAAGCGCCTACCCGGAGATCATCAATTCTTCCGTTATTGCAGGAGCCTAAAAATGCCTCATCAATCCGGATCCCGCATACCTCTTTTGCCGGTACCACATCATCCACAAAATCAGGTCGTGCAGCCACAGGCTCAATCTGAGACAAATCAAAGGTATATTCCCGTACATAAACTGCATCTTCATCACTGTGAAAAACAGCCTTCGGCTCCCGTCCTCTTTCTCGAAGATATTCCATAGCAATCTCATCTGCCTCAAAAATGGCAGTCTTTGCGCCTGCCTCTACCGCCAAATTGCAGAGCACCATTCTGTCATTGACGCTTAATGTCTTTGCCCCGTCTCCCGTAAACTCCATTACCTGATAATTCACCCCATTGGCTCCAATCTTACCGATAATGGTCAGCATCAAATCTCTGGGATACACGCCCTCTGGAAGCTTTCCGATCAGATTAAATTTCACTGTTTCCGGAACCAGAACCCAGGAGGTCCCTGTTACCATACCGTAAAGAAGATCTGTACATCCCACTCCCGTTCCAAAAGCGCCCAGAGCACCGTAGGTGCAGGTGTGGCTGTCCGCTCCGAAAATCAGCTCTCCAGGACAGACATAATTCTCCATCATAATCTGATGGCAAACGCCCTTTCCCTCCCAGAAATCAATTCCATGCTCTCTTGCAAAATCCCGCATTTTCTTCTGGGATGCTGCTGTTTTGGGACTGTCAGAGGGTACGTTGTGATCCACAATAAATACCATTTTGCCAGGATCCGCAATCCGGGGATTTTTTAATTTACTGTGGTACATGTCCACAGTCAGATGCGTCGTTCCATCATTGCTCATCATCCGATCCAGCCTTACTGTATGAATGTCCCCTGCCCGAACCTGATCTACTCCGGCTGCCCGGGCTATTATCTTCTCTGCAATTGTCATTCCCATGGCCTATGCCTCCTCCTTATTCAGTGATGCAATCAGTCCGCCCTGATTTAAAATCTGCTGCATATAAGGCGGCAGCTTGGTACAGGCATAGCTGACGCCATTTGCCTTTGCTGTGCCGTCAGTCATAGAAAGTTCCATTTCATCTCCTGTTTTTACCGCGTCCGGGAGCTCCTTGCACACAATTACAGGAAGTCCAATATTAATGGCATTCCGGTAAAAAATCCGGGCAAAGGACTTGGCCACAACGGCCTTTACCCCAAGAGCCTTTAACACACTGGGAGCCTGCTCTCTGGAAGAGCCGCAGCCAAAATTTTCTCCGCCCACTACGTAATCGCCGGGTTTCACCTTTTTGGGAAAATCCGGATCCAGAGATTCAAATGTATGCTCCTTCATCTCATCAATGCTGGGAAGCAAAAGGTACTGAGATGCAATAATCTGATCGGTATCCAGGTCGTTGTGAAACTTAAAAATTTTACCTGATGACATAGTTCCCTCCTGTTTTCTGCCCTGATCAAGAAACCGGCAGACAAATTTTTTCACGAATTGATTGTATTATATCATTTCCATTGTTATAATGACAATAGATAATACTCATATATATTATAACAGGAGGTTATACAGACATTTTATGGACCAGAATCTATCCCAGTACCGTATTTTTTATGCCGTAGCCATAGCCGGAAATATTTCCAGGGCTGCCAAGGAGCTTTACATCAGCCAGCCGGCTATCAGCAAATCTATCAGCAAACTGGAAGACAGCCTGCATACCTCTCTTTTCACCCGCAATTCCCGGGGCGTGCAGCTGACAGAAGAAGGGCAGGTGCTGTTTGAGCATACCAGAGCTGCCTTCGAGCAGCTTTCCATCGGCGAGCAGGAGCTCAAGCGCATTCGGGAATTTAACCTCGGCCATATCCATATTGGTGTCAGCAATACCCTGTGCCGATTTATTATGGTCAATTACCTCAAGGGCTTTATCGAACAATATCCCCATATCAAAATCACCATCGAAAACCAGTCCTCCGCCCATACTCTTTCCAAGCTGGAGCAGCAGAGAATTGATCTGGGGCTGGTGGCGGAACCAAAGCCTCAGAAAAACATTGTATTTATCCCGATTACTCAGATTGAAGATATTTTCGCCGCAACTCCTTCCTATCTGGAAAATCTACGCCTCAGGGAAGGCGGAGATTCCAACATATTCCAATCCGGAAATATTATGCTGCTGGATAAAAATAATGTTACCAGGAATTATATTGACGAATATATGTCCCTCCACCAGATTACAGTCAATAACTATCTGGAAGTAACAACTATGGATCTGCTGATTGAGTTTGCAAGAATTGGTCTTGGAATCGGATGCGTTATCAAAGAATTTGTTAAAGAAGATCTGGAGCAGGGAAAGCTCATTCAGCTTCCCCTGGAGCCTCCCATCCGCAAACGAACGGTTGGCTTTGTATACCACAGCGGCCGCACCACACGGGCTCTGGAAACCTTTCTGGATTACTGCAGGGAAACGCATCTGTAACTCTTTGTAACAGTTCAGTTGCAATTTTTATCTGCGGATTCACAAAATCGCTGTACAGCTTCACACTGCACAGCGATTTTCCATTTTTTATAAGCGTTTTTACAGTTTTAGTTGTTGATCAGCTTTCCGCTCTCGTCGTTCCAGCTGTACAGCTTTCTGATCTCCTCGCCCACCTTCTCAGACGGATGCTCGGAAGCCAGCTTTCTCATAGCCTTGAAGTGAACCTGACGTCCAGCCGGGCTCATATCCAGCAGGAATTCCTTTGCAAAGGTACCGTCCTGAATATCAGTCAGAATCTTCTTCATAGCCTTCTTGGTATCTTCCGTAATGATCTTCGGTCCGGTAATATAATCGCCGTACTCTGCAGTATTGGAAATGGAATACCGCATACCTGCAAATCCAGACTGATAAATCAGATCTACAATCAGCTTCATCTCATGGATACACTCAAAATAAGCATTTCTCGGATCATAACCTGCCTCAACCAGAGTCTCGAAGCCTGCCTGCATCAGAGCACATACGCCGCCGCACAGAACAGCCTGCTCACCAAACAGATCCGTCTCGGTCTCAGTACGGAAAGTAGTCTCCAGAAGACCAGCTCTTGCACCGCCGATAGCCAGACCATAAGCCAGAGCCTTCTCCAGAGCCTTTCCTGTGTAATCCTGCTCTACTGCTACCAGACAGGGAGTTCCCTTGCCTTCCTGGTACTCGCTGCGAACTGTATGACCCGGAGCCTTCGGAGCAATCATAGTAACATCCACATATGCCGGCGGCTTAATGCAGCCGAAATGGATATTGAAACCATGAGCGAACATCAGCATATTGCCCTCTTCCAGATTCGGTTCAATGTCGTTCTTATACATATCAGCCTGCAGCTCATCGTTAATCAGGATCATAATAATATCTGCCTTTTTTGCAGCCTCTGCCGCAGTGTAAACCTGGAAGCCCTGATTTTCTGCTTTTGCCCAGGATTTGCTTCCTTCATAAAGACCGATAATGACATTGCATCCGGATTCCTTTAAGTTCAGGGCATGAGCATGTCCCTGGCTGCCGTATCCGATAATCGCAATTGTCTTGCCATCCAGTAAGGATAAGTTACAGTCTTCCTGATAATAAATTTTTGCCATTGTCATTTTCCTCCTCTGAGTTCCTGTTTTGTAGATTTTTCGAAGCTGCCTACGGCAGATACCTGATATCGTCAGAGCCGCGGGAAAGGCCGGTCAGGCCGGTTCTTGCAAGCTCCAGAATCTCGTAATCCTCCAGCAGGTTAATAAGGGCATCCAATTTTGACTGGTCCCCGGTCAGCATGACGGTCAGGGAATCCTTGCCCACATCCACAATCGTGGCGCGGAAAATATCGGAAATAGCGCTGACAGCCTGCCTCTGGCTGGCATTTGCGCGAACCTTTACCATAATCAGTTCCCGATATACGGAATGTCCCGGCTTCAGCTCCTTGATATCCCGAACGTCCTCCAGTTTGCGAAGCTGCTTCTCAATCTGCTCCAGAATATTCTGATCTCCGTAGGAAACCACCGTCATTCTGGAATACCGCTCATCTGCAGTCACACCAACTGTAAGGCTGTCGATGTTATAGCCGCGCCGGCTGAACAGCCCCGCAACACGGCTCAATACGCCGGATGTGTTGTCTACCAGCAGTGATAATACAATTCTATCCATGGCTTTCACCCTTTCTATCAAGTACAATCAATCATAACAATGAGAATATTATTTGTCAACTATATATAGGTAATGTTTACTATTACTTCAGGTTATGGTTTCCAGATCATATCCCGGCTGATTTCCTCCAGCGAAGAGGCCCCGCACATAGCCATCGTATCCTTCAGCTCTGCACCCAAACGATCAATCAGCTCTCTGGCTCCTTCCTCTGCACCGCCGTACACTGCTGTCACAAAGGGGCGGCAGATCAGTACTCCGTCTGCTCCCAGAGCAAGCGCCTTGAAAATATCCACTCCACTGCGGATTCCTCCGTCTACAAGAACCGTCATGGAATCTCCTACTGCCTCTGCAATATCCTCCAGCACCTCTGCTGTAGCCGGACACTGATCCAGAACACGTCCGCCGTGGTTTGATACTACAATCGCAGAAGCCCCTGCCTCTTTTGCCTTCAAAGCTCCCTTCACGGTCATAACTCCTTTTACAATAAAAGGAACTCCTGCATCCTGGATAATTTCAGCCAGCTCTGCCACAGTCTTGCTTCCTGCCGGCGGTGTCATATTCTTCAAAAACGGCAGTCCTGCAGCGTCAATGTCCATCGCTGCCGCAAAGGCTCCTGACTGGCGAACCAGCTCCATCTTCTCCCTTATGGTTTCCCGGTTCCAGGGCTTGATAACAGGAACTCCCATCCCGTCTGCCGCTCCCACCGCCGCTGCCGCTGCCTCCATCACCTTCGGATCCGTTCCATCGCCGGTAAACGCCGCGATGCCGGCTGATGCGCAGGCTCTCACCAGCACATCATTGTATGTGGCATCGTTATACTTTTCTCCATAATGAAGATTGACAGCGCCCACGGGCCCTGCAAAAAATGGATAGGCAAAGGTACGGCCAAACATCTGAAACCGGGTATCAGCCGGACGGTTTTCACAGATGGTATCCATCTGCACCCGGATTTCCTTCCATTTATCGTAATTCCGGATAGCCGTATCACCTGCACCCTTTGCCCCCGGTCCCGGTATCTGGTTTCTGCAGGCTCTTCCGTCACAGACTGCGCACCCCTTACAGTATTTTCCCAGGCAGGCTCTCGCCTGCTCCAGCACTTCTTTTTGTGTCATAAGCTCCTCCTTTGTCTTTTTTCTATCTATTTTATCCAAGCGCTACATCCAGCGTCATCATAATCATAAATCCCAAAGCAAATCCCAGGGTTCCTTTATCCGAATGATCTCCCTCTGAGGATTCTGGAATCAGCTCCTCTACCACCACATACAGCATAGCACCTGCTGCAAATGCCAGGGTGTAGGGAAGAATGGGAGACATAATTTTAGCCAGAGCAATCGTAATAACTGCGCCAATAGGCTCTACAATACCAGATAAGGCTCCCATAAGAAAGGCTCTTTTTCTCCCCATTCCGCCGCTTCGCAGGGGAAGAGAAATAATCGCGCCCTCAGGAAAATTCTGAATGGCAATTCCCACAGCCAAAGCAAAAGCTCCTGCTGCAGAAATAGAAGCATCTCCTGCCACCAATCCTGCAAATACCACACCAACTGCCATACCCTCAGGAATATTGTGGAGAGTGACTGCCAACACCAGCATGGTTGTTCTTGCCAGGCCGCTTTTCGGTCCCTCTGGATCCTGGCTTCCATAGTGAAGATGGGGAATCATTTTATCCATCAGAAGTAAAAATATCATTCCCACCGCCAGACCGGCTACAGCTGGAATAAAGGCAAAATGCCCCAGATGAGCAGACATATCTATAGCCGGAATCAAAAGCGACCAGACCGAGGCTGCCACCATCACTCCGGAAGCAAATCCAAGAAGAATCTTGTGTACCGACAGCTTTATGGAATTCTTTACAAAAAACACACACGCCGCTCCCAGGGCCGTACCCAGAAACGGAATCATCACACCTGAAACTATAATTTGAAACAGCTCCTTATTAATTGATTATCGCCCTCCTTCGTCTGGCAGGATTCACTCCTGCACTGTTATTCTATGCTGTTAATTTATAACAGTTCAGCCATATTGCGTTAATTTGCCATCTGGAATCCTCGCTCCTCTTTTAAAGGCCGCTCCTCTGTTTCCATATCTTCAATCTGAATATACGGCTGCTTGTGAAGAGCTGTCACCAAATCCCAGATCAGAGCCTCTTCTCCCTGGGCTTCCAGCTCCACCCGTCCATCCCATAGGTTCATTACCCAGCCTGTAAGCCCCAGACCTCTGGCCAGACGGGTTGCCTGATAGCGAAATCCCACACCCTGAACCCGGCCTGAAAAATAAAAATGCTTTCTTACTTTCAAGCAACCGTCTCCTTTCTTTCATGAGGATTGCCAACTACCCGCTTAAATACCAGACAAAACATCAGAACCGATACGACAGTTCCCAGAAAATCAGAGAGAGGTTCTGTATAAAAAACATTGGTAATTCCAGCAAAACGAGGAATCAGAAATACGCCCACAAGAAATACCGTTTTTCTCCACATGGAAAGCCCCATAGCCACACTGGAAATTCCCATACCCGTAAATCCGTCTACAATGGTATACTGGACTGCCAGGGGAATCACCCCAAGGGTATACACCCGGATTGCCCAGACGCTGAGACGGATGTATTCTTCATTCTGCGTAAACAGGCGGACAAAAATCTCCGGAACCAGCTGGGCAATAAGGAACATGATCGTTGTAAAGCACAGCGCCATTCCTCCAATCCATTTTTCTGCCCGCCAGATCCGATCCGGTCTTTTTGCCCCATAATTGTACCCGAGAATCGTCTGAGTTCCGCTGGTAATTCCTCCCAGAGGCATCGTTACAACCAGCATAAAGCTCTGCACAATCGTGGTACAGGTCAAAAGGGTATCTCCCTGCCCCGGGCCGCCCAGGCGCTGGATCACCGTATTCAGCGCAATAATCAGAACATTATCCATGGCAATGATAATAAAGGGCGTCATTCCAATCTGAATTACCCGCTTCATTACATTCCAGTCATAGCCCCGAAAGGTAATTTTAATCGGGATTCTGTCACTGAACAGAAAACGCAGGGCATAGGTGCAGGACGCCACCTGGGAAATCACAGTGGCAATGGCTGCCCCCTTTACCCCCATATCCAGGGCAAAAATAAATACCGGATCCAGGACAATATTGGTTACCGCTCCCAGAATCACTGACTTCATGCCGATTTTTGCAAATCCCTGACAGATAATAAACTGGTTCATGCCTGTCGTCATCAAAGCAAATACCGTACCCATCAGATAAATGGTAATATACTCCTTTGCATAGTCAAAGGTTCCCTCTCCTGCTCCAAATTTCCACAGAAGAGTTTCCCTCAGCGCCAGAGACGCCACGGTAAGCACTGCCGACAATACCGCCAGCATCAAAAAACAGTTGGCCAGAATCTGACTGGCTGCCCGTTCATTTTTCTCGCCAAGCCGGATACTCATAAGAGGAGCACCTCCAACGCCTACGAGAAAAGCAAAGGAAGAAACCAGGGTTACAATCGGACCGCAGACCCCGACTCCCGCCAGCGCCGCTTCCCCGATCTCCGGAATATTTCCAATATACATCCGGTCTACAATACTATAAAGAACACTGACAAACTGGGCAAGCATAGACGGAAATGCCAGCCGCCATACTAACCCCTTAATATCATCTGTGTCCAGATTATTTTCCAGCTTCATAGAAAAATTCCGGCTCCTTTCTTCCAGAGCATGCCTTTTTCAATTTCTGACGAATTGCCAGCTTCATCAGCGCCGATACCTTCCGGCTTCCAGACGGACACACATGGATACAGCGCATACAGGCAATACAGCCTGAGGTATCCACTACCCTGGGATCAGTCCTTGAAATCACCTGAACGGGACATTTTTTTACGCAAAGCCCGCAGTCTGTACAGGAGGATTCCACCTTAATCGGAATGGGCAAAGTTCCATAGGCCTTGTAGGGACGTTTTCCCGGAAGCTTCAAATCCTCTGTCTCATAGCTGGATTTTATGTCTGCCAGCTGCTTTGCCGCTCTGGCTCCAAACTGCCGGATCAGCTTCTGATCCTTCTCATCCGGTCTTCCCTCTGCATATACGCCTACAATATTGTGCTCTGCTACTGCTGCCGCTGCTGCAAACGGGCGGAAGCCCTGCTCCTTTAAAATATCAGAAAGCTCCAGAAGAGCATCCTCATAAGCTCTGTTTCCATATGTCACAACCAGCACTGCCGCTGTTCCGTGTCCATGGAGATTCCGAAAACGCTTCTGGGCCACATCCGGAACCCTTCCTCCATATACCGGAACACCTACAATAACGGCTTCGTCCTCCCGGAACCAGTAATCCGGCCTGTTTTTTACCGAATCTGTCAAATCCAGAGACTGACGACTCACTGGAAACTGCTCTGCAATCTCCTCTACCACGCCTTTCGTCCGCTCCGTAGGACTAAAATAAATACTGGTCATCTGTCTGTAATTCATATACCTCATCCTCCTAGTAAATCTCACTTAAAAATGCCCGGCCTCATGCTCCTCATTCAGCCAGTCTACTGCCGCCCAGAGTCCATTTACATCAAAGGAAAAATCCCTGCTGTGCTTTTTTTCCTCCGGCGTCACTTCAAAATTAAAAGGCTCCGGCCAGATAACAGCGCGGATAACCGTTTCCATCTCTGTCTCCTCTCCGCAGGCTTCTTCTCCGTTTTCTGGAGGCATCTGGTTTTTTGGGCGTTCTGCCTTCATCAACTGATAACGCATCCCCAGATAACTGCCTGTAAACCGGCTTTTTTTCAGAAACGGTATAGAAATATCACCGTGCAGATCAATCATACCCACCATCTTCTTTCCATCAGATTCTTCCTTTACTATAAGATTTTTAACTGACTTTGTCTATCTTATTTTTCCCTTTTTCCCCTTTTTGACTGTTTTTTCATAATATGTGTGTATTTTTCCTGTACTTTCTATAGTCTGAAAAAATCAGATATGATAGACTGTATTTATAAAAACTAGAGAGGAGTATTCATATGGCATTGCATGTTATGGACGAAGCAGGACGGATTCTTTTTGAAAATAACCCGCTGACTACTGTCTGCAGCCTTGTCTGCAACCATGAGAACCAATTTGAATACAATAAAGCCCCTGTGGAGATTACCGATGAGGGAGTGATTATTTCTATCAGCCAGGGACCCCAGAACCGGATCGTATCTACTACCACAGGTCTTGAAGCCAACAACCGTGGTCTTCTGGTTGCAGACGAAACAGGACACACTACCCGTCCTGGTATTTTTGCCTCCGGCGATGTGGTAAACGGCGCAAGAACCGTAGTCGAAGCCGTTGCCCACAGTAAGGTTGTGGCAGAATCCATGCATCAGTATATGCAGAGCCTGGTATCTGGTATCTGATTTCCTATGACATAAAGCAGGAACGCTGTTCCACAGATAGTAACTCATCTGTCTTACAGCGCTCCTGTTTTTTGAAAGGCAAGGCCTTCTATTTCTTATTTATTACTGTTCAGGCTTCCATCAGCTGCCATGCTGTACCATACCCCATTTACTGAAATTCTTCCAGTAAGCATATGGCCGTTTGCCGGATCCAGATAATACCATTTTCCGCCAATCATCTGCCAGCCGGTTGTCATAGCTGCAGTTGCATTATCAAAATAATACCACTTGCCATTTATCAGCTGCCAGCCAAGCTTCGCATCGCCGTTTACAGCATCCAGATAATACCAGATCTGATTCACATAAGCCCATCCCTGAACCATTTTTCCATTCTGATCAAAGAGATACCATTTTCCGTTTAACAGCGCCCACTCCTGCTTTGCCTGTGAACCGTCTGCTTTTATCAGTCTCCAGCTGCCGTCCGCTGCCTTCTGCCAGCTGCCTGCCCGCAGAACAGACGGAACACTTCCGTTTAACTGAGTAATTCCTGACGCAACTGCAGTCTGGCTGCCTGTGCCGCTATGTGAAGAGCCACCATCCGAATCATGGGACTGTCCCGGTTTATTCGGCTCAACCGGGTTCTCCGGCTCGTCCGGGTTCTCCGGTTTGTCTGGGTTCTCTGGCTCGACCGGCTTCTCCGGCTTCTTCAAGCCTTCCATAGCTGCTTTTAAGACCTCTGCAGCTTTGTCAGCTGCTTCATTGGATGCAGCCTCATCTGCCATAACAGCCTTTGCCTCTTTCAGAGCTTTTTCAAACACGATCCAGCTCTCTGCCGTATAATCCTCTTCTCTCAGTCTTTCTGCCTCTTCAATCTGAACAGCCAGACGATCTTTTCCAGTCTGTGCCTTCAAAGCCTCCCTTGCCTCTGTCAAAGCTGTCTTCGCCTCTTCAAAAGCTTCTTCTGCAGAAGCTGTGCCCAAAATCTCCTTCGCTGCATCAAGTGCCGCTTCAAATACTGCCCAGCTCTCCGCCGTATAATCGGCGCGGTTTAATTTTTCCAGCTCTGTTACCATGTAGGAAAGCTCCAGCTCTGCAGCGCTGCGGGTTCTGTTGTAAATTTCGATATTATCGAACGCGCCTGCAAAATATTTATCATTGCTGTAGAAGGACTTACCCAGATATACAACAGGATTCCTTCCCAAATCAGTGACAAGAATATCCTTATCAATGGTGCTTACCGGTACGCCGTCCATGTAAGTAATCAGCTGCTCCGGACTGAAAGCCAAATCCACATGTACCCATTTATTCAAGGTGTCCACCTGGGCAGTGGCTTTTTGTTCGCTTCCATAGCTTCCCTTGGTAATGGCTGTATATGTGTCATGCTCTCTGGTTCTCAGGAACATATAGCGATTGCTGTCCTGACCAATAGCGACCGTAAAGAAATTTCCATCTGCTGTTTCTGACTTCAAATCAAAACTCATAGTCATATTCTCACGGCCAGTTAAATTAACTGCATTGGGATCCAGCTGAATATAGGTGGTTCCGGCTGCATTCATGTGAAGCACCTCGCCCTGCTCCGGATCCTGCTGGTTTACAACAGTTCCCTTGGTAATCAGACCATTCCACTGATTGCTCTCATCGGAGACGAAAATCGGTTCCCACTCAGCCTGCTCATTTTCACCTACCGCTGCCACTGCCAGCCAGCTGATAACCGGAGACTGACTCTTCGTTTTAGCCACTGTATAGGTAACGGTTGCATCCTCTGGAAGAATAAAGGATACAGTTCCTGTTGCTCTTCCCCGCTCTCCGAAGCTGACTGCATCTCCCTGGATAGTCTTTTCTGTTCCGTCTGCCAGCGTGTAGGAAATGGTCTGGCTCATATCGCGTCCATATCCCCACCACTCAGTAAATCCGGCTGTCAGAGTGTAAATACCTGCATCCAGCGGAAGCTGATAGCGAATTGCTTCTTTATCATTATAAAGTCCCGTATCGGTCTTATCCATAGAATCCGTACCGTTCTTTACTGCGCAGGTATCGTTCCGCCCCCAGCTGCCTTCTTCATAAACCTTGTCGTTGGTTTCATTTTTCAGCTCCGGGAAGATTTCCTTGTATGCAGAATAAATGGTTTGATCTTCTGTTCCTGCATCAATGAAATATACCACATTCTCCGGCACAGCCTCCACAGGCACTGTTACCGTCAGATTTTTACCGCCCGTTACTGTTCCTACTGCTGCAATACTCTTATAATCGGTATCTGCCGCGCCGCTCAGCTTCCAGGTAATCTCAGCTGCCGGATTTTCTGTACCGTCCAGATTCTTTACCGGAACCGTAGCCGGAAGCTTACTTCCTGCCCCGTCAGACAAATCAGTTCCTGTCGGTATCGCCAGAATCTTCGGAATTCCTGCCGTAGAAGTAATCTCTACCGGAGCATCCTTTCTCAGAAGAGTATTCATCAGATCCTCATAATAATCAGTAATCTCCTGAACCGTCTCCTGATCTGCGCCATAGGAAAGAGGATCTGCCAGAAGCTTCTGAACAATTTCTGTAGTCCAGCGGCTTCCTGAATTCAGCGCTTCCTGATATGCATTCCAGGAATCTGTGTCATAATCCTCCTGCTTCAGTCCCTGATTTTTCTCCAGCACTGCCTGAAGTCCTGTCATGTCAACTGCTTCGCTTACCTGCTCACGGGCTGTCATGTAAGCCACAGAGTCCACATTCAGTGTTCCCTCTTCCAACTCTACAGTAACCATATGCTCGCCATTTTCTAATCCCCGAACCATGAGATAAGGCTGATGAGAGCTGGTTTTTACTGTAGCTGCATTCTCAGAAACAGCATTGCCGTCCACATAAACATTCACTTTAGCAGAACCATTATTTTCTCCAATCAGGGCAAAGCCTGTTCCTTCAAAGCTATAGCTTACGCTTGAGCCCTTTTGGCTGGAGGTGGAAAGACTTCTCTGGGAATACTGAGACCCTTTCTGGTTTACATGCTCCCAGCTTCCTTCATATGACAAAGCCTCTTCTCCTGCCTGTTCGCCATCCCACTGCTTCATATGCAGGTTGTCATGCACCATATCAAAATAAGGAATATATCCGGGTACGGTTTCCACCTTCAGGTTATCAAAACGTCCCTGTCCCCAGGACGCCCCGGGAAGTCCTACTCCCAGCATAATACGTCCCTCCAGCTGCGGCTGCGGATCCTTATAATTATGTACCTCCTGTCCGTCTACAAAAACAGTAATCGTATCTCCTGCAGCCTGAATTGCCACGTTGCAGGCGCTTACATCCTTTATCTGTACCTGTCCTCTTGCAATCTCGCTGCTGTATCTGCGCAGAATCCACTCACCAGTCTGATTAACCGCCACATTATAGGCAGACATGGAAACCTTGTTGTCTCCGCCGCCGGCAGAGCCTCTCTGACGCACACCCAGAAGCAGATACTCGCTGGTAGAGGTCAGATCAAAGTCCACACTGGCTTTGTAATTGGTCCACCGGTAATCGCCGATCGTCGTTGCCGGCTCGCCGCCATTCCAGGAGCCGCCGCCAGTCTGTCCCGCCATCTGCAAAACACCGTTTCCATTTTCATCCAGAACTGCCTCAAAGGTTCCGTTGGTATCCTGAGTGTAAAGCGGGTAGAATCCGTCTTCACCGCCGCGGCTTTCAATAAAGCTTTTATCGGATTCTACAATTTCACCATCCTCATAGGTCGTTACATTTCCCATGTCCTCGTAATCAAAATCATCCGCATACAGATAGGTATCCTCCAGATTCTGTGTCTTACCGGTTTCATCCGTATCCAGAACATATCTTCCCTTTTCAGAAGCAGCCGGGAGCTCCAGCTCCTCCTCCATATCTGCCATATCCAGAGTTGTCACTGTCACAATCGACCATGGCTTAACGGTTACATAGTAGCTTCCGCCCTCATTGGCTGTCAGAGTTTCCACCGGCTTTACATAATTTTCATTGTAAAGCTTTCCGTCCTCAGCCGCACGAGTCTCCCATACTGTCAGCTTGGCGTCTGCAGGCAGATTTTCAAGATTCTTCGGACTGATGGTAAATTCCTTTGTTTTAGCGCTGTCATTACAGATAATAACAGAAAAATCCTTTCCGTCCGGCGATGCCAGAGTCATATAATTATCTCCGCCGTTTCGTCCATTGACAGGGTTTGTTCCGCTGGCCTCACTCTTGCTGGCGCCGGGAATCGCTCTCCATACTACGTTTTCATCCGGGGTATCATACTCCCAGCCAGTCACGGCAAACTTACTGAAATGCTGCATAATACTTAAAGCGCCGTCATAGTTTACATAGCCGGACCAGGGGTCTCTGGCTGCCATAACGTCCTTATAGTTATACTGCATTCCCTCGTAGAAGGCTCCAAAGGTCGGCTGGTAAACAAAATGGGTTCTCCGGGAATTTGCAAAGCCCTTGATCATGGTATTTGCCATTTCCAGAGGACTTCCGTTTCCACCAATGCCGCTTCCTCCGCCCTCCATGTTATTGTTGGGACGATCTGCTGTAGAACCAAAGGTAGCCTGTGCCTCGCTGTTCCAGATCTCTTTGTCAAATTCCTCTGCCAGACGCTTAAAGCTGCCTGCGCTGTCATCATCTGTATTATAGTGGTATCCTACAATATCCACTGCGTCACGCAATTCTTCATCGGAAGTGAGCTGAGGACCGCAGGAGGCAATTCCTACCTCATCAGACATGATAATCTGAATCTCATGGAACAGCTCTTCCTCTCCATCACGGAAGCCGCTGACAGAAGCATCATCGCTTATCATTCCCTCTGTGTCATTCTCCACCCACTGATTAAACTGCTTGATCCATTTCGGATCATCCTTCTGTTCGTTAATTCCAGGGCTGATAATGTCAATCATGTATCCGTACTCACGGTAAGCTGCAATCGTGGTATTCTTCAGCCATTTATAAATATTGTTCCAGTCGCTTCCCACCCATCCCGGAGCGCACCAGTACAGCAGGCTGACCTTCACATTCGGGTTGATCTTCTTTGCATCTGCTGCCAGCTGAAAACCAGTTACACGGTTTACATTCGGATATTCGTCCTCATAACGCATAGTACAAGACTGAGAGCCGGTAGAAGTATTTTTGTCATTTCCCATCTCAATTTTAATGTGTTGCATAATGGGATGCTCTCCACCAAAAAGCACCTCCAGCATTTCCCAGTACTTTTCTGGATGCTGAGCCTTGTAGTCCAAAAGAAGCGCATTGGTGCTGTTGCAGTCTAAAACGCCAAAACCTTTAAAGGTCAGGCCATTCATATTTTCTGCTGCCTTTGCTATTTCTTCTCCATCAATCACAATGCGGGAGCCCTGAACCTTTAAGGCATTTTTTTCCTCTGCCCGCCTCTCGGTTTCCTCTTGTGCATCTGACGTATCAGCCAAGGTCTTGAACACGGTAATATTGTCATACTTTCCGGTTCTCATATAACCGGTTCCATAAGTAATCCCGTATCCTGCTTCCATAGATGCTGTGCTGCTAAGCTGAAAGCCTAATGCAAGCTCTTCCTCCAAAGCAGTCTCTCCGTCCACAACCAGCTGTACATATCCTTCACTGTCCTCTTCGTGGTAAAGCACTGCCACAGAATGCCATACATCTTCATCCAGCTCCATATTCAAAGGGTAATCTGTTTCCCCGCCGTTTGCCTTTACCCTTAAAACTGCCGTTCCATCATTCTTTTTCGGAATCAGCCGGATATGCGTTTCCTTGTTTCCAAGCAGAAATGCAGAGGTATTATCGTTAGCGGAAACATCCTTTGTGTTATTCTGAAATAGAAAATCCGTATACCAGGTAAATGTGCTTCTCTTCAGATACTGTGCCGGATTGGCAAGAACCACACCGCCATTAGAGGCGCTGTCGCCTCCGCTGATCCAGCCTTCCGTAACATTTGCCATTTTTCCGTCTTCATAATCAGCTCCCAGGGAAGCGCCGGTTCTGGCCCGAACTTTCCCAATATCCTCCAGCGCCAGACCTTCCCACTCCTCTTCCTCAGATTCCTCTACAGCAATCCAGCTGACTACAGAGCCCTGATTGGCAGTATTATTCAGTTCATAAGTAACATCCTGATCACTTTCCAGCGTAAATACGAATTCATTGACGCCGTTTCCGTTTAAGGTTCCGGCATCCAGAACCGTATCCCCATATTTGATGCTGATGCTCATGGGGCGGTTCATATTCCACCAGTCCTTATGACTAGATGTAATTTTATACGTTCCAGCCTCAAGAGGAAGAACGTAGGATACCGGGCTGTTAGCAGGATTAAATCCGTAAAATCCTGTATCGTTTTTATCGGATATCTCTGTGTCTGGCTTATCTCCGTCTTTCCCGGTATATCCCCAGTCCTTTCCATCCTCATACGCCTGGTCAGCTGCATCATTTTTCAAATCCGGAATCAAATCACGCACAGCCTCAAATGCTGGTGTGGATTCCCCGGCGCCACTGTCAATAAAATACACCAGATTATCCGGAACAACCTCTACCTTATATTCTTCTCCTTCTGCAGAGCTGATGGTCACAGTATCATAGGGATCCTTAAAATCCTTCCCTGTTACACCGTCCTCCCATTCTACGCCGTCCACCTCCGGTACCTGTCCGGGATACACAGCCAGATGCCTGTTCTCTTCTGCATTAGACCCTGTTGCCAGAGGCACTTCCTCCAGATTCAACTCCTCCTCCAGCTCTGCATCAGAGGGAGTCGCTTTTTCCAAATCATTCTCCAGCGGCTCATCATCTGTCCAGATATCCTCCTCCAGCTCCGCATCAGACGGAGTCGATACCTTCCCGGCTTTTTCATGACTGCTCTGTCCAGTCAGGGTTTTTCCGGCGGCTCCCGCATCCACAGCATACGCTGGCATTGCCGGCAATACGCTGGTAATCGTAACGCTGACGCCTAAGACAACACTAGTGATACGTTTTTTCTTCCACATACTTCCTCCTTCTCACACTTTAGTACAGCTGTTTTTCTTCAGCTTTTTATTTCTGTACTATTTGCTTCATTTTATCATGAGATTCTGCGTCTTATTTGCACATATTTACGAGGATTTTTTCACTAGTTTGTCTTTTATGAAAAATTTACACTGAAAAACCTATATTTTTTACTTATTTCATATATTTTTTTACACATTACAACAACTCTTCATATCGCATTTCATTTTCAATAGAAATTTTTTAATTTTCCTGTCTTTTTGTTTGTTTCTTCTTTTCAGAAACTTTTCTTCGATACTCAGATGGTGAACACTTCTGATACTTTTTAAATGTCCTGGAAAAATACCCTGGGCTGGAATAGCCCGTCATATCAGCTGCCATGGAAATTGGAATTGCAGTATTTTCCAGCAGGTTGCATGCTTCCTGAATCCGAACCTGATTCAAATATTCCGTAAACGTAACTCCGGCCTGCTTAAAAAAAGCGGATGAAAGATAATAATAATTATAGTTAAACAGCTCTGCTATACCAGTCAACGTCAGATCTTCGTAGTAATTCGTGTGGATATAATGAAGAATTTCCTCGATTCCTCCTTCCTCCTTTTTATGCAAAAGGCTGTCTGTCCAGCTTCTCCAAAGTTCCTGAAGCTCTGTAAATTTTGAAGCCTCTAAAATTTTCTTTTTTATGGTACCTGCCTCCCCAGCAGTTAATTCCGGTTTCTGAAACTGTAATAGCCGTAACGCCGCTTCCAATATATTTAACTTCAATAATTCACAATCCCATTGGCACTCGCCGGCCTGTTCCAAATACAGCTTCATCATCGCTGCAGCCTGTCTGAGAGAACCCTTTTCCAAAATTTTTGAAAATTGATCAACCGGAAAAGGAACGGGCTGCATAGAAAAAAATGATTTTCTCTGCTCTTCTTTCAGATCGATAACAGCAAAAGGCTCTGATTGATAGAATACTCGCCGTTCTGCTTCTTTCTCAAATAAATATGGAAAAACCTCCGCTTCCTCTTCTTCTGAAAAGGGAAGGGAATAAAATAAAAGCCGGGACATTTCTCTCCCAACAGCATGATTTAACCATTTTTGAAATTCTTGTGCCAACATCCACCGATATTTTCCTTCTGCCAGATAGAAGGAGATTTCTTTTTTCGATCCCAAATATTTCAGACTTCCGCCCTTGCCGTTCCAAGGCTGTTCCTCCTGTGAAGGCTTCTTTAAAGTCTGATGAGCCGTATCCTCCCCCAATGTTTCCACTGCAAGCAAAACCTGACAAAGCTTTTCCTCCTTCTCTCCCCTGCTTCGCTTCTGGAGACAGGTCTTTAAAGCTTCCGTCAGCTTCTCCCGGGTAAAATCTTCCCTTAATATCTGAACTGCCGGATTCCCTGACAGATTCCAGCTGCAGGAAGCTGACTGCAGGCAGATAAAAATAAGACCTGAATTCTCCTCTGTCAGTTTCTGGCAAAAATATGTATTTTGAACCGCACACATCTCCTGGTCTGCCAGCACCAGCTCCGGCTTCAACCGCCTGATATCCTCTATGCACGTCTTCAGATCTGTTCCTGCGCCAACCACCTCACCTCTGACAGCAGTCAAGGAGGACAGCATCGCCTCTATGGCACAGACAGTAATCCTGCTTTGAACTGCCAGATAAATACTTACTTTTTTCATGATACATTGATACTTCCTTTTTCTTTTTCCTGAATAAAGGCCGCTTTCACTGCCTCTAAAAGTTCTCAGTGAAAGCGGCCTTGCAATTACGCTTATACCAGCCCGGCAGCTGCAGGCAATGCCAGGCTTACTGCAGGTACATAAGTCACCAGCAGCAGACCTATCAAAATTGCAACGTAGTACATCAGCATATACGGCATTACTCTCGCCAACGTGGTATTTCCTATCTTAATTGATACAAACAGGGTATTGCCCACAGGAGGAGTAATGTTTCCAATACACAGGTTGTAAACCAGAATCAGACCAAACTGAATGGGATCCATGCCAAAGGTCTTTACGATAGGAAGGAACAAGGGCGTAAAAATCAGAATCGCCGGAGTTACATCCATAAAAGTACCTGCAATCAGCAGAATCACATTCATAATCAGGAGAATGATGATCGGGTTGTTGGTCAGGCCAAGCAGCGCTGCGGAAATCGCCTGAGGAATCTGGGTAAATGCCATAACCCATCCCATAATATTGGATACACCAATCAGGAACACGATCATACCGCTCATTTTTGCACTGTCAACTACAATTTTCCAGAAGGATTTCCAGGTAATATTCCGGTAAAAAATACCAAGAATCAGAGCATATACCACTGCAATAGCGGAGCCCTCTGTAGCTGTAAACACACCGGCAATGATTCCGCCGATTACCACTACAATCAGAGACAGAGCCGGTATCGCCCGCATGGTTGCTGTAAACAGATTCTTCCAGTCAAATTTTCCTGGTGTTCCCTGATAGCCCTTTTTCTTTGCTATAATGACTGCAACCACAATACAGCATACCGTCCAGAGAAGTCCCGGTATGTAACCGGCCAGGAACAGGGCTGCTACCGAGGTTCCTCCGGAAACCAGAGAATAGGTAATCAGCGCATTAGAGGGAGGAATCAAAAGTCCCGACGGCGCTGACGCTCCGTTGGTTGCGGCACATACCGCCTTGTCATACCCCTGCTCATCCTCACCTTCGCGAACCATGCTTCCTACTGCTGCCGCTGCTGCAGAGGCAGAACCGGAAATGGCTCCGAACAGAGCATTGGCACCTACGTTGGTTACTAACAGGGCGCCGGGAAGCTTTCCCAGAAGCGCAAGGACAAAATCAACCAGACGCTTGGCAATACCGCCTTGATTCATAAGATTTCCTGCCAGAATGAAAAACGGAATTGCCGTAAGGCTGAACTTGCTCATTCCCACAAAGGTTCTCTGTGCACCTGTCAGGACAGACACATCCATCGGAACAATCTGGAGAATCGCTGCCAGGGATGAAATACCGATTGCATAGGAAATCGGAACTCCGATGACCAACAGCGCAATCAAAACAGTCAGAATAATTACCAAAGATTGTATTGCCACAGACTACGCCTCCTTTCCCTTCTTCTCGCCGCTTTCCTCCTGATGATGGAGATCAATGGTGCCGTTTACAATTTCCACAATATTGATCACCGTGTAAATAATATTCAGTACGCCGCTCAGGGGAAGTACAATATAAAACACGCCGACAGGAACACCCAGAGAAGAAGTCATCTGTCCCATAGCAAGGCTGGTAATCTGAACACCGCCGAAAACCAGAATGACCATGGCAAACAGACAGCCGATTACCTCTGCAAAGATAGCAAAAAACTTTCGTCCGCCCTCTCCCATCCGATCCACTAAAATAGGAATATTCATGTGCCCCCGTTCTCCCACTACGATAGATGCGCCCAGAAGAGCCATCCATCCAAACAGGTAAGAAACCATCTCCTCAGACCAGGAGGATGGATTTTTCAGAATATAGCGGGTAAATACCTGCCAGCAGGTCAGGGCTACCATTGCCAGGAAGCTGACTCCTGCCAGCACATTTAAAATACGATCTAATATTTTTCTCAGTTGACTCATGGCTCCCTCCTATTCTGCCTCAGACGGATATTTTTCATTATAAACCTGAATTGCGTCATAGATTGGCTGCAGAGACGGGTTTTTCTGAAGCACAGACTGGTGAAGCGGAGAGCAGGCTTCCACAAAAGGTGCCTGATCCGGATAAATAAACTCCACATGCTGCTCATTTGCCGCCTTGTTCTTTGCCGCGTCTACAGCCTTTACCCATTCTTCCCGCTCCACCTGATTTACCAGAAGATAGCCTTCCTCAAATACTGCCCGCTCTTCTTCTGTCAGGCCTTCAATAAAGGCGTTATTGCCAATCAGAATATCCGGCACCATCTGATGCATATCATACGAATAATACTTACATACATCTCCGTGTCCGTTGTCAGTCAGCGCCATTTCATTATTCTCTGCGCCGTCAATGATATTGGACTGAAGGGCCGTGTATACGTCTCCAAATCCCATAGGCGTAGCAGAGCCTCCTAAAAGACGCATCATCTCAATATTGGTTGGAGACTGCTGTACTCTGATTTTCAACCCTTTTAAATCAGCCGGACTGTGGATAGGCTTGTTCACAGTATAAAAGTTTCTGGTTCCGGCATCCAGCCAAGTCACTGCCGTAAATCCAGCCTTCTGGGTGGATTTAAAAATCGGATCCGTAACCTGAGGATCATCCATAACATGGTGATAGGCCTCCGCACTGGCAAACAGATAGGGAAGATTAAAAATTTCATAGTTTTTACTGAAGGTTTCCAAAATGGCATTGCTGGCAACGCAGAAGTCAATGGCGCCGGTCTGAGTCAGCTGCACCATATCGGTCTGAGAGCCTAAAAGCTCACTGGGATACACCTCTACTACATATTTGTCTCCCAGCTTTTCATTCACAAAGGTCTGAAAAGCAGTCAGGGCAATATGAGTCGGGTGATTGGTGGACTGGTTGTGTCCGATTCTGACAATCCGTTTCTGCTCATCTCCGGCACAGCCTGTCAGCAGGCTTCCCGCAAGCGCCGCTGCGCAGAAAACAGCCGTCACTTTTTTAAACCCTTTCATAAATAGAAATCCCTCCTTTTCCTGAAAGTAACTGCATCCCATCTGTTAAAATGAGATAGCTTAATCATATCCGCTGACTCGGTTATTGTCAATTATTTTGTTGTGATCCCATAATATTTTTGATTAATTGTGTTACAAAATTGTTAATTTTAGATAGAAATTTACTTTTTCACCTTTTTTCCGTCCTATGCAAATATTCCATAACCGCCTGCATTTCCGGTGAAACCCATTTTTCCCGGTGATAAAGCATCTGCTTCCAAATACACACAGAAATCTCCGGTACCGAAAAACGAATCATCCGTCCAGCCCTGACAGACGCCTCTGTTACAAAATCCGGCAGAAAGGAAATTCCCATTCCAGCCTCTACCATACTGCAAATCAGGCTGGTATCCCCGATTTCCAGGTAAGGCAGCAGCTCCAGAGAATGGCTTGCCAGATATTCATCCAAAAGCTTCCGGTAGCTGACATTCTTTTCTGTCAGAATCGCCGGACAGGAAATCAGCTTTTCTGCTGAAACTTGTTTTCTGGCAGCCAGAGGACTCTCTGATGATGCTACAAAGTGAACCGACACCTCTTCTTCCGATGCAGTTATATAGTTTCTGTCATAAATATGAGTGTCCAGAGTATACACCAGATCCACTTCGTTCTGATTCAGCATCCGAAACATTTCCTCCGTTGTTCCTGTCGTCACTGTCAGAGAAATGTCCGGATACCGCCGGCGAAAGCTTGTAAAATCGCGACAGAACAGCTGCGTGCATAGGGAAGCCGCCATGGCAGCCCTTATTGTTCCCTTCAGACATCTGCTCTCCCCCGCAGCCCGTTTCATATCTTCCGCTGCCTGCAGCATCTCATGAGCCAGCCTCTGAACGCTGCGGCCCTTTGCCGTCAGCTTGACTGTATGGTGAATCCGCTCAAACAAAGGCACCCCCAATTCCTCCTCCAACTGCCTGATTTGAAAGGATACGGTGGACTGCGTGTACCCCAGCCGTTTTGCGGCTTTCGTAAAGCTTCCCAATTCTGCCACCTGAATAAAGCTTTCCAGATTTTTCAGTTCCATATTCATTCCCACCTTTTTTATTAATCGAAATTTTCAATAGCAACCAGTCATATAATCAATTTTACAAATATCCCTGTTTATTATATACTATTTACTGTGCTTCTTCAATGCGGTAAATCGATTAAGCGTTCCATTGCCGCAGTGCATGAAAGAAGCTCTTTTTGTACCGGAACAGATGCTTCCGCTACAAAAGAAGCCGAACAGGCCGGCATATTACACAGGAGGTTTACACTACTATGATTATCAAACTAATTGAGGCAGTCTATGGTTTTCTCTGGGGCGATCTGATTACCATTCCTCTGCCCGGAGGCGGGGGCCTTGGGCTCTCCCTTTTGGTGCTGCTTCTGATACCCACAGGAATTTACTTTACCCTGCGTACACGTTTTCTTCCTATCCGCATGTTCCCGGATATGATTCACGCTATGACCGAGAAAAAAGAACGGGATGGCAGTGCAATTTCTACCTTCCAGGCCCTTGTCGTTTCTACCGCTACCCGAGTAGGCATGGGAAACCTGGTAGGCGTAGTTGCCGCTATTTCAGCCGGAGGTGCAGGCGCTGTGTTCTGGATGTGGCTTACTGCCATTATCGGTTCCTCTACCGCTTTTATTGAAGCTACGCTGGCCCAGCTTTACAAAGAGAAGGATCCTCTCTACGGAGGATATCGGGGCGGCCCTGCTTACTACATCCACCATTACATTGAGAGAAAGCGGGGCGGCGCTCCCCGCCGTTACAGTATACTGGCTGTATTGTTTGCCCTGTCTGGCCTCATCTGCTGGTGCGGTATCAGCCAGGTAATCAGCAACTCTGTAGCATCCTCTTTCCAGAATGCATTTCACATTCCGCCGATTTACAGCACTTTGATTCTGGTGGTTCTGGCAGCTGTGATTGTGCTTCGGAAAAATGCCACTGTCAAGGTGCTTGATGTGCTGGTTCCCATTATGGCAGCCTGCTACTTTATCATGACTGTATTTTTAATTCTCCTGAACCTGGATCAGATTCCCGCTGTCTTCTCACGCATCTTTTCTGAGGCTTTTGGTCTTCGTCAGATTGCTGCCGGCGGCTTTGGAGCCGTTGTGATGAACGGTGTCAAGAGAGGATTGTTTTCCAATGAAGCCGGTTCCGGCTCTGCTCCCTGCGCCGCTGCCGCAGCCAATACCAATCATCCGGCTGCTGTAGGTCTTGTACAGGCCCTGGGTGTATTTATTGATACCATTGTTATCTGCAGCTGCACTGCCTTTATTATTTTACTGGTTCCGGAAGAGATTACTGCCGGACTGGCCGGTATGGACCTGATGCAGGCAGCTATGAACTACCATGTAGGCGGATTCGGAGTTGTATTTATTGCCGTCATTCTGTGGCTGTTCAGCTTTTCCACCTTTATTGGAATTCTGTTTTATGCCCGCAGCAATGTAGCCTACCTGTTCGGAGACAACTGGGCTTCCCAGACTGCTTATAAAGTGCTCGCACTGATCATGCTGTTCATCGGCGGACTGGCCGCCTATACCTTTGTATGGGATCTGGGTGATGTCGGCGTTGGACTGATGACCGTCTTCAACCTGGCCATTCTGTTCCCGCTTTCCGGTGAAGCGCTGGCCTCTCTGCGGGATTATGAAAATACCTATAAAAAGAAATAAAAACGAATCTCGCCTGCGGCAAAATGATTTTCATCTGCTGCAGGCGAATTTCTTTTTCCGGATTTATTCTTTTATACGCTCTATAAGCTCCAGGTAGAATTTTCCAATTTCTCCATTCAAAACCCTCCACATATGCTCCTGACTCTCATATAAAAATAACATATCTGACACAGCAAGCTGTTAATTGTAACCAGTCAATCTGTCTTGGGCTCCTGCTCTTCCAAAATATCTGCCTCGTCTGCTGTTTCCCGCATCTGCAATTCTTTCTCTCCAAACTGCTGATACAATGCCACATGATCATAGATACAGCGCCAGCTGCTGGAAGCATCTGCTGTTACACAGATATATTCCTTCCCACTGTGAGATTTGCCGTAGCTGGCTGCACAGCTTCCCGACTGAGCCACATATCCTGTTTTGGCGCTGAGCACCTCTCCACCTGTATCCTTATCCTCAATCCGCCGCAGAAACCAGTTGGAAAGAAGAAGTCCCTCCGGATGCTCCGTAGTCGGTGAGGTTGTATAGGTACGGGCAGAAAGCACCTCTTTACAGAACGGATTGTCCAGAGCCGCTTCCAGAATCATAGCCATATCGTAAACCGTACAATGATGGTTTTCATCATAAAGACCTGCACAGTTGGTAAAATGAGCAGTCTCTGAAAGTCCCAGTTCCTCGGCCTTCTGGTTCATCTGGCTGACAAATGCCTCCACATTTCCTGAAATATAGGAAGCCAACGCGAAAGCAGCTTCCCCTCCGGATGGAAGAATCGTTCCATAAAACAAATCTCTGACTGTTACGATTTCCCCTGCCTCAAAGCCTGCATTACTGCATTCGTTGATATAGCTGTATTCGGTTGCCTCTTTAGAAACCGTCACTGGTTCATCCAGCCGTTCTTCTCCCAGCTCCTCAGCCGCCACCAAAATAGTCAGAATTTTTGTCATAGAAGCAGGATTGATCACTGTGTCAGCATTACGCTCAGCCAGAATCGTATCTGTTTCCAAATCAATAAAAATGCCGTAATTACTGAACACATCTCCGTTCATAGGCTTTGTCGCCGCTGTGGTTTTTGCAAAATAAGTTTTCTCCTCTATCGCCGGTTCTGCCACTGGTTCTGTTTCCGGTTCTGTTTCCGGTTCTGTTATCGGCTCTGCCGCCGATTCTGTGAGCGGATACTTCCCCTCCTCATTCTTCTGACCGGAGACTGAGGCTGTTTCCTCAAAGTTCCTTTCCTTCCCTCTTCCAATCAGACCTGCAATCCCCACACAGGCAGCCAGTATCGCGACCGTCCCAGCCCCCAGAAGCGTGTATACTCGAATCCTTCTTTTTCTTCTTTTTTCCTGTCTCATCCGCATCATCTGTCTTCGTCGGCGGGCCAGATCCTCCTCCTGAGCTTCTCTTTCCACTGGTAATTTTCTCTCCCTGTGTCCCTCATTATGCCTGTTCATTCTGTTGCTTTGCTTCCCTTCTGATTTTCCCGTTTTTATTTTTCATGCAGGATACCATTTTCTATGATATAAAAATACTGCACAGGTCTTCTTCCCATGCAGTATTTTTCCGGATTTTTTATACAAAACAATCCCTTATCACTTCACACGGTATACATAGTGATCCTTGCGCGGCGCAGCCTCTTTCAGAGGAACTGCCCTGTATCCAAGAACACAGTTTCCGATTCCCTCGTAATCTCCCTCAATTCCCTGTTCCTTCAGAAATTCCTTCCATTCTGGACGATCAAAAGTTTCTTTCGCCCGGTGAATCCAACAGCTGTCTACGCCCAGCGCATGAGCTGCCAGCATAAGATTTCCCATAACAAGACTTCCATCGTACACATAAGTCGGGCGTTTTTTATCTGCCAGCACTACCAGCACTACCGGTGCACCATAAAAGGGATCGGAATCCACTCCCATGATTTCCGCATTCACCTCAGACAGCCTCTGCCGTACTTCTGGGTTCGTAACTGCCAGTATAACCGGAGACTGCTTTCCCATACCTGTTGCAGCGTAGGTTCCTGCCTTTAATATCTCTTCCAGTACATCCTCTGGAATCATGTCTGGCTTATAGCCGCGGCAGCTTCTTCTGGTGATCATATTTTCTATGACAGTATGCATAAAATATCTCTCCTCTCTACCTGCATTTTTGATTCTATCCACTTTATCTTAATCGTTTTTCTCTTAAAAATCAATCTTTTCTTGCATTTTATCCAATGCCCGGTACAATGCCGCCACATGAACTGCCTGAATAAATTCTCCCTCTCTCAGACCATCAATTACCTGCTGTCTGGTCATTTCAAACACCTCCAGAGCCTCCGTTTCATCCAGACTCTGTTTTCCCACAGGTCTTGCATTTCTTGCCAGATAACACCAGGCATAATTGCTGGCTGTAGCTGCATTCGGCGCTATTTTACAGAGAAATTCCATGGACTCTGCCTCGTATCCTGTCTCCTCCCGAAGCTCCCTTCTGGCTGCCTCCATCGGTTCTTCTCCCGGCTCAATAGCCCCTGCCGGAGGCTCTGTCATAATCATCTCCGCTCCAGGCCGATACAAGCGTTCCATCAAAAAGCTGCCGTTTTCCGTCACAGCCACAATCACAGTAAAATCATTGGGACAGGTTACATAATAGGGCTCAATGACGGTTCCGTCCGCCAGCTGATAAGACCGGGACTCCAGATGAAGCCACCTTTCATCATAAAGTATCTGCTTTTCCTTCAGTCTCCATGCAAGCCGTTCTTCCTGCTGGGAATCATTCTTCATTTCCTTCTCCTTCCCCGGAAACAAGTTCCATCTTCTTCTGAAAATAGACCATATCTGTCAGCAGCTTTCCACATTCATAAATAGGATGATCATAATTCTTCGTAAAAAAATCCGGAATTCTGTGAGATCTGTGAAATCCGCAGGCTTCATAAAAAAGCACGGTTGCAGGCACATCACCTGTTCCTGCCTGGAGAATTCGAAAGGATGAACTATAGGTATTTTCCAGAAAGGCTATCATTCTTCGCCCCCAGCCCTGATGCTGGTATTCCGGCGCTACAGTAATGTTTTTCAGCTCCAGGATCTCATCAGATTCAGCAGTCACCACACAGACTCCAGCCGCTCTGTTCTCCTCTGCACCTTCCTCCTGCAGAATATACATATCCCCCTTTTCCAAATACCTGTCAATCATGCTTTCCTGTTCATCCCCCAAAAGAAGCAGCTCCAGATATTGCTTTTTATCTTTGTCTATTTTTCTGATTTTCATTTTTTCACCTTTTCCATGTCTTTTTTCTTTCTCCCTGCTCTGTTCAAAACACAGCCTCCATACCTCTTTTTCTCAGAACAAGCGTTCCTTTGAAAGAAAAATCGCGCATCCTGCAGCCCCAGATACCAGGCCACAGAACACGCGAAATGTTTTCTCAATTTAACTGTTCAGAACGCAAGCTTTTTCCACCAGTTTTCCCGCCGTTCTGAATAATCACTCTCGGTTAAGCCGTTGTTTTTTCTCTCTTTTTGATAACCGGGAGAATCAGTCCCAGGGCAGTCAGCACAAAAGGAGTGATTACGTTCAGTGCAGTTGAGAACATATCTCCCTTTACATACATACCCATGATACAGCAGGCTGCAGTAACAAAGAAGCACCAGATACCAGCTGTTAAAGCAAGGCCCTGATTCTTAACAAAACGATATTCCGGATGGAAACGTTCTGCTGCCTTTCTCAGAGCAATATATGCTGCAAATACCCACAGATAACGCAGAGGCATGGTTACAGAGTTCAGCTTGTTCAGCTGCGCCAGAACAGATGCTGCGCCCGGAACAACAGACTGAATCAGAATAATACTTCCGGACAGTACAGCTACCATACGAATGCCGTTGCTGTAAGCACCGTATTTATTTTTCTTCAGCAGCTTGGAGGGAATAAACTGTTCTGCATCCTCATTGTCAAGCAGCATCCGAAGCGGTGCATCAATACTCAGAACCAGAGTAGAGAACTGACCAATTGCATTACATGCAGCGTAGATAATCATCAGCAGATTTCCTACATGGTAGTACTCGCCAAGCTTCTGGAATGCCAGATAAGAACCGTTGGAAACATAATGGTTAAAGCTTTCTGTACTCTCATTGATCGCAACCGGATCAAACATCATACCCATAGCAACAGTTCCGAGAATTGCACAGACCATAACCATAACAGCCAGTGCAATCATGCCCTTGGGGAAGCCCTTGGACGGATCCTTTACTTTATTTACATAAGGAGAAATCTTCTCACATCCGCCTACTGCAAATACCAGAATAGACAGAGAAGTAAAGTATCCCAGATTAAACTGAGGAATCAGATTTTTCATAGAAAAATCCATGGAAACATAACCGCCGTTAGGATTAATAACCGGAGCTGCAAACATCATTAAAATGTACAGAATTGACATTACAAACATACTGGTTCCAGCAATGGTTGCCAGCTTCTTTAACGGATTTAAACCGCGGCTTGCAACCCAGCAGAAAAAGAGCAAAACGGCCAGAGTAGCCAGCTGAACCCAAATAGTCGGGAACTTGTCGTAGGTGGTTCCGTTCTGGAAAATCATCCAGCTAAGAGCCTTTAATCCGCCGCTTCCCTTACTTGCAATATAGGTTACATGGCATGCCCAATAGGTCCAGCCTGCATAATATGCAAATTTGGGACTAATGGTTTCATGAATCCAGGAGCTGACACCGCCGCCAGAATGCTTAAATGCAGACCCGAGCTCACCTACCATAAGCGCATAGGGAACAAAGTAGAGGGCAAACATCAGAATCCAGCTGAATATAACCTGGATGCCATTAAAATACACAAAGCCGTTCAGTACATTACCAAAGCCCCATACGGTAGAAAACGCCATAAAGGCCAGGGTGTACCAAGTCATTTTTTTTGAATTGTCCATTCATTTACCTTCCTTTTCTTTTGATCATTCAGCAACTTGTCCATTATATCATATATTTTATTTTTTTGAAGAGACTATTCAAAAATAATTTTTTCCAGCTCTGGAACCTAAAAAACAGTTCTGATTTCATGATTACAGCCTGTGTACATACAAGGCGCGGATTGCATTGAGAACAGCCAGAATCATAACTCCTACATCGGCAAAAATAGCAAACCACATATTGGCAATTCCCACTGCTCCCAGCGCAAGACAGCCAAATTTAATTACAAGAGCAAAGACAATATTCTGATACACAATGCCCAGACATTTACGGGAAATCCGAATTGCCTTTGCAATCTGCATGGGATCATCATCCATCAAAACCACATCTGCTGCCTCAATAGCAGCATCGGAACCCATAGCTCCCATGGCAATTCCAATATCTGCTCTGGAAAGAACTGGGGCATCGTTGATTCCATCGCCTACAAAGGCCAGTCTTGCCCGATCCGGCTTTTCCTGCAAAAGCTTTTCCACCTTAGAAACCTTGTCATCCGGCAAAAGCTCACTGTAAACCTCATCAATTCCCAGTTTAGATGCAACCTGTTCTGCCACCTGTTTCCGGTCTCCAGTCAGCATAACCGTTCTGGAAACACCAAAAGCTTTCAAGCGAGAAACCGCTTCCTTTGCATGAGGCTTCACCACATCAGAAATTACAATATGACCTGCATATTCCCCATCCAGAGCCATGTGAATAATGGTTCCAGTACAGTGGCATTCCCGGTATTCCACCTGCATATTTTTCATCAACCGATCATTTCCTGCCGCAACACGAATCCCGTCCACTGTTGCCAGAATTCCCTGTCCGCTGATTTCCTGAATATCCGTCACCCGGCTTCGATCCAGAGGGGTTTTGCAGGCCCGCTGCAGACTCTTGCTGATTGGGTGAGAGGAGGCACATTCTGCCAGAGCTGCATACTGAAGCAAATGCTCTTCCTCCAGCTTGTTGTGATGGACGCCTGTTACCTGAAAAGCGCCTTCTGTCAGTGTTCCCGTCTTATCGAAAACTACATATTTCGTTTTGGATAAGGTTTCCAGATAGTTGGATCCTTTTATTAAAATTCCCTCTCTGCTGGCCCCTCCGATTCCGGCAAAAAAGCTTAAAGGAATGCTGATGACAAGGGCGCAGGGACAGCTGATAACCAGGAAGGTAAGCGCGCGGTATACCCATACGTTCCACTGAGGCGATGCAGAAAAAAACATTAGATTTATAATCGGCGGAACCACCGCCAAAGCCACGGCTCCATAGCAGACTGCCGGTGTATATACTCTTGCAAACCGGGAAATAAATGCCTCAGATTTTGACTTTCTGGAACTGGAATCTTCTACCAGTTCCAAAATTTTGGACACAGTAGATTCTCCGAATTCCTTTGTTGTCTGAATCTTCAAAACCCCGGTCATATTGATGCAGCCGCTGATAACCTCATCTCCCTCCTTTGCATCTCTGGGAAGGCTCTCACCTGTCAGAGCACTGGTATTTAAAGAAGAGAAACCCTCCAGTACAATGCCGTCAATGGGAATTTTCTCACCTGGCTGAACAATAATTACAGACCCCTTCTCCACCTCATCCGGATCCACCTGAACCAAAGCTCCGTCCTGCTCAATATTGGCATAATCCGGCCGGATATCCATCAACGCACTGATATTTTTTCTGCTTTTACCTACTGCGTAGCTCTGAAACAGCTCGCCAACCTGGTAAAAAAGCATTACTGCAATTGCTTCATTATAGTCGCCGCTTCTGTCATAAATTGCCAGGGCAAAGGCACCTACTGTGGCAACTGCCATAAGAAAATTTTCGTCAAATACGCGGCGGTTTTTTATTCCCTTTCCGGCCTTTTTCAGTATGTCATAGCCTATTACCAAATAGGCTGCAAGAAAAAGTAAAAGCCGGAGAATTCCCGTAACTGGAATCACATTCCATAAAAGAACCATTCCTGCTGAAGCCAGAATACGGTACAGCATTTTTTTCTGCTTTTTCGTCATAATTTCTCCCTCTTTTTCTCCATTTTTTTCATAAAAATAACCCCTTTCTTCGGCCTGCTTATTTAGCTTCTGTTTTTTTAATCAACAATTAAGCACTTGTTTAATTTATGTATTTGCAGTATAATATGTACCAAACAGGAAGTCAAGGCTTCCTGGGAATACTCTCCCAAACGGGAGAAAACCATTTCCAAATGGGTGAATATTAAAACGAAAGGAGATGTGGCCATGCCTGCATCAGCACTGCCTCATCAGCATGAAACTTCAACAGAACTGAATTATCTGGAAAGCCAGCTTTCCAGGATCGACGATTTTCAGATTGTTGCAGAGGTTTTCAAGCAGCTGGGTGACACCAGCCGGATTCGTATTTTCTGGCTGCTGTGCCACTGTGAAGAATGTGTTATCAATATTTCTGCTATGATGAATATGTCAAGCCCTGCCGTATCCCACCATCTGCGCCCCTTAAGAAACCGGGGGCTGATTGTCAGCCGGAGAGTCGGAAAGGAAGTCTATTATAAGGCCGCCGACACACAGCAGAGCCAGCTGCTCCACCATATGATTGAACAGGTTATGGAAATCACCTGTCCGCAATAAAAGGAGATCAATTACATCATGAATCATAGATTTCTGCAGCTTGAAGAAACACTGACCTGCCTCCAAAATGGCAGCCATCTGGAGTCCCATGCCCTCTATCCAGGAATTGAACTGTTTTTCCTGACTCTTCGAGGTGATACTCTATCTCTCTGCCACGAAGCTCTGGATCATGTTCTGGAAATCAGCTACTGTCGTCAGGGGCGCCTTGGCTGGGAAATGGGAAACGGGAACCATGTCTATCTTGGTCAGGGAGACTATGCCATCCAGACTATGAAAACCTGTGCCAACTCATTGCTCACATTGCCTAACGGATATTATGAAGGACTGATTCTCTGTGTGGATCTGGATATTATTACTGCCTGTCCGCCCCATCCTCTGGACGAATCCGGGATTACCGGAAACCTGCTTTATGAAAAATTCTGCCGGGAAAACGGCGCTGTTTCTCTGGCCGGAAACAGCAAAACGGATGCTGTATTTTCTTCCTTTTACGGTCTTCCAAAGGAGCTGGAAACTGCTTTCTGGAAGCTGAAGGTACAGGAGCTTCTTCTCCAGCTTTCCCAGCTACAGTGTTCCTCAAAGGAACAGCTTTCCCAGTACCAGTCCCGTCAGGTAGAACTGATTCGAACTATCCACGATCAGCTGATCAGCCATCTGGATCAAAGAATCACCATCGAGGATCTGGCCCGTCGGTACCTAATGAATCCAACCACCTTAAAGACACTCTTTAAAGCTGTTTACGGCAATTCCATTGCTTCCCATATTAAAGAACACCGAATGGAGGCAGCCGCATCCATGCTGCTTCAGACTGATCGAAGCATAGCACAGATTGCCCATTCCGTAGGTTATGAAAATCAAAGCAAGTTTGCCACTGCATTTAAAGAATTTTATCAGGTTCTTCCTACAGAATACCGTAAATTTACAGGAATCAGCCAACAGCCTCCCTGCCATTCCTGTGTCCTGAACAAAAGCCATAAAAAAATTCATGAAAAGAAGCCATGATAAGTCTATTTCAGACTATTCATGGCTTCCCGTGCATGTTCGGCAAATAAAAAGCGGATTTTTTCCAGCTCTCCCAGCCCCTTGAGCAGGCAGATCACCTGGTATCCTTCTCTGGAAAACACACTCCTCCAGCTATCCTCTTCATCACCGGCCATATCGTTATTTGCATGATCACCTGCAACCAGCATAAAAGGGGCCAGAACTACCCTGCTGTAATTTCCAGCTTTTACTGCTTCTGCCACCTCCTCCACTCCGGGATTCGCCTCCACAGTCCCAATGTAATAGTGTTGGTGTCCAGCTTCTCTCATCTTTTCCTGTATTTTTTCATAAACCTGATTCGCTTTATCCTCTGTACCGTGTCCCATCAGACAGACAGCTGTTTTTCCATCATCATAAGGCGCCAATTCCTCTGTAACTGCTTCTATGACAATCTGAAAATCCCGCTCAGATGCCAAAAGAGGTTCTCCCAAAACTATTTCATCAAAAGCTGCCCTGTGAGCTGCCGCCTGTTTGGCCAGCTTCTGGTATTCCAGTCCGTGCATCAGATGAGTGGGCTGAATCACCAGCCTTTTGACCCCGTTTTCCTCCGCTCTTTTCAGCGCCTGCTCGGTATCATCAATCAAGAGTCCGTCGCGTTTTTTCAACCGTTCAATAATTCTTCTGCTGGTAAAGCCACGGCGCACTGCGTAATCAGGAAATTCTCTTTCCAGAACCTCCTCTACTGCGCCTATAGTGAGGCGCCGGCTGTCATAATAGCTGGTGCCAAAGCTCACAACAAGAAGCTCTTTTTCGCCAATTCCGTTTTGATTTCTGGAAGATTCCATTTTTTATCTCCTGTATTTTTATCTCTTAATTCTGCTTCCATTTTTAGCTGCAGTGTCCCTTGCAGCGGCTGCAGTCACCGCCGCAGGAAAGGGATTTTCCATTTCTTTTATCTCGCGCCAGCTTTCTCACAGCCACAACCACCAGTCCTGCTACTGCTGCGCCAACAATCAAAGTCGCCATCATATCCTCCTCCTTTTCTTTCTGTTTTTTCAGATTATGGCAATTATATGTGATTTTACCTGTATTTGCAAGTCCCTTCTCTGTTCTGCCAAGCTTCTGTCAACGCACTGCCGTTCCAAACTTCTGCCAAGCCTCTGTCAACGTGTTCTGTCATTTAAGGCCTCTGCCAGCCCCCTGTCAACACGTTCTTCCAAAACCTTGCTGTTAATCCTCTGCCTCCTCGCTGTCAGGCCGCCACCGTAAGCTGCCCCACCGTTCTTCCCTCTTTCCAAAGACGCCCATAGGTATCCTTGCATTTTCTGTATTTTTCAAATGTCCGTACAGCCGTTCCTGCATCCGTATATACCTTCCACAGTCCTCTGCACTTATAATTCTTTCCTCCATTTACCATAAACCCAATCACATCTCCCAGGGGATATCCAAGAAACAGACCAATTTCATGCGGAAATTCTTCCTGGCTTTCCAGCCTGTTTCGCAGCTGACCAAGAGCATGAACCGGATCTGTCTCTTGGTATCCGCACTGCCTGAGAAATTCTGCCGCTCCCGGCTGCTTCATATCCCTTGCCAAACTGGAAAATCGGCAGACATAAATCAAAGCCATAGTGCCTCGGATTCGCATCACCGAAAGAAAAATACCTTTTTCTGCCAGCTGACGATTCCAGTCATCCACGCTTTCCCAAAGAATCTCCTCCTTTTCAAAGGAACATGTAAACATATTTGCAGTCTTGATTGAAGCCAGTGTTGGTGAGCAATACTCAATTAGTTGTCTTTCCAGCATTCTGTTTTATCCCCCTCTGTCCATTTTAATTTTGCGCAAAAGTTAGTTTCTACTAATCTCTCTTTGTTAGTATAAACTAACCACCAGGTATCTGTCAAGATGGAATATAAGAAAGATGCTCGCTCGCGAGCTTCTTCGCCTGCGGCGGGTCGTCTCATCAGCCCAATTCTCTTCCAACCCATGGCGATCCTCGCAGAGCGTTTTTATGTCATAGGCTCTAATTTCCTATGACATAAAAAAACGCTGTCCAGACAGTCTCTGCTCAACTGGCAGCTTCTGTCTGGACAGCCCTGTTCTTCCTTTATTCTCTGCAGCTTAGAACATCCTTGTAAAACAAATCCATCTCTTCCTTTGTATCAAATAACGCCACAAACATCTGATTTCCCATAGCTCCGGCTAACACCTCCGGAATCCTCTGGTTCATCTTCAGCCGGTTCCCATATTTCTCTGCCACCTGGCTGTCATTAAGAAGGAATTTCTTTCCATCCCTCCGCCCTGCATAAGCACAATAAGCATGAGGCCCTGACTCAATCTCCGTTTTATCAAAAGCAACCATATCAGCCCAGATTTTATAAACATTGGTGCTGTGGGCAAAATCAATCATATCCGGAGTAAATCCGCCGCAGGGACGCATATTAACCTCCAGCGCAATAATACTGCCCTTTGTGCCCAGTCCCTTCTGATCCTTAAGAAGACGGAAAAACTCGAAATGGACAAAACGGCTTTTCACCCCAAAGCTTTTCACTGTGGCCCGTCCTGCCTGACGGGTATCGCTGGGAAGCTCCTTCAAAATATAGTAAATAGAATTGTCCTGATTATTAACAATATCCATAATCGACATCGGTGTTACATTCCCGGTCTCAAACAGCGGTTCTCCATGAGAATCAATAATCGCATCATAGGAATTTACCTCTGCATATACAAACTCTTCCATAATGTAAGAAACTCCCGGCGTCTTCTTTTGCAGGAAATCATCCAGTTCTGCGTCTGACGACAGCTTATAAGTCTGAGAAGCGCCTACTCCATTGTCCGGCTTTACTACAACCGGATATCCTACCTTATCGATAAATTCCAGGCAGCCCTCTCGATCCTCTACCAAATAATAACGTGCTGTGGAAATTCCCACATTCCGATAATATTCCTTCATTTTAGATTTGTATTTGATCCGGGGAATATCCTCCTCCTGAAAGCCACTGGTAATGTGAAAGGCTGTCCGCAGTCTGGCATCCCGCTCCAGCCAGTATTCATTGTTTGACTCCAGCCAGTCGATGGGGCCGTACTTGAAAATCAAAAATGCCACCCCGCGATAGACCTCATCATAATTTTCCAGATTACTTACCTTATAGTATTCATGAAGATTTTCCTTTAATTCCGGATTCAGCTCCTCATAAGGCTGATCTCCTATTCCAAGCACATTCATACCGTTCTTTTTCAGTTCCCGGCAGAATTGCCAGTAATTGGTCGGAAAATTGGGGGAAATAAACACCACATTTTTCATAATCTTTCTCCTCCTCACCTTTTATCCATACTCCCTAAAATGCTCCTCGCCCCTAACCCAAAAGCCAGGGAACAAAGTACGCAGTCTGTTTATGCCACCAGGGCCAGTCATGGGAACAGTCATAGCCCCAGTAGTCCACCCAGGCGTCAATGTGCTTCCATTTTAAAATGGCATCCAGCTTTCTGGTAGAATCCGGCAGTTCCCATGGTCCCTGCCCCACACAGATAACGGCCTTTTTCCTGTTGTAAAGGTCAATAAATGGATGATTTTCCGGCATATTGGACAGATAATGGATGGGAGAATTCCGATAAACCACCTCATCCATATAGGAACCAAATCCAAATTCTGCCGAGTATACACCGCTGAGAGCCATCAGCCGGTCAAACAGATCCGGCCTTCTAAAATAAAGATTCGCTGCATGGGTGGCTCCCAGGCTGCAGCCTGCTGCCATAATTCCAGGATAACCGCTCCAGCCATTTCTCTCATTCACCATGCTTCTCATAAAAGGAACCATTTCATCTGTAATATAATCAAGCCACTGTTCATATCGGCGTATCCGCCAGTAAGGATCTCCGCTTTGATTAGACCAGGTTTCCTGATCCAGAGTATCAATGGAAAAAATCATTACCTGTCCAGAGTCAATCCAGGGTGCCCATGTTTTCGTCATATGAAAGTTCTCAAAATCATAGAACCTGCCGTCCTGACAGGGAATAAAAAGCACCGGCCGCCCCTTATGGCCATATACCTTGCACTCCATATCCCGTCCCAGAACAGGACTGTACATTTTGTAATAATTCATTTCCATAGATATCCTCCCTTCTGCTACTCCAGTCCGTACATCAGCGTCGGAATCAAAAAGGGCAGCTGTCGTTCCCAGCATGCCTCACAGTGGGTTCCTCCCGGCACAATCCTCCTTGTCACCATCACATCTCTGCTCTCCAAAATATTTGCCAGCTTAGAAAGCTGTCCGGCAACCTTCGGACGCTGCCTTCCCTCCTCAGAGCCATAATCTGTATAAATCACAGTATCCCTTCCCAGCTCTGCTTCTCTTGCCAGCTTAGAAAGCTTTCCAGGCGCCACCCATACAGAGGGCGACAAGGCTCCTGCCCTGGAAAATACATGATTAAACTCCATGACTCCGTAAAGGCTCATCAGACCGCCCATAGAGCTGCCTGCCAGAAAAGTATGCTCCCTATCCGGCAAAGTACGGTACTGTCTGTCAATCTCCGACTTAAAATCATGAATCAGCCACTCCATCGTTTCTCTTCCCAGCCCTCGGAACCGTCCAAGCTGGGGATCTGCAAAATCATAAGGCGAATACTCCGAAAGCCGTCCGTTGTCCGGGCTGTGGCTGCACTCCACTGCCGCCACAATCAGCTGGGTCTGGGTTTGATCCAGATATTCCTTCATCCCCCAGCTTTTTCCATAGGTGGCATCCTGATCAAAAAACACGTTGTGTCCATCAAACATATACAGTACCGGATATCTCCGGAGCTCATCCCACGTATAGGATTCCGGAAGGTAGAGATACGCGCTGCGCAGCTCTTCCCCTGCAAGCTTTGGAAGCCTGATCTGCCATTTTATAACCATGATGTTCTTCCCTTTTTCCTCTTAATCGTTTCCAGTTTTCTTACTTTATCGTTTCTTTAGTTTATCACATCACCGTGTAAAGCACAATTATTTTCCCAGCTCGTAATAAAAAATATACTGCTGCATGACTCCCTGAATTCCGCGGTATCGGCGGTTGGGGAATCCCCGCTTATAATGGGCATCCAGAGCCTGGCGAATATGAGTATCCACCGGGAAGGACTGAAGCTGATGAAGTGAAAACAAACAGATACAGTCCGCTACCTTTTCCCCTACACCAAACAGAGTCATCAGGCAGGGCTTCGCTTTAGAATACGACATATGTTTCACTGCCTCCAGATCAAATTCTCCTGAAGCAATCATTTTCGCAGTCCGCACCACATATTTGCTCCGATATCCCAGATTGCATTCCATCAGCGCATTCTCATCCAGCTCTGCCAGGGCCTGAGGCTCTGGAAATCCATAATACACAATGCCATCTTCATCCTCACACCGCTGTCCATATTTTTCACAGATGTTTTCCACACATCGGCGGATTCTTGTAATATTGTTCTGCTGGGAAATAAGAAATGTCACAATCATTTCCCACAAATCCTGATGCAGAATCCGAATGCCCCATCCAACCTCCGCAGCCTGAACCAGATAAATATCCCTGGGATTGATCCGTTCCAGGTACTGGCTGTAATCCGTGTCCAGATCAAAATAATCCCTCCAGAAATTATCAAATTCCTCCTGTTCACAGTCAAACCTGCACCATTCTCCATCTTGACTTACCTCCAGACGCCGATTCCCTGCAATCACCTCAAAAACGCCTTTCCGATATTCTCTCATGCGAAAGCACTGACCGGAACGGCAAATCTGGGCAAAGGACAGGTTGGCCACCTGTTGTTCTACCATATTTTATTTTCTCCTTTCTGGGCCTTTCCAGAAAATTCGTATCAGATTTCTTACATATTTTCTGTCATATATCTGGACAATGCGAGTTCTACTGCGCCATCAATAGCCTCCTTTTCCGGCAGACAGATTCTGGCATCCGGAAAATCTCTTGAAATTTCGTTTTTTAGTTCTTCAAAAATCTGCGGAGATTTTAAAATGCAGCTTCCCCAAAGGCCCAGCTTAAAATCTGGTTCTGTCTCTTTTAAATCCAATGCATATCCAATATCGCGAATCAGTGCCGCCAGATGATGTGCTGCCTCAGCCAGGATTTCCTTTGCATACGGATCCCCTTCCTCTGCCGCCTCATTCACAAGTTTCCCCAGCTGCGGAAGATTAGCCGGATTGATTCCGCTCTCAAGAGCCATGGCGATCAAATCCTCTCTCTCCCGGATTCCCAGAAGATCACAGATTCGCTCTGTCATCACTGTTTTTTCTACCGCCTCGTCCAGCCACCTTCCCACATGACGCAGAGCCATTTTTGTCACCCAGGTGCCAGAACCCTCATCTCCCAGAATGGCCAGCGGCCATCCTCCTGCACGTGCGGTTTTCCCGTTCTTATTTTTTCCCGTCACAATCGAACCGGTTCCCGAAATCAGAAGAACTCCTTCTCCTCCTGTCACCGTATAGTGGGCCAGTTCTGCATCATTCATTAAAATTACAGGACAGCTGCTGCCTCCAATTCCGGTATAGAGTTCCATCAGCCGTCTGTAGTCTTCCTTGCTGTCAATTCCCGTAGTTCCACAGACCAGCATGCATAAATTCTCTATTCTGCCTCCAAACTGTCCCAGACAATCTGCAAGGCTACCCTCAATTCTCAGTTTCATTTCCTCCGGATTCAGATAATGATGATTTGCAGGAGCTCCTTCTGTATATCCAAGGCATTTTCCGGATAAATCACAAGCCTTGATGCGATAATGAGTACCTCCGCTGTCTACTCCTATAACAAATTTCATATCTTTAAATTCTGTCATTTTTTTCTCCTTTTATATACTTATTTTTCAATCGATTTACAGGTATCCATGCTTTTTTGACACTCTTTATAAATTATGTTAAAATTGTGTTATGCAACTATACTGTTGTAGTTTATCATAAATTATGGAGATCGTCATGAAACATTTACCCTTTTCTCTACATAGCTTCAAAATAAAACTTTTAGTATCCCTGCTTGCTGTCGGACTTCTTCCGCTGGCCACCATTTCCGTATTTTACCAGTATATTCTGGATGTCCGTATCACCAAAGATATCGAATCCGCCAGCATCGACCGGCTTCGCTATACCAGCTTTAATATTCAGAGGCAGAAAGAAATTGCAGATCAGCTCTTAGGGTGGATTACCTATAACCGCCAGCTTCAGAATATTCTGACCTCCGATTATTCCAAGATCTACGAAAAACAGCTGGATATAATCCAGTTCAGCTCCTACGCTATGGAATACGCTGTCAATGCCAATATCGAAAGCAATATTTTTAAAATCTTGATCCTGGAAGACAACGGATCCTCCTTCCAGATTGGAAACGGTATGTCCCTTTTAGACGAAAAGGCTATCCGCGATGCCAAATGGGCAGAAACCTATGAACACAGCAGTCCGGAACGCCTCACACTCAGTAAGGATGTCTATATCAAAGATACTTATATTTTTCCAGTCAGCAGCCGAATTTATAACGATCTGACCGGAACTCCTGTTGGATGGTGCCTGATTGCATTTCGAAATGATATGTATTCGCAAAGCCTGGTAAACGGATCCAACAATCAGAATATCTACCTGATTAATCAGGAGGGGCAGTGCATCGGACATACTGATCCTGCATGGCTCGGAACAGATATGGCAAGCAATCCCATCATTCAGAAAATTTTAAATACCTCCGAGTCTCTTGGGCACTTTATGAATTTCCGTTCTGAAACACCAACCATAGTCCACTACTATCGTGTTCCAGACAGCCATCTCATCGAAATACAGGAAACCCCTCTGAATTCATTTTTAAAAGAAAAAGAGGAGAGCTTCCGGCTTTCTGCTGCGCTGATCCTTTTTTCCGTCATACTGGTTTTCTGCATTACTATATACCTGCGCAATGTATTAACACGCCCGATTAACACGATCAACAACTATATCAAAAATGTTTCCAAGGGTGACTTCAAAGGCTCTTTGACACTATCATGCGATGATGAATTTCAGAGCATCGCAGAGTCCATTAACAACATGGAACGAGAAATTCATGAGCTGATGGAAAAACAAAAAGAAGAGGCAGAGATTAAAAAAGAACTGGAATTCCGTGTTCTTCAGAATCAAATTAATCCTCATTTTCTTTATAATACCCTGAATACCATCAAATGGATGGCCTCGCTTCAGCATGCAGATACTATCCGTGATATGACCGCTGCTCTGGGGCGTCTTCTCCAGAATATTTCCAAGGGCTCTGACAAAATATCCATTTACGAAGAAATGTCTCTTCTGGATGATTATGTGCTGATCCAGGATATCAAGTACAATGGTCAGTTAAAAGTCAACTATCACATTGGAGATCCAACCATCACCCAGGCCTCGATCCTGAAATTTCTTCTGCAGCCCATTGTAGAAAACGCCATTTTCCACGGAATCGAACCAAAAGGTGAGGATGGCGGGACGATTGATATTTATCTGAACCGGACAGACAAAGATATCCATATTCACATTGTCGATCATGGTATCGGTATGACACCAGATCAGATTTATATACTTTTGCATCCCCATGAGAATCCAAGGAATAAACGAGGATTGAACGGAATTGGTGTTCACAACATTAACCAGAGAATCAAAATAACCTATGGTAAGAACTACGGAATCACCATTACCAGTGAACCTGGACTCTATACCGATGTTTTAATCTGTATTCCCTATGAAAGGAGCTCCTCCCTATGACCAGTATCCTAATTGTAGATGATGAGGCACTGATCCGCCGCGGCCTGGAAAGCATGATCCCGTGGGAGCGTTTGGACTGCTTCCTGGTGGATCATGCATCAAATGGCGAAGACGGACTTGAAAAAATCAGACTTCATCGCCCCGATATTGTTTTTACCGATATTAAAATGCCAAAAATGGATGGACTTCAAATGATAGAAGAAGCTGTTCGAGAGCCCGATCATCCTATTTTCATTATACTGAGCGGCTATAATGATTTTGATCTGGTTCGCTCTGCCATGCGGCTTGGCGCCATTGACTATCTCATTAAGCTGAATCTTGAGGAAAATGAACTGATTTCTCTGATTCAGTCAGCCCAGTCCATGATTCGAAAACGTCCAGAATACCAGACTCCATCCTCTCCCGCCAAAGACTTCAAAAAAGGCTTTATCCGGGAGCTTATCCGAAAAAAGCCTGATAAAAGTATTTACACACAGCAGCTTCCGGAAAATTTTGCACTCAGTGATAACTGTTTTTATCGTATTTTATATTTCAGCATATCCGGTCAGGAAACCTCTCTGTCCTCTGACAATGATTTTCCTCAGAATTTTCTGGATAACCTCTGTATGGAACAGTTCCCGGAAAGCACTGATATTTCCGTTCACCACCTAAATCAAGATACCATGGCACTCTATATAGAATACCGGGATTCTATGAGTACAGAGGAGCTGCAAAATAAATGCTGCAATATCCTCAGCAACGCGAAACGCTATCTGAACCGTCAGTTTTTGATCGGGATCAGCCCGCCCCACCGCAATCTGATTCACCTGCCTGCAGCCCGTGAAGAAGCAATGGAAAGCCTTACCTTTCAGGTCAATGGCATTGACACACCGATTCATTTCTATACGAATCTTTTAAATGCTGATTCCCTGAAAAAACAGCTGAATCTGCTGAATACGGAAAGTGTTTTTTTTGAAGCTGCTGAAAACCTGATGCTTCAGGTACAAAAATTCATGACTCAGAGCAATGTCAATTTGGAAGATGCCCGCCAGATCTGTTTTTTACTGATCTCCCGTCTTTACAGCTTTGATCCGAAAAGCAGAGAGTTTTTCGTTTCCTGGTTTGGTAAAGAATATTCCTCCCCCTCTCAATTTGATCCTGTGGGAAAGGAAGATATGATTTCCTGGCTTCTTCATCTGTCTCAGGGCATTGAACACTACAGCCATCAATATATGACTGAAATCTATCGCTACAAGGTAAAAAAAGCCCGGGAATATATTTATCAGAACCGTTTTCAGAAAATCACACTGAATGAAGTAGCCTCTGTCCTGGAAATTACTCCAAGCTATCTGAGCCGGATTTTTAAGAAAGTGACCCAACAATCTTTTTCTGATTATGTTGCCGAAGTGAAAATAGAAGAAGCGAAATCGCTTCTTCTAAAAGATAATAATCGGATTTATGAAGTTTCCAGCATGCTGGGATACGACGATCCCTACTATTTCAGCAAAGTTTTTAAAAAAATTGCTCAGATGACTCCCAGCGAATTTATCGCTCGCAATTGATCAACCCTTCAGACCACTGGTTGCCACGCCCTCGATAAAGAATCGCTGCATACTTAAAAACAGAACCCCTACTGGGATTAATGAAATCAGTGCTGCTGCCATAATCAGGTTGTAATCTGCAGAATACTGGGTAATAAACATACGAAGTCCAAGCTGAATGGTTTTCAATTCTGTGGAGTTCAGGTAAATCATTGGTCCCATGTAGTCGTTCCAGACATTGACAAAGCTGAAGATAATCAAAGTTGCAATGGCCGATTTTGAAAGCGGAAGCATCACCTTCCGGTAGATTCCAAATTCGCTCAGTCCATCAATACGTGCTGCCTCCGAAAGCTCATTCGGTACCGACAGGTAGGACTGTCTCATTAAGAATACTCCAAACGCCGTAAATGCCTGCATCAGAATCAGGGACAAATGCGTATCTGCCAGCTGCATTTTCCGGATCAGGATAAATTGAGGAACCATATAAACCTGCCAAGGAACAGCAATGGTTGCAATGTAACACAGAAAAATCAGGTCTTTGCCAGGAAATTTCATTTTTGCAAAGGGATATGCTGCAAAGCTGCTGGTGAGAACCTGCAGAGCAGTAATAATAATTGCCAGCTTAAAGCTGTTCTTAAAAAACAGCAGCAGCGGAATTTTTGTCCAAATCTCCTGAAAGTTCTTCCATACAGGATTTTCCGGCAGCCATTTCATTGGCACAGAAAACACCTCCTGACTTGTTTTCAGAGAGGATGACACCATCCATAAAAACGGAAGAAGAATGGTGATGCTTAAAAGCAAAAGAAGGCCATAGAGGCATATCGACTTTATGCTTATCTTCGATTCTTTCATTTTTTGTCCCCTTTCTACATGTAGCTGACCCATTTTTTCTCTGTCTTAAACTGAATTACAGTAATCGTCAGAACGATAGCAAACAGTACCATAGAAATCGCACTGGCATATCCAAATTCGTAGTTAATAAATGCTGTATTATAGATATGATATACCAATACGTTCGTAGCACGGCCTGGACCGCCATTGGTCATAACAGAAATCAAATCAAATACCTTAAAGCAGGCAATGGTCAGCATAATACTTACAAAAAACGTGGTCGGTGTCAGCATTGGTAATGTGATACTTTTAAATCTCTGGAATGCATTGGCTCCGTCTACCTTTGCCGCCTCATAAAGTTCTCTTGGAATCGCCTGAAGACCAGATAAATATAAGATCATATAGTATCCCATGCTCTTCCAGATACTTACGATAATGATAACCGGCATTGCCCAGTCAATTGTAGAAGTCCATCCCGGAGGATTTGCAATACCAATGGCTCTTAAAATATTATTAATCGGTCCTAAAGTCGGATGGAACAGCAGGTTCCATACCACTGCAACGGCTACCAGGGATGCTACATGAGGAAAGAAAAAGACTGTTCGGAAAATATTAATTCCCTTCAGCTTCTGATTCAAAATCATAGCCAGTCCGAGGGCTGCAGCCATCGTAAGCGGTACTGTAAACACGGAATAATACACCGTATTTTTCAAGGAAATGATAAAGGTTTCATCCTTAAAAAGCCTTGCAAAATTCTCCAGCCCAACAAATTTCATTGGATTTGCCGAATCCCATTCCATTACGCTCAGTCCCATAGAGCAGACAATCGGAATCAGAGTAAACAGCAAAAATCCTACGAAGTTCGGCAAAAGAAATGTATATGCAGTCACAAGATTTTTTACTTTTCTTTTTGACATATCTCTGCGCTGTAAAACAGCCCCTCCTTCTTTTTACTTTAGGAAAGTCCCCTGAACCGGAATTCAGAGGACTTTATCAGCTCGCGAGCGAGCTTCTTTTTTATTTCTTCAGCAATTCTTTCACACGCTCAGCCATTTTTGCAAGTCCGTCATCAACAGAATTTGCACCCAGCATAATCAAATCATGCTCTTCAGAAATAATCTGCTCCAGTGCACCTGCCTCAGGAATCATCTGACACTCTAATACGAATTTATCAGCAGCGATTGCATCGCGGAATCCTTCCGGCATTCCCTCTACACTTACCAGGGTATCAATGGTTTTTTCGTTCTGATATGCAGGCAATGTTCCAAGGCTTGCCAGAATGTCTGCACCCGGCTCGGTACACATAAACTGAACAAATCTCCATGCCTCTTCCGGATGTGCGGCATTCTTGTTGATTGCAATCGGAGTCGGGTTGCTGACAGCTGTACCAGGCTCCTGACCTTCGAAATGCGGAGCTCTTACAGCACCCCACTCAACAGCAGTTTCGCCTTTGTTCTTGGTATTGATGATCATGTTAGCAAACCAGGTTCCCATTAATTCCATAGCCACCTGTTCTTTATAGAAAGGACCGCTGTAATGTACATTTCCTGTTTTCAGAGTGCCGTAATCCATAGCAGATTTGTCCTCGTTCTGCATACCCAGGAACATCTCATAAACCGGCTTCAGGAATGCGTAGTCTCCGTCTGCCATGCTGTGCTCTTCGCTCAGACCCCAGCGATATAAGGAACCCGGCCATGTATGGCAGTAGCCGCCGTAAATCTTGTCATTTCCCTCTCCGCTGGTCATCTTTTTAGCCAATTCTCTATACTCATCCCATGTCATATCATGCTTTGGATATTCGACACCAGCTTTGTCAAACAGGGTTTTGTTATAATACAGAACATAGTAGTCATTTCTGAACGGAAGACCGTACAGCTGATCTCCGATTCTGATTCCTTCATCAGAACCCTGATACGGAGCCATATCAATTCCGCTTTCTTTTACCATATCGTCCAGAGGCATCAGCTGGTTCTTTTCCACCAGGCTGGTATAAATATTCATACTCTTAATGGTAATTACATCAGAGGTATCACCAGAAGAGAGCAATACCGGAATTTTCGTATCGTAATCGGTTGCTCCGATATCCATTACTTTTACCTTGATGTCCGGATTTTCTGCTTCAAACGCCTCTACCAGCTTTTTCCAATAGTCTGTTGTCTCATAATCCCATACAGTAAAAGTAATTTCAGTCTGTCCTTCAGCTGCGCCGCTCTCCCCCTGAGCTTCGCTCTGTGCTGCAGAATTTTCTGCCGGCTTCTGAGCAGATTCCTTAGAACCACAGCCTGCCAGGGTTGTCGCCGCACATGCTGCTGCACAAGTCAGAGCCATTGCTTTTTTCCATAATCTTGTTTTTTTCATGATATCCTCCTTATTTTGTTTCGTTGTTTTTATGGCTTAATTATAGTTAATAATGTGTTTTTTCTGAATGGAATATCTGTCATTTTATCGTTTTTATATAAACTCCCTCCTCTTTTTTGTGCATTTAACCAGTAAAATTATATACTATCCTGTATTTTTTTGCACTGTCCAGCATTTCTCTGTATAAAATGTTACGTGATACAAGATTTTTCTCCATTTCCTTTATGTATTTTATCTTATATAATTTAACTGAAAATCAAATCGCCAATTGGAGGAGGTCTTTTTTATGATTATGAAAGAATCAGAAATCAACAACATCTATGAAAACCTGGAAAAAAAGATAGAAGCTGAATGTAAGCGAATGGAAAACAAAATTCCTTACTGGACCGAAGACGGAATCTATCAGCAGGATTACGCAGAAAAAGATATCTACTGGTGGACAAATGGTTTCTGGAGCGGAATTCTCTGGCAGCTCTATCACGCAACACAAAAGGAGCTGTATCTGAATACAGCCAGAAAAAATGAGGAGCTGTTAGACAAGGCACTTCACGGCTTTACCGGACTTCACCATGACACAGGCTTTATGTGGCTCCACAGCGCTGTGGCTGACTACCGCCTTACTGGTTCACAGGAAGCTCTGGTGCGCGGACTCACTGCTGCCAGCGTTCTCGCAGGAAGATATAATCCTGTTGGAAAATTTATTCGTGCCTGGAATCCTGACTGCGTCGAAGAGGGGGAAGATTGCACCGGCTGGATTATCGTAGATTCTATGATGAATATCCCGCTTTTATACTGGGCCAGCCAGATAACCGGAGATCCCAGATTCAGTCAGATTGCAGTCAACCACGCTGACACCGTAGCTTCCTGTCTGGTACGTGACGATGGTTCCTGCGGACACATTGCCTGCATCAATCCAGAAACAGGAGAGCTTGAGCAAATTCTTGCCGGCCAGGGATATTCCGAAACCTCTTCCTGGTCTCGCGGCCAGTCCTGGATCCTTTATGGATTTGCGCTTTCCTATCGCTATACAAAAAACAATGCTTACCTGGACATCGCTAAAAAAACTGCCCATTACTTTATTGCAAATATTGGATTAACCGGATATGTTCCGCTCTGCGATTTCCGCCAACCCGCTTCTTCTTCCTATCTTGATGCTTCTGCCGGACTGTGTGCAGCCTGCGGACTTCTGGAAATTGCTGAACATGTAGACGAACCTGATAAAAACCTGTACCGCTTCTATGCCGAACTGATTATTCAAAATACTGCAGAAACCTGCTGCAACTGGGATCCGGAAACAGACAGCATTGTGCAGAACTGCAAGGTTGCCTTCCACAATGACAGAAGAGAACAGACTGATTTGATCTATGCTGATTATTTCCTTACGGAAGCCATTCTCCGGCTGAAAGGAAAGGATTTTCTCATCTGGTAAATCTAGAAGATAGGAGACTGATATTATGAGAGAACATGCTACAGAACTTCTCGTAAAGCTTTTAAAACCTACAATTCCTCATTTTTCTCCAAACCAGGCACGCTTCTGCCCCGGAAGTTCTGCTGCTGTCTATGATCAGGCAGCAGCAGGGGTCGAAGGGTTTTCCCGACCTTTGTGGGCATTGGTTCCATTTTGGGCGGGAGGCGGAAACTGGCCAGAAATGGAGAATCTCTACCTGAATGGACTTACCGCCGGAACGAATCCAGAAAATCCGGAATATTGGGGTGGATTCCAGGATATCGATCAGCGATTTGTAGAAATGGCCGCCATTGCCTATGGAATTTTGATGGTTCCAGAAAAGCTCTGGCATCCCCTTTCTCCTGAAGCCAAAAAAAATCTGACAGTATGGCTTGATGGAATTAACCACTATGCCTGCCCGCCCTGTAATTGGATGTTTTTCGGAATTCTGGTAAATATCGCCTTGAAATCTATCGGCGCCCCATACTCTTCCGACATTTTATCCCAGTATCTGGATTATATCGAAAGCTGCTATGAGGGAGACGGCTGGTATCTTGACGGACAGAATGGAGAAAAGGATTATTATATCTCCTTTGCCTTTCATTACTATAGCCTGATTTACTGTCGCTTTATGAAAACAGAGGATCCTAAACGCTGTATCAACTATGAAAACAGAGCCAGACTTTTTGCAAAAGATTTTATCAGCTGGTTTGCCGAAGACGGCTCCTCTCTGGCTTATGGACGTTCCCTGACCTACCGTTTTGCCCAGGTTTCCTTCTTTTCCATGTGTGTGGCCTGCGAACTGGAGGTCGTTCCTTACGCTGTTATGAAGGGGCTGATTGCACGTCATCTGGATTTCTGGATGAAGTATCCGATTTTTGATACCAGCGGACTTTTAACAATCGGCTATGGATATTCCAACCTTCTGATGTCAGAGCAGTACAATGCTCCCGGCTCTCCTTACTGGGCTATGAAAGCATTTGCCTTCCTCTCTCTTCCAAAGGATCATCCCTTCTGGCAGGAGGAACCTGCTCCTCTTCCTGCATTGCCTAGTCTAAGCTCTCAAAAATATGGCGGACTTCTGATTCAGCGAATTCACGGAGATGTTACCGCCTACTGCGGAGGACGGACACTGCCTCACCATCATGTTCACACCGAGGAAAAATATTCCAAATTCGCTTATTCAAGCCGATTTGCTTTCAGCGTTCCCCGGTCTATGAGAAGCCTTGCAGAGGCCGCCCCTGACAGTATGCTGGCATTTGAAATCAATCACCTGTTCTTTGTCCGCGGAATGGCAGATAGCAAAGAGCTTTCTGAAGATAGGATTTCTTCTAAATGGTCACCCTATGAAGGAATTCAGGTAAAAACCACTCTTATTCCTGATTCTAACGGACACCGGCGGATTCATACCATTCACAGCAATCGAAGCTGTACTGTCTATGACTGTGGCTTTGCATTCCCTGACACATTCACAGCTTCTATAGAATCCGAGTGTATCCGTATTCAGGCGCCTGACGGAAGAACCTATTTTGCATCTGCTTCCGGAGATTTTGAACAGGCAAAAAAAGGAAAGGCCATGTATATTCAGGCCTCTCCCAATACAAATTTATTACATCCTAAAACAGGAATTCCCTGCATCTGCTATCCAATCCACGAGGGAACCCAGGTAATCGAAACAAGATTCTGGGAAGAGTAGCTAAGCTTACTATATCTATGCCAGATTCGTGTATCCCATCAGATGACAGTCAATCTGTCTGGCAGCCTCACGGCCTTCGCGGATCGCCCATACCACCAGGGACTGCCCCCGGTGCATGTCACCTGCAGTAAAAATATTCTCTGCCGTTGTAGCATAGCTTCCCGTTTCCGTTTCCACATTGGTGCGGGCATTTAAGTCCACACCAAAGGCTTCTGCCACATAGTTCTGGGCTCCCAGAAATCCGGCGGCAATCAGTACCAGATCAGCGGCGACCTCTCTTTCGCTGCCCTCAACCGGCACCATAGAGGTCCGCCCTGTCTCCGGATCCTTCTGAGATGCAAGAGAAATCAGGACTGCACGACAGATCTTTCCGCTCTCATCCTTGATAAATTCTTTTACTGTAGTCTCATATACCCGCGGATCCTTTCCAAAAACTGCCGCAGCCTCCTCCTGACCGTAATCGGTTTTGCATACTCTGGGCCACTCTGGCCAGGTGTTGTTTTCTGCCCGTTTATCCGGCAGCTTCGGCATCATTTCCAACTGAATCACTGACGCACAGCCATGGCGGACAGCTGTTCCCACACAGTCATTTCCCGTGTCTCCGCCACCGATTACAAGGACATTTTTATCCTTTGCCGAAATATAATTACCATCCTCCAGACCAGAATTCAGGAGGCTTTTTGTCGTAGCTTTTAAAAAGTCCACAGCAAAATAAATTCCCTGCGCATCCCTTCCCGGAACCTGAATATCCCTCGGGTTAGATGCTCCGCAGGCCAGAACCACACAGTCAAAATCCTTCTTCAGGCGGCTGGCCTTATAGCCATTCCCTACATCTGCTCCAGTTACAAAGGAGATCCCCTCCTCCCTCATCACCTGGATTTTCCGGTCAATAATATGCTTTTCCAGCTTCATATTGGGAATTCCATACATGAGAAGACCGCCGATGCGATCCTCCCTCTCAAATACTGTTACATTGTGTCCTCTCTTATTCAGCTGATCTGCTGCTGCCAGTCCGGCCGGACCAGAGCCTACTACGGCAATCTTTTTTCCAGTTCGGATTCTCGGCGGACGGGGGCCTGCCTTTCCTGTTTCATAAGCCTTCTCAATGATAGCCCTCTCATTCTCCTTAATGGCAACCGGATCCCCATTCAGGCCGCAGGTGCAGGCAGCCTCACAGGGTGCAGGACACACACGGCTGGTAAATTCCGGAAAGCTGTTTGTCTTTTTTAGGCGGTTATAGGCCTGAGACCAGTTTCCTGTATATACCAGATCATTCCATTCTGGAATCAGATTGTTCAAAGGACATCCCGAAACCATTCCTCCAATCATCATGCCGGACTGGCAGAAGGGAACGCCGCACTCCATGCAGCGTGCTCCCTGCTTTTTCTGCTGTTCCTCTGTTAAAGGAGTATGAAACTCATTAAAATGACCGATCCGGCTCAGAGGCTCCTGCGCTTTGCCAGTCTTTCTTTCATATTCTAAAAATCCCGTTGGCTTTCCCATGGCTTCCTCCTCACCCTTTCTTATTGGCATAAAATGCTTCAATCTGTGCCTGCTCGCTGCTGAGTCCCTTTTCCTCCATCTGTACAATGGTGTTCATCATACGCCGGTAATCATGGGGCATAATCTTTTTAAACTTGGGCAGATACTCTCCAAAATGCTCCAGAATCTCTTTTCCGCGGGCAGAATTGGTGTATGCCACATGCTCCTGAATCATCTCCTTGAGCTCCTGCACATCGTATTTTCCCGTTACCTCTTCCAAAGAGACAAGAGCCTTATTGACACGCTTGTACAGATCCCGCTTTTCATCCAGAACATAGGCAATTCCGCCGCTCATTCCCGCTGCAAAATTCTTTCCTGTAGGGCCAAGCACCGCTACGCGGCCGCCAGTCATATATTCACAGCCATGATCTCCCACGCCTTCTACCACTGCCATAGCTCCGGAGTTGCGGACGCAGAACCGTTCTCCTGCTACGCCATTAATAAATGCCTTTCCCGAGGTTGCCCCATACAGAGCTACGTTTCCAATAATAATATTATCCTCTGCTTTGAATCTGGCAGACTTTGGCGGATATACAACAAGCTTTCCACCTGACAAACCTTTTCCAAAATAATCGTTGCTGTCACCTATAAGCTCCAGTGTCAAGCCTCTGGGAATAAAAGCACCAAAGCTCTGTCCACCACTTCCGCTGCACTGAATGGTAAAGGTATCCTCTGAGAGTCCCTCCGGATACTGGCGTGTAATCTCAGATCCCAGGATCGTTCCCAGTGCCCGATCCACATTGGATACATCAATCTGCAGGCTCTTCTTCTGTCCGTTTGCCAAGGCCGATTTCAGCTTCTTTAACAGTACACGTTCATCCTGTGTCTCCTCCAGTTTAAAGTCATATTCCTGCTTATTTTCATATCCCCGGAAGTGCTCTCCTGCATATTGGTTTTCCAAAATATTGGATAAATCAACCTTTCTGGCTCTGGGATTTTCAATATCATCCTTCTTTTTCAAAAGGTCTGTTCTTCCCACCAGCTCATCTACAGTACGGATTCCCAGCTTTGCCATATACTCCCGCAGTTCCTGGGCAACAAAATACATAAAATTCACTACATATTCTGGTTTTCCTTTAAAGCGCTTCCTCAGCTGAGGATTCTGAGTTGCAATTCCCACCGGGCAGGTATCCAGATTGCAGACACGCATCATAACACATCCCATAGTTACCAGCGGCGCGGTTGCAAAACCAAACTCCTCTGCCCCCAGCATACAGGCAATCGCCACATCACGACCGGTCATCAGCTTTCCATCTGTCTCCAGAATTACCTTATCTCTAAGTCCGTTCATAATCAAGGTCTGATGAGCTTCGGCTACTCCCAGCTCCCAGGGAAGTCCTGCATTATAAATAGAATTCCGGGGCGCTGCTCCTGTACCTCCGTCAAAAGAAGAGACCAAAATCACCTGAGCACCGGCTTTTGCCACACCTGCAGCTACTGTTCCTACCCCTGCCTCAGATACCAGCTTGACAGAAATCCGCGCCCTGGTATTGGAATTTTTCAAATCGTAAATCAGCTGAGCCAGATCCTCAATGGAATAAATATCATGATGAGGAGGCGGAGAAATGAGTCCTACCCCTGTGGTAGAATGACGCGTCTTTGCCACCCACGGATACACCTTTCCTCCCGGCAGCTGACCGCCTTCTCCCGGTTTTGCCCCCTGAGCCATTTTGATCTGAATTTCCTGGGCACTGACAAGATATCTGGATGTAACGCCGAATCTTCCTGATGCCACCTGCTTAATTGCAGAACAGCGATTGTTGTTTTTCGGCCCCGGAGTCAAACGATCCAGGCTCTCGCCTCCCTCACCTGTATTGGACTTACCGCCCAGACGGTTCATCGCAATCGCCAGTGTCTCGTGCGCTTCCTGAGAAATAGAACCATAGGACATGGCGCCCGTCTTAAACCGCTTTACAATAGACTCTGCACTTTCCACCTCTTCAATGGGAATGCCTCCATTTTCATCATACTTAAAATCCATAAGGCTGCGGAGATTTACGGTCTGCCCCTCTTCATTCAAAGCATGACTGTACTCTTTGAAAACATTGTAGTCTCCTGTTCTCGATGCCTCCTGAAGCAGATGAATGGTGCGGGGATTGTACAGATGCTCCTCCTGCCCTGCCCGTTCCTTATGGCTTCCTACACTTTCCAGAGTCAGATCCACATCCAGTCCCAGGGGATCAAAAGCAGAGGAATGAAGTGCGTCCACATCACTGGCAATATCCTCCAGCGTAATACCTCCTACCCGGCTGACCGTATTAGTAAAATACTGGTCAATCACCTCTTTTGAAACACCGATTGCCTCAAAAATCTGCGCGCCCTGATAAGACTGAATCGTAGAAATTCCCATTTTTGACGCAATTTTTACAATTCCATGGAGAACTGCTGAATTATAGTCATTCACAGCCGCATAGTAATCCTTATCCAGCATTCCCGAATCAATCAAATAGCGAATGGATTCCTGTGCCAGATAGGGATTGATGGCGCATGCGCCGTAACCAAGGAGAGCTGCAAAGTGGTGTACCTCTCTGGGCTCTCCGCTTTCCAGAATCAGCGCCATAGCGGTCCGCTTCTTTGTCTTTACCAGATGCTGCTGCAGCGCAGAAACAGCAAGGAGAGACGGAATCGGCACATGATTTTCATCAATATCTCTGTCAGACAGAATGATAATATTCGCACCCTCTCTGTGAGCCCGGTCAACCTCAAGAAAAAGACGATCAATTGCCTTTTCCAGAGAAGTATTCTTATAATAAGTAATCGGAACAACCTCTACACGAAAACCAGGCTTTTTCATGTGTTTGATCTTCAGCAGGTCTGTACAGGTAAGAATCGGATTATCCACCTTAAGAATCTTACAGTTGTCTGGATGTTCCTCCAGAACATTTCCCTCCTCGCCTACATAAACCGTAGTAGACGTTACAATTTCTTCCCGAATAGAATCAATCGGAGGATTTGTTACCTGAGCAAAAAGCTGTTTAAAATAATTAAACAGTGGCTGATGCTTCTTCGACAGAACTGCCAGCGGACTGTCTGCTCCCATAGCAGAAACCGGTTCAATTCCATTTAAGGCCATAGGCAGAATCATGGTTTTATACTGCTCATACGTATAACCGTAGGTTTTCTGCAGCCTTGCCCGCTCAGCCTTTGTCATAGACAGAACCCCTTTATTCGGAATCGGAAGCTTGTCCAGCTCTACCAGGTTGGAATCCAGCCACTCTCCATAAGGACGACGGGAGGCGTAACGCATTTTCAAAGCCTCATCGCTGACCAGTTCCCCTTTTACCGTATCAATCAAAAGCATCCGTCCCGGACGGAGACGTTCCTTTTTCACAACATGGGAAGGATCCACCTCAATCGCACCTACCTCGGACGCCAAAATCACCTGATCATCATCTGTAATGTAATAACGGGAGGGGCGAAGTCCGTTTCTGTCCAACACTGCCCCCATCACATCACCGTCACTGAATACGATCGAGGCAGGGCCATCCCATGGCTCCATCATAGTTGCATAATACTGGTAAAAATCCTTTACCTCCTGAGGCATAGACTTGTCATGAGCCCAGGGAGCCGGAATGGTAATCATCACTGCTAACGGAAGCTCCATACCGCTCATCATCATAAACTCCAGAGCATTATCCAGCATGGCAGAATCCGAGCCCTCCTGATTAATAATCGGAAGAACCTTGTGCATCTCTGACTTGAAAAACTCCGATTCCATCGTTTCCTCACGGGCCATCATCTTATCGACATTTCCACGGATGGTATTGATCTCTCCATTGTGAACAATCAGGCGGTTTGGATGCGCTCTCATCCAGCTCGGATTCGTATTGGTGCTGAATCGGGAGTGAACTACAGCAATCGCAGATTCATAATCCGGATCCTGCAAATCCTCAAAAAACTTTCTCAGTTCTTTTACCAGAAACATTCCTTTGTATACAATAGTTCTGCTGCTCAGCGACACCACATACGTATTGTCATTGCTCTGTTCAAACACACGACGAGCCACATACAGTCTGCGATCAAACTCCAGCCCCTTTTCCACTCCTGACGGCTTGCCGATAAAGCCCTGAACAATATGAGGCATCTTTTCTACTGCCCTGTCTCCAATCTGCTCCGGATGGATGGGCAGATCTCTCCATCCCAGGAACTCAAGCCCTTCCTTTTTTACAATAATCTCAAACATCTTTTTGGCTTGATTTCTTGCAAGCTCATCCTGAGGAAAGAAAAACATACCAACACCATAGGTTCTCTCCTCTCCCAGCTCGATACCAAGAAGCTGTGTCACCTTCTTAAAAAAACGGTGAGAAATCTGAAGCATAATTCCTACGCCGTCTCCTGTCTTGCCCTCTGCATCCTTTCCTGCCCGGTGCTCCAGATTCTCTACAATGTGCAAAGCCTGGTCCACGGTTTTATGACTTTTTATGCCTTTAATATTAGCAACCGCACCAATTCCGCAGTTATCATGCTCAAATCTGGGATCGTACAGTCCGAAACGTTCATCATTTCTTTCAGCCTGCTGGGCAGCAGCGGCCCCTGTAATTCTCTGAACATCTTCCATATCTGTTTCCTTTCCAAAATACTGTTTTGGGGTTTCCCTTTCCATCATTTGTTCCTTGGTTGCTTTCGCACAGCAATTCATTAAAGTTAAGTGTTTAAAAAGAAATTGCGCGCAGAGCGCCTTGCTCTGCATCACGCAATTCCTATCCATAACTTTTTGATTAGCTGTCTGCCAGTAACATGATAATGATAATACTACATTTTACCCAGTTTGTAAACAGGTTTTTTGAGGAAATTTTCAGATTATTTGTTATTATGTTGTTTTCATCATTATTGTCAGACTATTTTTATTTTATTAAATTTTTTCAAATTTTCTGGTAATTATAATTCTACTGGACCATTAATTCTGGATGATTCATATATTCCCTGCACAATCTCCAGTGTTTTTTTTGCATCTTCTGCTGCCCATGGCATCTTCTTTCCCTCTCTCAATGCCTGATAGCATTTTTCTATCTGATAAAAGTGATAACTTCCCCAATAGCTTTCCCCCTTACTATTCGGACAAGCTGATGGTAAGATCTCTTCTTTTTCTCCAGATGCAAATGTGATTTCCATTTTATTATAAGTTAAAAGTGCCGTCGCTTTCTCACAGCTTATTTCTACTCGTATCGGACTATTTGTTGTATAATAGTTGCACGCATAAAAGGAATAGACTGCTCCGTTCTCCAGCCAAATCGCTGCATCTGCTTCATCCTCTACTTCAATCCCCGTCAAAACGCGCCTTGCCGTATGCCCCAAAATCCTTTTTGCTTCCAGCCCCGTCATATAACGTACTAAGTCAATGGAATGAATTGCCTGATCAATGATTACACCGCCGCCCTCTGTATCCCAATGCCCTTTCCAGTCACATTTATAATAACTTTCCGGACGATACCAGTTCAGTGTAGAAAAGGCTCCTTTCACTTTGCCAAACTCTCCAGACGCAATTCTTCTTTTAACTTCCTGAACACCTTCAATAAAACGATTTTGATAAATTACCCCAAGCTGCATTCCTGTTCGCTCTCGCACTTCAATCAGCTGATCTGCCTCTGCAAGGCTTATGGTAACTGGTTTTTCTGTAAGAACATGAACACCACATTCCATGGATACAACCGAATATCTGCCATGCAGGTGATGCGGAAGCAAAATATGAACTAAATCGGGCTTCACCTGCAATAAAATCTGACGAAACGAATCAAACTCTACTTGATCAGATGCATAGCATCCCGGAAATTTCTCTGCAAATTTCTCTGCCCGCTCAAGTACTTTATCCATAGCCAGAACAATCTCTGCTTCTTCCTTTAACTTATAAAATGCCTCTTCATATACCGATGCAATTCTTCCACAGCCAAGCACCGCAATTCGCAGTTTTTTCATTTTAATCTCCATTCTGCCATCTTTCTGCTAATAACACAAACTTTTTCTTGTCTTCAGACTAACGTCCTCTGTGCATCATATCATTCAGTCCTCGCAGATAGCTAAGAGCACTGGCATAACTAGTCTCATCAAAATTTCCAATTTCGTACTCTACGATCGCCCATCCATTCTTACCCAATACTCGATCTAAAATTGGAAAAAGATTCACATAATTCATGTCTCCGGTTCCAAGATTTACATAACCGGAGTGTACTTCAGAGAATTTCTTCTTCTGCCCCTCTTCCGATTTTTTATAATCCCTTAAATGAACATAATCAATTCGTTCTGCACAAGTTTCTAAAAGGTTTACCGGTTCAAATCCAGATACCGCAGCCCACCCTATATCTAATGCAAACTTAAGATCTGGAGCCTCACGAACCAGTGTATTCCAAATCAACCCGTTATCTGCAAATTCCCAGCTGTGATTATGATAATGCACCTGAACTCCAAGTTCATCTTTTATTTTTTTTACCATTTCATTTAGCCTGACAGCTGCCATTTTTACTAATTCCGGATCGTGAAGTTCTAGTTCTATTGCTCCTGCTCCAACCGGAAGATCCTGTATCTCTTCAAATGCAGCTCCACCTGTAGCAATTACATTTTTATTTTTCATGGGTGCCACAAATCTCGCTGTGCTGTATAATGCCGCCTCTGCTTTCTCCGGTTCCCGAATTAAATCGATCAACTTTAATCCACCACAATGCATTCCACTCATTTCTACATGATTGTTTTCCAATGCAGTCAAAAGTCCATCTCTGTTTTCTGTTCCAAAAAAACGTTGTCCTATCTCACATCCTTCTGCACCGGCTCTTGCTAATCTTCCAAGAACTCCATCAGGATTTGATGCGATTTCTGTTCCATATAATACACAATGTGCTCCAAATCTCATTCTCTGTATTCTCCTCTATTATTCCTATATTCACATAGTCTTTAAAATAATTTTACTGTCATACCGGTTTCTGCAGATTCCTGTGCTGCCTGAATCAATTCCTGAAGATATAATCCACGTTCAAACGTCAAAAGACTTTCTTTTCCTTCCTGAATCGCATCAAGGAACTGACGTATCTCGTAATAAAAATTAATCTCAAATGGAATTCTCGGAGCACGTTCATCCGTACCGTAGCAACTTTCTGGTACCGAAACTACTTCTGGAGCCTTTGTATAACCACCATCTTTATCCTTAAGCTGAAGTGTAAGTTCAAACGGCTTTGAGCCATTAAATATCATCTTCCCCCCAGCGCCTACAATTTCCAATACAAAGGTAGCTCCTACACGGCTTGCTGTAAAGCTATAAAGCGTTCCATTTTCCGTACGGCAATTCCAGCATGCCACATCATCATTGGTAACTGTACCAAAAACACCCGGCCTATGAATCAGTTCACGCTTCTTGATCCCTGTGTGCTCCATGCAGTGAATCTCCTGAATTTTTCCACATGTATCACGCAATAAATAATCACATATATCCATCATATGACTTCCAAAATCAGCCAATGCCCCTGGTCCAGACAAATCTTTCTGCATTCTCCATTCTAGTTTTACATTTGGATTCGCAATCCGATCTCCTCCCTGCTCCTCTCTTACAAAATATACATCACCAATAACTCCTTCATCCAGAAGCTGTTTCATATAAGCAAAGCCTGGAATATCTCGATAACACAGCCCTATCATTGCAACTTTATGTGTCAATTTTGCGTATTTAATCGCTTCTGCACAATCTTCCGGCTTAGGCGCAAACGGTTTTTCGCATAACACATGACATCCTGCCTTAAGCGCAGAAACTGCCAATTCGACGTGAGTAGCATTTGGAGTACAGATACTAACTGCATCGCAGGATTCTAACAATTCATCCAAACATTTGCAGGCTTTTGCCTCTTTCAATCCATATTTTTCAATATAATCTTCTGCACGGCCTTCAAGCAAATCATACACCGCTGTAATTTGTGCATCAGAGCAGCACTGGTAAGCTTTAATGTGATTTCCTGCAATACCAATTGTATATCCTGTTCCTATAATACCAATTCGAATCATTCTCTTATCCTCCATATTCTATTTAAGATGCTGTTCAAGAAATGTACGACTCTTTAAAATTCCTTCTGATACTGCTTCCAAACTACCTTCATACTCCTGATCTTCATGCTCAATACTAATCGTACCATCATAACCAATCTTCTTTAGTTCGCCAAGCATTCGCCCCCAGTCTATTTCTCCTCTTCCTGGAATTCGATATGTCCACCAGCTAAAATCTGTCAGAATTCCCGTGCGGGAAAGCTGCTCTCGATCGATTTTTGTATCCTTCGCATGAAAATGAAAAATTTTATCTTTAAATTCTGATATCGGTGCATAGGGATCCATCATTTCCCAGACCAAATGACTCGGATCATAGGCAAGTCCAAGGCACTCACTTTCTAACCGCTCAAAAATCTTGTGCCACATAACTGGTGAAATTGCGATATTCCCCATTAAAGGACAATTTTCAAAGCATAGGCGTACATGATTTTTTTCTGCTAATTCTACTAATGGTCCAAAAGTATCCACAAAAGCATCAAGACTGCGAACCGGAATTCTGCGAATCATGTTTCCTCTATCCTTCACCTCTGGATCTCGATCATAAATTCCCTCTTCTATTGATTTATTAATTCCAGTGGATGTTATAACCTTCTGTATCCCAAGCCGGCCAGCAAATTCAATTCTCTTCTTCAATTGAATAATGTGCTCTCTCGCCTCATCCGCATCGGTACTGAGATAATTTCGACAATAAATCAATGCCGTAATATGAATCCGTCCTTCTCCCAAAACCCTTTCATATTCTTCCAAAGAAAGCGGCAATGACGGCCCACACTCCAAATCTGTAAATCCATGATCTGCCGCCCAGTCAGCTACTTGTCTCAATGACTGAAACTCGCTGCTCTTTTGCCTTTTTGCTTCTTCTACCAAGCTATTAGTTAAAAACCCAATCTTCACAAGCTCCTCCTTTCCTAGTCAATGCTCTCGCGCTATTATATTAATTAATTTATTTAATTATATATTATCATTTTGTATATTTAATGTCAATGAGTTTCTTATTTTATTGTTATTAATGCTGTAATTTTAAAAAAATAGTGCTGAAACTATACTTCAGCACTACTCTCTGCTAATATTTTTAATTACAAATTTTTCTATTGCCATTGCGCAGGCACCTCTTGCCCCTGTATATCGATTTGCCTGAATAAATTCAATTTTCAAATCTAATTCTTCCTGAAACAAATTATTCTCAAGAACAATTTCGCTCAGATATTTTCTCAAAACCTGACTGTTCATCAGTGCACAGTCAACTACAACTAATTCTGAATTTAATAAATTCACTATGTTAGCAATGGAAATTCCCATATATCTAACTGCCGGAAACACAATATCCTTCAGTTCTTCATCACCACAATCAATTGCCATCGCTACTTCAACAATTTTCGGTTTCTTCGGATCCTCACAAAGTTTATGAAGCGTTTCTGCCTTTCCCATTTCCAAAAGATTTCGAATCTGCCGAAGCAAAGGATCCTCACCTACAAAAGCTTGAAGACATCCCTTTTTTCCACAATCGCAAACAGGCCCATCCCATTCCATAATGGTATGACCAATATCACCAGTTCCAAACCGTCCTTTTCCAAACGGCTCTCCATCTGCCATCACACAACAGGAAATTCCCATTTGAGCAAAATAATACAAATAAACATCTGGCCGCTCTTTTCTTTCAAACATATCCTGGCCTATAGCTCGCGCTCGCACATGGTTTTCAATACATACTGGCATTTCTAAAAGCGATGATAAATTTTTCTGAATTGGTTCATCATGCCAAGATACATAATTTACAGAACTGCATACCAAGATTCCATTTTCTGATTCTACCATTCCTGGCGTTGCCCATCCTGCTCCTATAATTTTTTCATGGTCAACCCCCGTCTCTTTAATAAGTTCATCTACGCAATGCTTTGTGCGCAAAAGCATTTCTCTATAAGATATGTTTTTAATATCAAATGCTATCTTTTTCTTACCTGCAATCTTTCCTCGTAAATTAGTTATGCAACATATAATCCCCACTGGACTCCATTCGATCCCTACTGCATACCCGGAATCTTCTGCAAAATCCACTAATGATGCCTTTCTTCCTAAGGAGGGAAAGTTTTCTCGAAGAGGTTCTTCCTGCAAAATTCCATCTTCTAAAAGCTGCTTAATTGTAGTTGTTACTGTTGGAAGTGTAATTCCCAGCTGGTTTGCAATCTCATTCCTCATAATTGGCCCCTGCTGATAAATTGTCCCAAGGATTGAAGCATAATTATTTTTTCTTACCTTAGATAAATTCGAACCAGATTTAATTTTCATATTGTATTTTCACCCTTACACCTATGTTATTACTCTATTATACTAGAATAATGAAAAAGTTTAAAGGCTATCATTCGAAAGTTTCCCTTTCCCACTAATCAAAAAATGCTTAATTGCCAGGGCCGCAGCCCCTCTTGCACCTGTAAATGGACTATATGGAACAAACTCAATTTTTATCTCTTCTTCATATAAACCAAAAATATGCTTCCGCGTCTGAGACAAAAGATATTCCTGATTTTTTTTATTCTGCATAATGAATGCATCTACCAAAACCAACGGAGGATATACTAAATTAATAATATTCGCCAGCATAACGCCTAAATACGTAATAGCTCTTTTTATCACCTGATCTGCCAGCTCATCTCCCTCCATCTGTGCCTGTAATATTTCCTGCATTGTAATCTGTTCTATATCTTTGCAAAGTTCAGTAATCAAAGTACTGCTCCCGCTTTTTATATAATCTTTAACATATTTTATAATAGCTCTTTCACTCGCAATTTCTTCTAAACATCCATAATTACCACAGGTTTCACATTTGGGGCCATCAAGAACCGCTACCATATGCCCTGCCTCCCCAGCTCCCCTTCGATTTCCTTCCATAATCTGATTTCCAACGTAAAGGGGGCATGCAATTCCATAAGAAATTAAATAATAAGCAAAAGTGTCCGGGCGCACTTCGCGCCCGAACAATTCTTCTCCTACAGTTCGCACTCTAGTATTGTTTTCAATCAAAACCGGCAATCCTGTTTGTTCGGAAATATCTTTTGCGATTGGTTTTCCATTCCAGCACCGCAGAGTGCTTTGTCTTACAATACCTCTTTTTGTTTCCACAAATCCAGGGATTCCAATTCCAATTCCAAGAATCTTCGCCCTCTCCACACGACCTTTTTGAATTACCGTTTTAATTATTTCTGACAAACATTCCACTTCATCAGAATAACTCTTTCGTTCTGACTGATAACAATATTCTGCTATCCTTACACCCCGCAAATTCAAAAGTACCACAACAGTCTTATAAGGGCCAATCTCTACTCCAATTACATAAAATGCATTCGGAACAATATCCAGCTTCACAGGACGTCTTCCAATTCCATGTACTTCATCAGACTCATCATTGGTTCGCTCCTTGATTAACCCCTTTTCTATCAACTCGGTAATATTGGTTGTGATTGTTGGTGGTGTAAGTGAAAGCATGTCTGCAATTTCGCTACGGGATATAGGTGCATATTTATATACAACTTCTTTAATCAATATTTCATTATGCTTTTTCACATTTGTCAAGTTGTTTCCGTGCAGTCTTCCCATAGCAATTCCTCCTGCATTTTTTATTTCAAAGCCTTATAGTCTTCCTCTGTATAATCCTTTGTTACATCCCAGTTAGGGAATTCAAACGTAGACACATCAAGTCCGATTGCCTCTGATGCCCGTTTCCACTCCTCTGTTGAAGCATCTGATAACTTCTTTAACTCGCCTGCATAATCTGTAATACTCTGTGCTAAAACACCCTGTACAATTGAACCCAGACTCGGCTGTACATCCTTAACCTCTGCATAGAAGTCATATGCCTTTTCATCACGTGTTGTTGCATACGGAATCACTCTCGCTGTCTCAGAAGCAATTTCATAATACTGTTTCATAACCTCATTATTCAGATGTTTCTCATTTACAGCCGGAACGATAGATACATAGTTTCCATCTTCTACACAGTCGGCCTGATAATTGTAATCTTCGCTAAATAACGCCATCAAATACTCAGCTGCTTCCTTTGGATGTTTTGACTGCTTATAAATTCCCATCCAGGGTGCAGATTCTACCTGTTGTACACCGCCCATTGCAGTTCCATCTGGAGTAGGAACTGCCATAACACCATAATTCAAATCCGGATAAGTCTGATCCCACGGCGGAATACACCACATACCCTGGCAAAGGAATCCAGCCTGCCCCTGTGCAAACATTTCTCTTGCTTCCGGTGCTGCAATATTTACGGTATCCGGATGAATACTTCCATCTTTTACTAATGTATCCAGCAATTCCATAACACCAATCATTGCCTCGCTGTCATATGGTGCTCTTCCATCTACAGTCAGAACCTTCGCATTCTGAGCAATCTTTCCACCCGCAGCACCTGCCATACCTCGAACCATAATATCCAAACGATTCAGCTGCTTTCCACCTTCAATAAGACCATATACCTGTCCATTGCCGGACTCTGTAATTTTCTTACATGCATCAATAAATTCTGCATAACTCTTTGGAATTTCTGTCACACCTGCTGCATCTAAAACATCCTTATTATAATAAAACAGGCTGTTTACAATCGGCATATTCTCTGGAATTGTATACCAATCCTCCCCTTGATGAGTAACACCTTCCTGAAGAATCGACGGATCAAGGGTTGCCTTAAATTCCTCAGTCACATAAGGATTCAAAGGCTGATACCATTCCTCATTCAATGCAGTACTCAGACTCATTCCTGTTGGAATTGGGAAAAGATCCGGACCTTCACCAGACTTGATCATTGTAACAATTGTATTTTTAAACTGATCAATTGTAAGCATCGTATACTCAATCTTGATATTTGGATGATCCTTCATGTACTGTTCATTAAACTCTTCTCTTCGTTTCATAGAGCTATCACTCCAGTCTACAATTCGAAGCGTAATCTGCTCTTCTCCCGATGCCTGTGTAGTTTCCCCTGATGCCTCACTCTTTGACTCTGCTGGAGTCTCCTTTGGTTCATCAGAAGTACTCGGCATTGCACAACCTGCGAGAGTTCCTACTGTCATCGCTATGGCCAATGACAAAGCTCCTGTTTTTTTCAATTTCATAAAATATCCTCCTTTATTAACTTCAGGGGACTCACTCCTCCTGTTTTTTACTTTCCATGAAATTTCTCTATCAGCTCTTCACCGCTCCTGCAATTCCTTCTACAAAATACTTCTGCAAAGCAATGAACAAAATAATGATAGGAATTACGGCGATGGTACCTCCTGCTGCAATTCCAGTCCAATCCACAGTGTTTTCTCCCTTAAACGCATACAATCCAACTGCAAGGGTACGGGATGCCGGATTATTCAGTGTCAGCACCAATGGAAGCATAAATGCATTCCATGCCCAAATCGTTTCCATAATCACAACTGTTGTTGCAATTGGTTTGGATAATGGCATCATTATATTGAAAAAAGTTCTGAAAAAATTACATCCATCTACTCTTGCTGCATCTTCCAATTCACCTGGAACAGATTGGAAAAAACTAGAAAATAACAGAAGAAAAATAACATGGGCACCGCCCGCTTGAGCAAGGATAAGACCTAGTTTTGTTCCTACCAGGTTCATACTTTTTACGACTTCATACGTGGGAATAATTGTACTTACAAGTGGAATGGCGATACTACTCAAAAAAACACCCATAATTAGCTTTTTCCCCATAAAATTATAACGCCCCAATGCATATCCCGCCAGCATTGTCATTACCAACACCAGAAATACTGCAAAAAATGTTACAATCACTGTGTTTACAAAATAAGTGCTAAAATGAGCCTTTTCCCATATACGATATACATTATCCAACGTTGGGTTCTGAGGAATCAGACCTAAGCGATTTTTAAAAAATTCTCCCTGATCTTTGAAAGATGCAGAAATCATCCATAAAAACGGATAAATCCAGAGCATACCGATAACAATCAAAAAGAAATGGCTACAGCATACTTTTATTTTTCTTCTTGCTTTATCCTTGTTCATATCTCACTCCTCCTAACATCATCCAACACGTTTGCGGTTCAAATTTGCTTTTACAATATTCAACACCGCACCGATTACAATAACAGTTACTCCAAACAACAGCGCCGCTGCACTAGCATATCCAAGTCTTGGCATTCCGATCTCACTAGAGAACGCAGAACGATATACATAAGTTGCAATTACATCTGTTGCATAGAAGGGTCCACCCTCTGTCATAGTTTTTACGATATCAAATACCTTCAAAGAGTTAATAGCACATAAAATAGCAATAATTCCGCCAACCGGTGCAATCAGTGGAAGAACAATATGGAAAAAAGTCTGTGCCCTAGTCGCTCCATCAACCGTTGCTGCCTCATAAACATCCTTAGAAACTCCCTGCAAACCAGCTAACCAATAAATCATATAGGTTCCACAATCTTTCCATAAAGAAATCAGTACCAATGTCGGCATTGCATACTTTGCATTACCCAAAAAATTAATCGGGCTTTTCACAAGATGAAATGCCATCAGCAAATGGTTGAGTGGCCCCTGTACACCAAGCAAAAAAATCATAATAATACCAACCACAGATGCAGTTGTTACAACTGGAATAAAAAACATGGTACGATAGATGCTTCTTCCCTTTAATAATTCATTGTTCAACATATAAGCAAGAAAAAGTGAAACAGCAAGCTCCAAAGGAACAATCATTGCCGTATACTTAAAGCTATTGAAAAAGGCATTCCAGAATAATTCATCATGTATTAATTCTACATAATTCTGAATACCAACAAAGGTTGCATTAGAGGTCAATCCCGACCAATCCAGTAAGGAGTACTGAATACTGCAAATAATCGGATACCCTTGAAACAATATATAAAATATAACCGACATGGAAAGGAACAGCCAGCACCAACCATTCAGAATCCACTTTTCCCGACGCTTGTTCCTTTTCGTGACAGCAATTGCAGAAGACTCTCTCTGTTTCACGTCCATGTTACTTCCTCCTTTTTATTTGGTTTTTAATTTATTATTCATTTTAATTAATTATATTTATATCATATTATCCTATATATGTCAATAATATCATTTGTATTTCAATCTTTTGCACAACTATTGCAGCCTTTATTTTTTTATTCATTTTTATTTTTTACTATTTTTTGTCATTTTTGTCTATTCGTTTTTTCTTTCTTCTGGTATAATTTTTATAGCAATCTATTAATTCTTCATGGAGGTATCTTATGAATATTTATCTGAATCACACAGCTTCATCCGACCAAACGCTTTTATTTTCTTCACAAGAATTATCATCCTATTTAAAAAAAATGTTGCCCCAATCTCATATACAGGCCTCCTCTACCCCTGTTCCCTGTAACCCCCCTGATATTTGTATCTCTTTACTCACCTATGACGAAAGCTTAGACACTATCACAAACGACTCTTTCCAAATCAATATCACCCAAGATGGTGGATATATTAAGGGTTCAAATAGCCGAAGTGTCCTAATTGGCGTTTACCACTACCTATATCTGTTAGGATGCCGTTTTCTAGGACCAACACCAGATTGTGAAATCATTCCCATCTTAAGAGATCCACATTTACTTTTTCAGCAAGTATCCCATACTGCCAGTTTTAAACACCGTGGAATCTGTCTGGAAGGCGCCAATTCTTTGGAAAATATTATAGACACCATTAACTGGCTTCCCAAACTTGGATACAACAGCTTTTTCCTTCAATTTCAAATTCCCTATACATTTCTTGCACGCTGGTACCAGCATGAAGGAAACCCATACAAGCAAGCTGTTCCCTTTTCCCATAAAGATGCTGCTGTAATAACAAAAGAAATCGTCTCGGAAATAAAAAAACGTGGGCTCATTCTGCACCAGGTTGGACATGGATGGACTGGTGCCTGCCTCGGTGTGCCTTCTTCCGACTGGAAAGAGGCTGATCTTCCTTTGTCAGATTCTCAGCGTTCCATGTTAGCCGAATTAAACGGGAAACGTCAATTATTTCATGGTATACCCATGAACAGCAACCTGTGCTATTCCAGTCCAAAGGTCATTGACTCTTTTGCAAAAGAAGTAGTTAAATACGCATATACACATCCTGAAATTGATTATCTTCATGTCTGGCTTGCCGATGAATATAATAACCTCTGCGAATGTCACAACTGTCAAGAAAAGCTGCTCTCCGATCAATATATTGATATTTTAAATGAAATAGACAGACTTTTAACTCAGAAGGGACTTCAAACGAAACTGGTATTTCTTCTTTATCAGGAACTTTTATGGCCACCAAAAACATCTCGATTCCATAATCCAGATCGTTTTGTCTTGATGTTTGCCCCCATCAGCAGGACATTCGAAGCTTCCTACCAAATCGGAGATGTCCTGCCACAAATACCGGAATTTCACAGAAACTATATTACGCTTCCTGTAAATTTAAATGAGAATCTTACATTTTTGCGTGCATGGCAAGAGCTTTTCTCTGGTGACAGCTTTGTATATGATTATCCTCTCGGACGCGCTCATTATGGAGATTTTGGCTATCAGCACATTTCCAAAATTATTTTTGACGATATCGAACAATTAAATAATCTCAAGCTCAACGGATACATAAGCTGCCAAGAACTTCGCAGCGGTTTACCTAACTTCCTTCCAAACTATGTGATGGGACGAAAGCTTTGGGACATCTCTCTGTCCTTTGAAACTCTGCAGAAAGAATACATGGAAGCTGCCTACGGAATCCGTGCACAGGACGTCATTAATTATCTGGTGCAATTATCTGACTTATGCAACTGTGATTACTTTAATGGAAAAGGAGAACGAATTCATTCAGAAACAGCTCTTCGGATGGCAAAAGCTGCCCATCTTACCCGAAGCTTCACTTCTACTCACTTTGATAATACGGAAGATGACTCCAAATCTCCTGTGTTCCAAAAATTACTTGCCTATCATTGCCAGACTTATCCACTTTTGGAAGATGCACTTTATCTGCTTGCCAAAGGCGACAAAAAAAACGCCTTCCAAAAATGGAACGAGTTTCGTGAGGAAATTTGTAAAGGTGAAGATGAGTTTCAGCCCTATCTAGATGTATATCGAATTACAGAAGTATCCCAAAAATACACAGGCTTTTCATTTCCAGAAAACGTTTAAATTATTATTTCCAATACACAAGAACAGCCAGACTTCTAAAGTCTGGCTATCTGCATAAATATCAGTATAAATCAACATATGTTTTTCACAAAAGTTATTTATCTTTACCAAGTGCAGCAAACATACTGCGTTTATATTCTTCCACCCCTTCCTGGTCAAAGGGATTTACGCCCATTAAGGTTCCTGATACAGCACAGGCCATCATAAAATAGTAATACAACTCTCCAAAGCTTTCTTCCGTTATCTCGTCTGCCTGAAATCGGATACAGGGAACTCCTCCCCTGGCATGAGCATCCCAGGTTGCCTTCTCTGCCGCTTTATTAATCTGGTCAAAATCCATTCCATCCAGGTAGTCAAACCTGTCACCAAACTCCGGATCCGGTTCAATCACAACCGTTGCCTTTGGATTTTGCACTGACACAAAGGTTTCTATCAGATTTCTTCTTCCATCCTGCATGTACTGTCCGATCGAATGAAGATCCTCTGAATAAATCGCCGCTGCAGGGAAGATTCCTTTCTTTTCCTTCCCTTCACTTTCTCCAAATAGCTGAACCCACCATTTTGTAAAATATTCATATTGTGGTTCAAACGATACCAGCATTTCAATATCATAGCCTTTTTCATAAAGTAAATGACGTGCTGCTCCATACCTCACTGCCGGGTTGTTTTCTGGATTCTTACGGCAATCATCCATGGCCAACTGAACGCCCTTCAAAAATCCATCTGCATCCAGCCCCGCTGCCAAAGCAGGAAATAACCCTACCGGTGTAAATGCTGAATACCTTCCTCCAACTGATTCTGGAAAAGAAAGAAACAGGAATCCATTCTCTTTAGCAATCTCCTCTAATCTGGATCCATATGTTCCTGTCACGATGACCCTCTTTGCCATCTCTTCTTTTGTATAATGCTTCCTCATCCACTGACGCAATATGCGGAAATGGCTTCCTGGCTCTAGCGTTTCAAAATTTTTTGCAATTACGTCAATATAAATACTTTTTCCTTCTATCTGTTCCAGAACATGTCTGATATAATAAGGAGACAGCGTATTGCCAAGATAAAGAACTTCTGGCCCTTTCCGATCCTTCAGAGCTTCTATCATTGCCCGTGCCGCCTGATTCGACCCGCCCACACCTACAATAACAAATACATCCGCATTTTCTCGAATTTCCCGAGCCTTTTCTCTCATGACATCCAGCTGAACCGCTGATTGCTCCAAAGTTCTCCACCCAAGCACATTCTCAGTATCTTCTTTCTCCAGAATCTCCCTGCAAATTTCTCCTGCTATCTTTTGATGCAGCTGCAGCTCCTCTTCATTTAAAAATAAATTTAATTTGCTTAAATCAAGACTGACACTCACAACATCTTCCTCCTTATTCATTTTTTAATTAAGTATTACAGATCTCATCTGTTTTCCTTTGTTCTTTAATTAATTTTTTATTTTAATTATCTATATTGCTATTATTGCATATTTAATAAAATATGTCTAGTTTTTTGTATATAAGATCCAAAATACTTCAAACAAAAAAATGCCGGAGTGCACGATCATTCAATCATACACTCCGGCATATATAATAGAGCCAAAATAAAATTACATCTCGCCCAGTCCGCTTTCAATTGCCTTGCTGATGGTCTCCATAGCTGCTGCCTCGTCCTCTCCATCGCAGATCAGAGTAATCTGGGTACCGGACTTGATGCCCGCTGCCATTACATTCAGAACACTCTTAGCAACGATTCTCTTCTCACCGCACTCGATCAGAACATCACATTTAAACTTCATAGCGGTCTGAGACAGAACTCCTGCGGGTCTTAAATGTAATCCAGACGGATTTACTACTGTTAAGGTTTTACTAAGCATATCTCATTCTCCTTTTTTTAAATTATAATTCCCCAAATCCGTGTCCCATTCACACGAATCATTCATTAAAATTTTATTACAAATTAAGATATGTGTCAAGTTAAAGTCTCAAATTCCCGTCATTATTCACATTTTTATTCTGTGTTTTTTCGTGAGTTTTCACAAGCGGCTTCCCGTTCCCGCTTCGAAAAAATACAGCCGCAGTAATCCTGACGGTATAATCCATACTCTGCTGAAAGCTCCACGGAACGCTTATAACCGTTTTTCTTCTTAAAATCGGAGGGTAGATGCTTGATTGCATAGATTTCTTCCAATTCCTCTCCAATTTCATTCAGCTTCTCTGCATTTTTCAAAGGGCTGATCGTAAGAGTTGTGGTAAAATAATCATACTCGCCCCTTTGCGCTATTCTGGCAGCTTCCTCCAGGCGGAGCCGGTAACAGGAAAAGCAGCGCTCTCCGCCTTCCGGATCCTGCTCGTGCCCCCGGCTTGCCTGATAAAAGCGTTCTGGCTCATAAGGGCCTGCCTCCAGACGAATCGGATGAACAGACGGCAGCGCCTCAATCAGACGCCTTTGCTCCTCCACCCGCTTTTCATATTCTTCTTTGGGAGAAATATTAGGATTATAATAAAATACCGTTATTTCAAAATACTGAGACAGATATTCCAGCACATAACTGCTGCAGGGAGCGCAGCAGCTATGCAGCAAGAGCCGGGGTACCCGGCTCTCATCTGTCTGTCGCTCTATGATTTTTTCCAGTTCCTTCTGGTAATTTCTGCGATTCATATAAAATCCTTCCTTTACAGGAAATCACGAATTCTCTTACTGCGGACCGGATTGCGAAGCTTTCTCAGAGCCTTGGCCTCAATCTGGCGGATACGCTCTCTGGTAACATTAAACTCCTTGCCAACCTCTTCCAGAGTTCTGGGATGACCATCCTCCAAGCCAAAACGAAGCACAATAACCTGACGCTCCCTCTCCTTCAGATCTCCTAAAAGTGCATCAATATGCTCTCTCAACATTACAGATTCCACATTGCCCTCAGGGGTCAATACGTTATTGTCTGCCACGAAATCACCCAGGTTGGAATCATCCTCCTCACCAATTGGTGTTTCCAGGGAAGCGGGCTCTCTGGCAATCTGCATAATCTCCATAACCTTGTCCTCTGACATCTCCAGTGCCTCAGCTAACTCCGTCACAGACGGCTCATACCCCAGCTCCAAAGTCAGCTTACGCTGCATCTTGGACATCTTATTAATCGTCTCAACCATATGCACCGGTACACGAATCGTCCGCGCCTGATCCGCCAGCGCTCTGGTTACAGACTGTCTGATCCACCAAGTAGCATATGTACTCAGCTTATATCCTTTTGTATAGTCAAACTTTTCTACACCTTTAATCAGGCCCAGATTTCCCTCCTGAACCAGATCCAGAAAGCTCATTCCCCGTCCTGTATAACGCTTTGCAATGCTGACAACCAGCCTTAAGTTAGCCTCAATCAGTCTTTCCTTGGCGGACTCATCGCCTTCTGCTTTGCGCTTGGCCAGAACCAGCTCCTCATCTGCACTTAAAAGCGGTACCGTTCCAATCTCCTTTAAGTACATACGCACCGGATCCTCAGTTCCGATACCTTCAAGAAGATCTACAGCGTCCAGCTCGATATCTTCCGCATCCTTCAAAAAACTGTCATCTACATCCAGATCATCATCATCCAGAAGCAGGGGGTCCTCTGCCAGAATGTTGTCATCAATAACGGGAACCACATCAATATGCTTTTCTTCCAGGAAATTATAAATCTGCTCCATCTGATCCGGACCCAGATTATCTCCTATGAAAAAGTCATTGATCTCCGTTACATCCAATGCATTATGCTTTGACTTGGCAACTTCTAACAGCTTATTCAGCTTTACTAAAAAATTGTCTTTTTCCACAGTAACGTCCTTTCAACCAAAGGTATCTAAAAATACTTACACATCTATTCATTATATAACAGCAAGCGCTATATTTCAACACATTTCTTCTAAAGTTTTATTTATTTCTTTTGATTTCCAGGCATTTGTTCAGATTCTCTACAAAAACCTCTGTTTTCGTTCCGCCAAATTCTCCATCCAGCACCCAGTCCACCGGCTCTGAAGAACGGAAGCGAATGGATCTTGTTTTAAATTTGTACACCTGATCGTTTTCCTTTTCTTCCTTCTGTAGAAGACCTGCGACAAGATTGCTGATATCCGCCGGATTCTTGGGCTTACGAATCAGCAGTACCTCAAAATAACCGTCATTCAGCTCCACATCCTGTCCCACCAGCCCCTTAAAGCCACCAACACTGATGGTATTTGTCACCACTCCAAAAACAAATTCCCCTTCCAGGAAATTGCCGTCCCATTCCACCTCCATAAAATAAGATCTCAGAGAAGCCAGGCTTCGAAAACTCTCCAGCATATACGCCTGATGTCCCAGAATGTTTTTCTTATCCTGAGGAGTCAGGTAGGAAACCTCTGTAAAAGCACCAAAGCCTGCCACATAGACAAAATACCTCTCCTGACAGAACAGCCCCACATCCACTGCATAAGGTTCCCCCAAAGCTGCCGCCCGGGCTGCTGCCAGCATCTGCCTGGGGATTTTCAGGCTGGCAGCAAAATCATTGGTAGATCCGGCCGGAATATATCCCAGAGTAACCTTTTTGGGAAGCTCCAAAACTCCGCATATGGTTTCATTTAAGGTTCCGTCTCCGCCGGTACAGACAATCAGATCCTTTCTGCCTCCGCAGCGAAGAACCGCCTCCTTTGCATCCATTGCCTTCTGAGTTACGTGAACCTGCACCCGATACCCTGCCTTTATAAAAATATCCAGTATATCCAGCAGCTTTGTCCTGATCTGCCCTTTGCCGGATCTAGGATTAATAATCAGAAGCATTTGTTTCTTCTTTGCCATATATCAGCACCTGCCTCACTTTCATTATCCTCATTTTATCAGCTTTGTATACCTTCCAAATGCACCAGGTAGCGCATAGACGGATTTCAGTTCTTCTTTTCCAGCTGAAATATAGGACTCCGGTATCCCGCCCGACAGACGTATCCGATATCCCTTCATATGCCATTCCACATGGGAAAAAATATGCTTTGCCTGCGGAAGCGGCTCAATCTGTACCATCAGCTCCGGCATAATTCCAAAGGCCTCTCCAAGTTCCTCCTCAGAAAGAAACCCCTCTGCATTGGGAAGCTCATAAAGAGATGCCAAAAGCCCCTCATCCTCCCTTTTTTTCAGCGCCACCTGATGTCCGCACTCTAAAATACAGACAGTTTTCTCTTCTATTCTGCGCTTTTTCGGAGGTGTTTTTACAGGAATTTCCTGCCAAAGCTCCTGCTGTCTGGAAAGGCACACCGATGCAAGGGGACACTGACCGCATTTAGGCTGACCGTTGGGGACACAGACAATGGCTCCAATTTCAATCAAACCCTGATTAAAATCACTGGCTTCTGACTGAGGCATAGTTTCCCTCAGCCTGTCCTCCATCCACTTTTTAGTTGAAGCCTTTAAAATATCCCGGCGGCTGGCTGTTACCCTTGAAATCACACGAAGCACATTTCCATCTACTGCCGGAACCGGTTTTCCAAATGCAATCGAGGCAATCGCACCTGCTGTATAGCTTCCTATCCCCGGAAGCTTTAACAGCTCCTGATACTCTGACGGCATCCTGCCTTCATACTCATGAACAATCACCTGCGCCGCCTTCTTTAAATTTCTGGCTCTGTTATAATATCCCAGCCCTTCCCACAGCTTCATCAGGCGGTCGTCCTCCACTGCCGCCAAAGCCGAAATATCGGGCAGCGCTTCCAAAAACCGTTCAAAATACGGCTTTACTGCCTCAACCCGTGTCTGCTGCAGCATAATCTCTGAAATCCACACATGGTAGGGCTTTGGATCTTCTCGCCAGGGAAGAATCCTGGCATGATTTCGGTACCAGTCAAGAAGCGGTCTGTTTATGGCTCTCAGACGCGCTTCCAGACTTAATTCACCTGGTTTTTCCTCTGCTACCTGCAGACTGTCATAGGCATGACGAATCTCATACATAGCCATAAACCCCTCTCACAGAAACTTCTCCTGATACAACCGGCTCAATGCTTCCGTCCGGTTTTTCTACAAGGAGCTGTCCCTCCCGGTCAATTCCAAGAGACACGCCTGTCCACACCCCCTGGGGCGCAAGGATCTGTACCTGACGGCCATTGTTAACCAGGCAGGCATTATACTCCTTCTTCAGATTCTGAAAATCCAGGGTTTTTAAAAACTCTGTATAATATTCTTCCCAGGCTCTCAGCACCTGATCCACCAGGACTGCCCTCCTGACCGGATGTCCTGATTCCAAAAGCAGAGAGGTTGCCGTGCTGCTGATCTCCTCCGGAAACTCTCTGATATTCACATTGATTCCAATTCCTACTACTACGTAGCGGATCTGATTGTCCTCCGTGCTCATCTCTGTGAGAATCCCGCAGAGCTTTTTTCCGTTTATTACAATATCATTGGGCCATTTAATCTGGCAATCCAGTCCTGTCGTCCTTCGAACGCCCTGAGCTACAGCCATAGCGGCTGTCAGCGTCAGCATCGATGCATGAGACGGCTCAAATTCCGGACGAAGCAGAAAACTCATCCAGATTCCTGTTCCCCGGGGAGACTCCCAATTTCGCCCCCGGCGCCCTTTTCCCGCAGTCTGACGGGCAGCCAGAATCACGGTGCCCTCCAAAGCGCCTTTTTCTGCCATTCGCCTGGCCTCATTATTGGTGGAATCTACCTCGTCAAATACCACCAGGTTCTTTCCCAGCCATCTGGTGGAAAGGAGCCTGCCCAGCTCCTGTTCAGACAGCACATCTCCGGAATCTGCCAGACGATAACCTCTGTTTCTGACTGCTTCAATCACATATCCCTCGTCCTCCAGCTGTCGGATACACTTCCATACAGCCGTCCGGGAAACCCCCAGGCTTTCACATAATTCCTGACCGGAAATATACCCATCCGTCTCCCTGAGACGCTTTAAAATCTCTGCTTTCAATGTTCTACCTCCAGATACTGACGGCGCTGAGAAGGCCAATTACAAATAGCAATGCAGCTGCTGCCCACAAAACGGCTGCACCGGCTTTTTTCCGTTTATCTCTTCCTCCGTTTTGAAAACGGCTCCAGCCGTTCACCCCGTTTAGCAGGGCTGCAAGCCAGAAAATCACCGGAAAAAGAAAACTGTTTCTTTCCGGATTAACAAATGCCAGTACCGTACAGGCCACTACAAGAACCCCCACCACGATGTGGAGCATATCCAGCATCATGGCAGTATTGCGGGGATTCTTTTTTTTCTCCTGACTGTGCATTCCCTATTCTCCTAACGTAGCCACCATAACTGCCTTAATGGTATGCATCCGGTTCTCTGCCTCATCAAATACCTTAGAGCATGGCGCCTCAAATACTTCGTCTGTTACTTCCATATCAGTAATTCCAAAACGTTCTCCCATTTCCTTGCCAATCTTGGTCTTCAGGTCATGGAAGGATGGCAGACAGTGAAGGAAAATGGCCTCATTTCCTGCATTTCTCATAACATCCATCGTTACCTTATAGGGAGTCAGATCATGAATTCTCTCCTCCCATACTTCATCGGGCTCACCCATAGAAACCCACACATCCGTGCAGATAACGTCAGCCCCCTTTGTTCCAGCTTTCACATCTTCTGTAAGAGTAATATCTCCGCCAGACTCCTTTGCATACTCCCGGCACTGTTCAACCAGCTCCTGATTGGGGAAATATTTCTTAGGGGCGCAGGCCACAAAATGAAGCCCCAGCTTTGCACAGACAATCATCAGAGAATTGCCCATGTTATAGCGGGCATCTCCCATGTAAACCAGCTTTACCCCTTTCAGACGGCCCAGGTGTTCCCGGACTGTCAGCATATCTGCCAGCATCTGTGTAGGATGGTACTCATTGGTCAGACCATTCCAGACAGGAACTCCTGCATGCTTTGCCAGCTCCTCCACAATCTCCTGACCAAAGCCCCGGTACTCAATTCCGTCGTAAATTCTTCCCAGCACCCGCGCCGTATCGGCAATACTCTCTTTCTTTCCAATCTGAGAGCTGGAAGGCTCCAGATATGTGGTTCCCATTCCCATATCATGGGCAGCCACTTCAAAGGAGCATCTTGTTCTGGTACTGGTTTTCTCAAAAATCAGAGCCACATTTTTGCCTCTGTAATAATCCACCGGAATTCCTTCTTTTTTCTTTCTCTTTAACTCTGCCGCCAAATCCAGAAGATAGAGAATTTCCTCTGGTGTATAATCCTTTAATGTAAGAAAACTTCTGCCTTTTAAATTCATAATTGTCTCTCCTCCTCTTCCGTCAAAACGGATTTTTATTATCTATAACTTACTATAAGGCGAATTTCATGTCAAGTTTCTTATGCAGGAAAGAGAGCGATCGCTCGCTCTCTCTACATCTCTGTAATCTTTTGTATATCCTCTCTTCTTTTAACAGCAGTTCCACTTAGCTGTCCTTGGCCACTTCCGTAATCGACTTAACCAGTCCTGCCATATTCTGAATATCAGACGGAATAATAATCTTGGTAGCCTTTCCGTCTGCCGCTGCCATAAAGGCTTCCAGACTTTTCAGCTGAAGAACTGCCGCATCTGCACCGGCCTCCTTCAGGAAACGAATACCGTCTGCGTTAGCCTGCTGCACCTTCAGAATCGCTGCAGCTTCACCCTCCGCCTCCTTAATCCGCTTCTCCTTCTCTGCCTCTGCATGGAGAATCGCTGCCTGCTTATCTGCCTCTGCATCAAGAATTGCAGATTCCTTCTTTCCTTCTGCCACAAGAATCGTAGACTTTTTCTCACCCTCTGCCCGGAGAATGGCCTCACGGCGTTCTCGTTCTGCCTTCATCTGCTTCTCCATGGCATCCTGAATCGCTGCCGGAGGGATAATATTCTTCAGTTCCACCCGGTTGACCTTAATGCCCCAGGGATCCGTTGCTATATCCAGGGAGGCTCGCATTTTCGTGTTGATCGTTTCTCTGGAGGTCAGAGTCTGATCCAGCTCCAGATCACCGATAATATTACGAAGCGTGGTTGCCGTCAGGTTTTCAATCGCCATAATGGGATTCTCCACACCGTATGCAAACAGCTTGGGATCCGTAATCTGGAAGAAAACCACAGTATCAATCCGCATGGTTACGTTATCTTTTGTAATCACCGGCTGGGGCGCAAAATCCACAACCTGCTCTTTTAAAATCACCCGCTTAGCTACCCGATCCACAAAAGGAACCAGGAAATGAACGCCTACAGACCAGGTACCCAGATAGGCTCCCAGACGCTCTACCACCAGAGCCTGAGCCTGGGGAACAATCTTCACACAGGATACCAGCATCAGCGCAATCACAATCAGAAACAGAAGAAAAATAATAATTCCTGTTAAACCGGCAAATGTATTCATTCTTCGCCCTCCTTACATGTACCTACAATTAGTTTCACTCCCTGAATATCCAGAATCCGGACTACCGTACCGGCAGGATAAATCTCATGGCTGTCCCTGGCTCTGGCCGTCCACTCCTGTCCGCCTACCACCGCAGAGCCTGTTCCCTGTTCATTGTCAATCTCTGAAGTAACCCGCGCCTCCCGGCCAATAAGCCCCTCTGCATTGGTCTTTACCGTACCGCTGTTGATGAATCTGGAAGCAAACGGTCTGGTAAAAAACAGCAGGAGAAAGGATACTGCCACAAAAGCTATCAGTTGAACCTCCACAGACAGTCCAAACAGGGAAAGCAAAAATGCCACAAGAGCACCGCCTGCAAACCATATGGTAGTCAGCGCCATAGTTGCCACCTCGATACCAACTAAAATCACAAATGCAATCAGCCAATAGATGGAACTCATCTGCAACCTCCTTTTTTCTTAGATACATCATACTATATTTTCAGACATTTCACAAGAAAAAACGCATATTGTGCCACTTAAGTTTTTCTGAATATCTTGTAAAAAAACCGTAAACTTTTACTGGCGCCGCTGTCTCGCTGCCTCGAACATCAGCACCGAAGCCGCTACTGCCGCATTCAGGGATTCTACACGTCCGGCCATAGGAATCCGGATATAAGTATCCGCCAAAGAAGCCGCTTCATCGCTGAGTCCATTGGCCTCATTTCCAATCAAAAATCCTGTACTCTGGCAGTAATTTTCCTGTTCATAGGAATTCTTTCCCTTCAAATGAGCTGCAAACAGACGAACATCCTGCTTTTTCAGCCACTGAAGTGTCCCGCACAGATCTTCTGTATATACAAAGGGAACCCGCAGCACAGAGCCCATAGTAGATCGGATCACCTTGGGGTTGTAAATATCTGCTGTTGAAGCGTCCATAATCACCCCTGTCACTCCTGCTCCCTCTCCAGCCCTGATAATCGTTCCCAGATTTCCCGGATCCTGAAGATGCTCCAGAATCATCAAAAGTGCCGGTTTGCCGTCCTTTGTTCCTGCTGCCTGCTCTAAAGTGTAATGATACTGTCTGACCAGAGCCAGTACCCCCTGAGGAGTCTGAGTATCTGATAAAGCCTTAAAAACCTCGTCTGCCACCACCTCAACACGACGGACCCGCTCCGACAGAATACGGCCCTCCTTCTGCTTGAGAAAGCTCTCCGAAACATAAAGCGTATGGATCCGCTCCTCTGGAATCTCCTGACAGATGCGAAGCCCCTCTGCCACAAACAGATCCTCCTCCCGGCGTGCCTTTGGCTTTTTAATCAGGCTGCTGACGTATTTTACCTGTTTATTGGTTGTACTCGTTATCACAGTTTTTTCCTCTCATTATCACTATTTCTGAAGCTGCTCCAAATCCTCCATCCAGATCTGTCTGGACGCATCGCTGGGCATTCTCAAATCTCCGCGGGGAGATACTGCAACGCTTCCTACCTTGGGACCGTCCGGCAGACAGGAGCGTTTAAACTGCTGGGCAAAAAAGCGGCGGTAAAAGACATTCAGCCATTTCCAGATGGTTTCCCCGTCATATTCTCCCTGGAAAGCCCGAAGAGCCAGCCGGTAAATCTTAGATGGCATAAAGCCAAATCGAAGCACATAATACAGGAAGAAATCGTGAAGCTCATAGGGGCCTACCAGATCCTCTGTCTTCTGGGAAATCACTCCGTCCTCCGGCGGCAAAAGTTCCGGGCTCACCGGCGTATCCAGCACATCAAGAAGAACTTCTGCAAGGCTTTCCTCTCCGCAGGTATCTGCATAATACTGAACCAGATGACGCACCAGAGTCTTGGGAACCGATGCATTTACCCCATACATGGACATATGATCTCCATTGTAGGTCGCCCACCCAAGAGCCAGCTCTGACATATCTCCAGTGCCCACTACCAGACCGCCTGTCTGATTTGCAATATCCATGAGAACCTGAGTTCTCTCTCTGGCCTGACCGTTTTCGTAGGTCACATCGTGGCAGCCCATATCCTGTCCAATGTCCTCAAAATGCTGGGTCACAGACTTTTTGATATCTACCTCCTGCAAAGAAGCCCCCAGCTTCTCTGTCATCCGACAGGCATTCTGATAAGTTCTGTCTGTGGTTCCAAAGCAGGGCATGGTCACCGCATGAATCTGCCCCCTTGATATTTCCAGCATATCAAAGGCCCGCGCCGTCACCAGTAAAGCCAGCGTAGAATCAAGACCTCCGGAAATTCCCAAAACCACATGACGCACGCCCGTATGCTCCAGACGCTTTTTCAGTCCCATCGCCTGAATCGTAAAAATTTCCTCGCACCGTCTGTTTCTCTCCCGGTTATCTCCCGGAACAAAGGGACGGCTGTCAATTCGCCGCAGAAGCTTCTCCTCCTGCTTTTTCTCCATAGCGTCTGTATTCAGAGAAAACTCCACAGTCCGGTAACCCTCCCGACACGCTGCCGGATGAGTCGTTGTCCTGCGCCGCTCTGCAGCCAGACGATCCAGATCCAGATCTGCATAAATGACCTCCGGAGCAAATCTACGGGACTCTGCCAACAGGGTTCCGTTTTCCCCAATCAGATTATGTCCGCCAAATACCAGATCCTGAGTAGACTCTCCCTCTCCGGCATTGGCATACACATATCCGCAGATAAGACGGGCTGACTGTCCGCCAATCAGGGATCTCCGATAGGAATCCTTTCCAACCACTTCATCGCTGGCAGAACAGTTTGCAATCACCGTAGCTCCTGCCAGCACATGACCAATACTGGGAGGGCAGGGAACCCACAGATCCTCACAGATTTCCGCAGCAATGACCAGAGAGGGAATCTCTCTGCAGGCAAACAAAAGCCTGGTTCCCATAGGAATCTTCTCTCCCTCCCAGGAAACCTCCACCGGCTCTTCCATTCCTACAGCAAAATACCGCTGTTCATAAAACTCTCCGTAGTTTGGCAGATTGAGCTTGGGAACAAGGCCCAGAAGTCTTCCGCCACAGACAAAAGCGGCCACATTAAAAATCCGTCCGCCATACTCCCAGGGAAGACCTACCACAGCCACCATCTGCTTTCCCTCTGTAAAATCCACAATCTCCTTCAGGCCTGCTCTCGCCTGACGAAGCAGCGCTTCCTGCAAAAACAGATCATTGCAGGTATATGAAGTAATGCAGAGCTCCGGAAATACCATAAGCCCTGCGCCTTCCCGCTCTCCTTCTTCTATTATTCTGCAGATTTCCCGGCAGTTATACCTGGTATCTGCAACACGCCCTTTCAGGGTTGCTGCTGCTGTACGGAAAAAACCATCCTTCATTCCTTCCTGTCCTCCTTGCCTCTATCACATTAAATAAGAAGTATTGCCAATGACAATTACAACAGTTCAGCCTTGCATCTTCTTGCCCGCTTACAGCGTACAAGAAGCTTTAGGCGTCCGCCTTATGTGGATTCGGTCAGAAAAATCCTTATGAAAGCAAGCTTTCAACGAGTTTTTCTGACCGGATCCCCGCAAGGCTGAACTGTTACTCAAAATTATACCTGTTCCCCTGTCATAAGTCAATTCAGGATATCACTTTACATTTTCTGTTTCATTTTGTACAATAACTGTAAATCCTATTATTTTACTAAGGTATAAGGAGGAACTTTATGAAAATTTCTACAAAAGGACGATATGCCCTGCGTATGATGATAGAATTCGGGATGAACCCGGATACATGTACAAAAATCAGTCAGGTAGCCGCCAACCAGGGCATCTCCGACAAATATCTGGAGCAGATTGTTACTCTGCTTCACAGAGCCGGATATGTCCGCAGCATCCGCGGCGCTCAGGGCGGCTATATGCTGACTATGCCGCCCGAAAACTATACGGTCGGCATGATTCTGCGGCAGACAGAGGGCAGCCTGTCACCGGTTTCCTGTCTGGATAAGGATGCCCCGCCCTGTGAACGGGCCGGACAGTGTGTAACCTTAAGCGTCTGGCAAAAAATCAAGGACGCGGTAGATCAGGTAGTCGATCATGTGACTCTAGCTGATCTGATTGAGGAGCAGCGGTGCCATCCCAATGACAACCTGCTGTAGAGAGGAGCGATTCATGAACGAATTTTCCAGAACCGGCCTTCTGATTGGTGAAGAAGGCCAAAACCAGCTGTCCGCCTCTACCATAGCCGTCTTTGGCGTTGGGGGCGTTGGCTCCCATTGTATTGAAGCCCTGGCCAGATGCGGCGTAGGAAGACTGATTCTGATTGATAATGACACCGTTTCTTTAACCAACATAAACCGTCAGAGTATTGCCTACCACAGTACTGTCGGACAATACAAAACACAGGTTATGAAGAAACGGATCCTGGACATCAATCCCCAGGCTCAGATTCTCACCTATGAAACCTTTGTGCTCCCGGATAATCTGTCTCCCCTTTTAGACTCCATTCCCTGTCTTCCTGGGGCAGACAGGCCTATTGATTATATCATAGATGCCATTGATACTGTCACAGCCAAGCTGGCCATCGTCCAGTATGCAAAAGACCATGAGATTCCTCTGATCTCCTCCATGGGCACTGGAAACAAGCTGCACGGAGAACTGTTTGAAATCACAGATATTACAAAAACCTCTGTCTGCCCCCTGTGCCGGGTTATGCGCAGAGAGCTGAAAAAAAGAGGCATTGCTCATCTAAAGGTACTCTATTCTAAGGAGGAACCCCTTACTCCGGTTATGGAATCAGAAGAAGCCGGAAACAGACGCTCTGTTCCCGGCAGTATTTCCTTCGTTCCACCTGTAGCTGGACTGTTGATTGCCGGAGAAGCCATCCGGGAGCTTCTGAAGGAGCATCTCTATTCATAGCGCAAAGCATCAATGGGATCCTTTTTTGCTGCCTTGGAGGCAGGATAAATTCCAAAAAATACGCCTACCAGGGCAGAAAAGCCCACTGCCATCACCACTACAGACGGACGGATCACCGCTGTTACGCCGAGAGCCATTCCTCCTGCCGATACAAGTCCCACGCCCAGAAGAATTCCAATAATTCCGCCGCAGGCTGACAATATAGCAGATTCGGTAAGGAACTGAATCAGAATATCCCGGGTTCTGGCTCCCAGACTTTTTCGGATTCCGATTTCCCTCGTCCGCTCTGTTACAGAAACCAGCATAATATTCATAATTCCAATTCCTCCTACCAGCAGGGAAATGGCTGCAATGCCTCCCACAGCTGCAGAAAGACCTCCCATCATGCTGTCCATCATTCCCATTTCCTCCACCGCCGTCTGCATATAATAATCCTCCGGATTTCTTCCCTTCAGCCGTCCAATATAAGACTTCAGCTGTCCGAAAAACACATCCAGATTTACATCATCCTTTGCAAACACACGAATGGAATAAAAATAGTCATTGGGCCAGGCCAGAAGCGTGTAGGGAATCAAGGCCGTCCCTCCCTCACTGGTTCCCATCATCATGGCCTGAAAGGGACTGATTTCCTTCCGGTATACGCCTGCCACCGTATATTCATCCGTGGTTCCGTAAATTGTTGTGCGAAAGGTCTTTCCCACAGCATTTTCCACGCCAAAGAGAAGCATGGCGCTGTCTGTATCCATTACCACATTTTTTTTGCGGCCCTTTACGTCTGCTTCATTCAAATACCTTCCGTATACAATATTCACCGGCTGTACGTCCTGATAATTCCAGTCAATCCCCTCATAATTAAACTTTACCTGGGTTCTCCCGTTCTGGGCATTGGCAGAAACGCCGGAGGAGCAGTCCATATAGGCAATTTCCTCCCCAAAAACGTCCCGAATCCGCTCCATATCGTCCAATGTAAAATAATCACTCTGACGAACCTCCTCCAGCCAATATCCAATGGATATATAAGCCTGGGTCAGCCCGACCTCCTTATACAGATCCGCAAACATACTCCGCATGGTATCTCCAATAGATACAATAGAAATCACCGAACCGATTCCGATGATGATTCCCAGCATGGTCAGAAAAGAGCGCATCTTGTTTATCCGAATAGCAGAAAATGCCATTTTCATATTTTCAATCAGCATGGAAACTCCTTTCCGCCGGAAACCTCCTCCGGTTCAAAATCCGTATTCCGCTCTACATGGCGGCTAAACTCCGGCTCATGGGGTATATTCGTCTCATCACTGATGATTTCCCCGTCCCGAAACCGGATAATCCGCTCTGTAAAGGCTGCAATTTCTTCCTCATGAGTAACCAGCACCACCGTGGTTCCCTCCTTGTGGAGACGGCTGAACAGCTCCATAATCTCTACAGAAGCCGCCGTATCCAGATTTCCCGTAGGCTCATCAGCCAAAAGCAGAGGCGGGTTGTTGGCAAGCGCCCGGGCAATCGCCACCCGCTGTCTCTGACCGCCAGAGAGCTCATTGGGCTGGTGATGCATTCGTTTTCCCAGGCCCACCCGCTTTAAAAGCTCCTCTGCCCGCTCTGTCCGCTGCCGCTTTCCCAGGTGGGCATAGATCATGGGAAGCTCCACATTTTTCAGCGCCGACATCCGGGAAATCAGATTAAAGGACTGAAAAACAAAACCGATTTTTTTATTGCGAATAGAAGAAAGCTCATCCGAGGTCATTCCTGCCACATCTGCTCCGTCCAGATAATAATGTCCCAGAGAAGGCCGATCCAAACAGCCCAGAATATTCATCAATGTTGATTTTCCTGAACCAGACTGTCCCATAATCGCCACAAACTCTCCCTGGCGAATAGTCAGATTGATCCGTTTCAGTCCCAGAACCTTTAAAGCTCCTGTATCATACACCTTAGCCATATTCTCAATCCGAATCAGCTCCTCGCCGTATTCCTTCATTTCCAGCCCCCCTTATTCCTGGGAAACCGCAGTCACTGCAGTCCCATCCTGTAAGGCCGGATCCGGAGTAACCAGATAGTTCAGCCCCTCTGAAAGACCATCACCGGAAATCTCTGCAGACACATCGCCTTCTACGCCTTTCTCCACAGGAATCAATCTTGCCTTTCCTGCCTCCGCAGCCGCCAGCCATGTACCGTCCTCTCTCTCTATAATCGCAGATACAGGAACAACCCAGACATTCTCTGCCCGGTTTAGGACAATTCTGGCCCGGGCCGTAATTCCTGCAATCAGGGCCGTATCTGTATTCTGAATCCGGATTGTTGTTGGAATTACCCGCTCTGTAGAGCCTCCGCCTTTTTCCTCTCCTGTGGGAGAAATGGCCGTAATTACTCCCCGTTCCGTCTGTCCATTTAAAATATCTGCGGTAATCTCTGCCTCCTGGCCCAGCTTCACCTTACCAATGGAATATTCGCTGACACTGATTTTCATTTCCAGATTGTCCAGGTTATCTATAGCAAAAAGCGGCTTGTCATCATCCACCATATCAGCAAAACGGCCAACCCGGGAATTCACTCGAACCACAGTTCCGTCAATAGGGCTTGTGACCTCTGTCTCCTCCAGGCGCTCCTTCTTCTGCTCCAGCTCAAATTCTGCATTTTTCACCTGCAGGCGGAAAGAGGGCTCTGCCGCCGGCTCTCCGTTTTCCATATAGAAAGAGGCTGTTTTTCGTTTCGCGCTGTTTAAAGAATCCGCAGCTGCCTCCATCTCTGCCTGAGAAATATCTCCTCCTGCAAACAGCACTGCCTTTCTGTCATAATCCCTTTGTGCAGCCTGCTGCTCCTGCAGTGCCTCTGCATAGCCCTTTTTCGCCTCTCTCTGAGCCTCATCCAGATTGGCTGATGCCAGATCATAGGCATTCTGAGCGATTTCCACCTCCTTTTGAACATCATCGGGATCCAGTCTGGCCAACACCTGACCAGCCTTCACCCGGTCGCCTTCCTTCACCAGAATTTCCAGAATCTCTGCATGAAGGCTGGACACCACCTCTGCACTGTCCGTTCCGGATACAGGCCCGCTGACCGATAATATCTCCTCTACAGTTCCCCGTGTAAGAGCCTGTGTCATCACCGGGACTCCCGTCTGTCCTCCAGAGCCGGATATTTTGAAACATACAAGCAAAGCGACGGCTGCTGCCACCGCCCCGGTTATCAGTTTACGCCTCCTGCTCCAGGAACCAATAGCCTTAAATGCTCTGCGAATTCTTCCTTTCTTATGCTTTTTCTCATCAGACGGAGCAGAATTCATCAGCTCCGCCAGCTCCTTCTCATATTCCTGATCTGTCATAGAACCCTTTCCCTCTTCTATGTTTTCCTGTACTGCCAAATTCTTTCCGCAATACAGAATTACCTTCTATGCGTCAAAAAATGTCTTTTATCCTGTTGCTGTACCTGATTTTCTCAGGGAAGCGGCTGCATCCGCTCCAGTACAAAGTCCGGAATCTGATCCTTTGGAAATACTGCATAATGACTATATTGCTCACCGTTCCTGTCATAGAAAACAACATCCAGATCCGACTGGAGATACATACTGTTATAATACTGTACCCCCGGCACTGATATCACCTTCTTCAACCTTTCAATCTCCTCCGGCTTATCAAATACTGCCTGCTCCTGAACCTGTTTCTTGTCATTCCACCGGCTTACGGTCACTGCATAGAGATCCAGGCTGTCGTAATACTCTCCTGGCATAATTCCGTACTTTCTCAGAAGCGCACAGGTTTCTTTGAAGGAAAGATAGACCGGATAATAATCCTTTTCTGCAAAATTATAGGAATGATAGGAATAGTAATCCTCTGAATCCCTTACTTTCTGAAAATGCTCCCAGCTCAGAGCAGCTACATCCTGCTCTGAGGTAAAGCGAATCAGACCTGCAGGAAGCTCATATTTCATCTGCTCAATGGTCATTTCAGAAAATTCCTTCTGATAGGTTTCCAGAAGCTCCTTTTTTTCTGCTTTTCCCAGGGTGTCAAGCCGCACCTCCGATGATTCGCCGCCGCAGCGCCAGCGGATATCCGCCACCTCGTCTGCCGTCTTTTTCATTAGAGGAAAACTGGCTTTCTGGTATGCCTCACTAGCGTACAGCTTTTCAAACAGAGGCAGATTTCTGTCCATATCCATGTAATAGCTTCTGTATACCTTCCGTCCACTGTTCATAGTGTAACAGATTTTTACCCGGCTGAAAGTGCCCTCCTCCTCACGTACAAAGGTATCCTGCGTTCTCTCCCCAAGCTGCTCCACTCCGGCTGCCGCAATATTACAGATCGTTTCCACATCCTCTGATTCCATCATATCCAGAAGCCAGTCATCCTCCAGATATTTCCACTGGTAGGAGCCGTCCTCCTTTTTCAGCACATATCCCCGGGAAACCCAGGAATCCAGCCGATCTACGGAAACAGCTGCACATTTCACTTTCCCTGCATCCGGAATATAGGTATCATAGCCAAACCAGTCATAGCGGAAGGCAAACAGCACTGCCACTGATACCAGGATGCAGCCCACCAGCTGAACCGGATGGGCAAACAGCTTTTTAAAATCAAAATGATAAATGATTTCAATGGTGCAGTGACAAATCACAGCGCCGCAGATAAGTCCAAACACCGCCCAGCCGGTAGAGGAACGCAGTCCCCAGAAAAAGACGCCCAGACCAAAAGCTGACAAAAGCACCAGAATAATCCGTATCACCGGCATGGTTACAGGAAACGCCATAGCCTTTCCTGCCGCCTCCGAGGGACGCTTCTTATACAGAAAGCAACCCACCACGGTAAAGAGAACAGATGCCGCAAGAGCAATCATCACATAAGAAGCCATGCTTTCTCCGTTTATATAGGCATCATAGCTGCTGATGTACTCGCAGACCGGAGAAAAACGGATTCCCGTTTCCATAAAATTCTGCCAGCTCTCCCACATTCCAGTGCGGAAAAACACCATAAAATATCCCTGAATCAAACTGACTGCCAGAGGAACTGCAGAAGAAAATACCACGCAGCCCAGAAAGGCCACAACCATGTTGCCAGTCAGCATCACTGCCACAACCACCATGGTATACATCAAAATAAAGTAAGTCAGGTGCAGTCCGCAGGCCGCAAAAACCACCGGCCACAGCTTCGTGCCGTCCACTCCGTAGCCCACTGCAATACAGGCAGCCGCAATCATAGAAATCACATACGGAACTGCCATAATCAGAATTCCATTGACAAAATCAACGGCAAAAAGCACCTCTCTGCGTACAGGAATACTATGATAAAAATCTACCTTGCTTCTTGCATTCAGCCACGCAAAGCCGCTGATTCCGCATACCAGAGCAGCTGCCATCATCACAAATGCTGTCATGCCATTTTCAAAGGACAGCCATTCCATAATCTGATCACTGTAACGGAGCAGCCCCAGCTTCAGATCCTCATAACGCTCGATCTCTCCTGCACTCACCGCCGCCGTCACAGGGTAGGCAAAAAAGCAGCCCATTCCTATCAGCGCCACGGCCCAGAGTCTCTGCCCCAAATCCTTTCTCATCAGCTTAAAAAATAAGTTTTTTGATGTCATAGCCGACTACCTCCGTTTCACTGATAAAGATTTCCTCCAGAGAAAGAGGAATCGTCTCGTAAAAGACCGGATCCGCTTTCTGCATTACAAACTCTACCCGGCTCAGATCCCCGCGAACCGTCAGAGTCATCAGTTTTCCTCTCCTCTCGATTTTCAGGATTTCCAGGCCCTCCAGACTCTCCGGCTCCACTCCGGGCTTCAATACACACTGAACCTTGTGAATCTTCATTTTCATCTCATCCAGATCCCGGCTCAGAAGAATCCCGCCCTTATGCAGAAGTCCCACATGATCGCAGATATCCTCCAGCTCTCTTAAATTGTGAGAAGCAATAATCGGAGTCAGCTGCCGCTGGGCCATATCGCTGGCAAAAATACTCTTTACAGCCTGACGCATCACCGGATCCAGTCCGTCAAAGGTCTCGTCACAGAACAGGTACTCTGTACCAGAACAGATTCCGCAAATAACAGAAAGCTGCTTTTTCATACCCTTGGAAAATGTATTGATCTTGCGCTTCTCATCCAATCCAAAATTCTTCATCAGACTATGGAACCGGCTTTCATCATATCCAGGATAAACAATCCGGTAATATTCCATCATCTCTACAGGAGTGGCATTGCTGAAAAAATACTGCTCATCAGAAATATAGAAAAATTTCCTTTTTGCCTCCTCATTTTCAAAAACCGCCATTCCGTCTACCGTAACCGTTCCCTCATCCGGCTTGAGAACACCTGCCGCCATCCTCAAAAAGGTACTCTTTCCCGCTCCATTCGTTCCAATCAGGCCAAACACACTTCCTGTGCGGATCGTTGCGCTGATATGATCCACAGCAAGAATGCTGTCAAACCTCTTTGTCAAATTTACTGCCTCTATCATACCGACTGCTCCTCCCTGCTCTCTTCCGCCGTCCGGCCATACTCCTCTCTGGCCAGGTTTACAAATGTCTCACAGTCCATATCAAGACTTACGGCCTCCCTGGCCAGCTCTCTCATGCTTCCTGCCAGCTTTTGTCTTCTGGCCTCTTTGAGACGCCTGATGCTTCCCACAAAGCTTCCCCGTCCCTTTACCATATAAATGTATCCCTGACGTTCCAGCTCTCCGTAGGCACGCTGTATCGTATTGGGATTGATAGAAAGCTCCATAGCCAGACTCCGCACAGAGGGCATCTGGTCATCCTCTTCCAGAACCCCCAGAAGCATCAGCTCCTGCAGCTTTTCCACTACCTGCTCATATATAGGGCGGCTGTCTTTATAATCCAGCAGAATCATCGATCGTCTGTCTCCTTTCCCCTACGTACCCTGTGTGTACTAGGACTATTAATACACTTATATCATAAAAATCCCAGCAGCACAACTGGAAAAATCTTACATTTTTCTGAATTCAGCAGGTGGATTTTGTCCTCCTGTCTACAAACATTTCACCGCCATGAATCCGGTAAGTAAATTCCAGACACTCAAGGGCCTCTGTTCCTTCCGGCCTACTCATGAAGCTCCAGCGGAAGTCCATCCGGATCTGCAAAAAAGGTCATCCGCTTTCCGGTAAATTCATCCACACGGACCGGTTCCACCTCAATTCCCATTTCTGTCAGCTCTGCAATCATTCCGTCCAGATCCTCTGCATAAAAAGCCAGGTGGCGAAGCCCTGCCGCCTCCGGTCCAGTCACACGCTTCGGCGGGTTCTTTACCCCAAAGATCTCCAGTTCCGTTGTTTCATTGATTCTAAGATCCAGCTTCCAGTCATCTCTGACTGGACGGTAATTTTCCCGAATCACAGAAAATCCAAGCTTATTCACATAAAAATCTCTGGATTTCTCATAATCCGAAACAATAATTGCAATATGATGAATGGTATTCAGTTTCATAACTTACTTTCCTCCTGATCAAATAAATGTAAAAACCCCGAAAAAGCCTATGCAGTTTCACATACTCTGCGTCCATCTGCAGTCTGTGTCCACACTTCTTCCGGGGTTTTCTTAATCAACTCTATTCTGCTGTCTCTTCTATTCCCTTTGCTTCCTGTACAGAATCATTCATTATTCTACAGTCACCGACTTGGCCAGATTTCTCGGCTTATCCACATCCAGTCCTCTGGCTACGCTCACATAATACCCCAGAAGCTGCAGAGGAATCACCGCAAGACTGGCTGCAAAATGCTCATCTATTCTCGGTACATAGACTGCAAAATTCACAGCATCCTCAATATCATACCTTCCATAAGAAGTCAGCCCCATCAGATAAGCGCCGCGGCTTCTGCATTCCGCCATATTAGAAAGCGTCTTTTCATACAACTGCTCCTGAGTCAAAACGCCAATCACAAGAGTGCCGTTTTCAATCAGACTAATCGTTCCGTGCTTCAGTTCACCGGCTGCATAAGCCTCTGAGTGAATATAGGAAATCTCCTTCAGCTTCAGGCTTCCCTCCAGAGAAACGGCATAGTCAACGCCTCTTCCAATAAAGAACACATCCTTTGCCATGGAATTCTTTGCAGCAAACCACTGGATTCGCTCCTTATCCTCCAGAATCTTCCCAATCTTTTCCGGAATGGTCTGAAGCTCCTCCAACAGAGTGGAATACCGCTTCTCATCCATCTTTCCTCTTACCAGCGCAAACTGCAGCGCCAGACAGTACACTGCAATCAGCTGAGTGCTGTAGGCCTTCGTTGTTGCCACTGCAATCTCAGGACCTGCCATAGTATAAAAGACATTGTCTGCCTCTCTTGCAATAGAAGAACCAACCACATTGACAATAGCCAATGTCTTCACTCCGCACTGCTTTGCCTCCCGAAGGGCTGCAAGACTGTCTGCCGTCTCCCCGGACTGACTGATCACAATCACCAGGCTTTTTGGATCCAACAGCGTCTTTCTGTAACGAAACTCCGAAGCCACATCAATCCGAACCGGAATCTCAGCCAGATCCTCCATCACATACTGAGCTACAGCCCCCACATGATAAGCAGATCCGCAGGCCACAATATGAATCTGGGAAATGCCCTGAATCTCCTCCTCTGTCAACCCTACGCCAGACAAATCCAGTCTGCCGTCCCGGATCACAGAAGAAAGGGTATCCGCCACAGCCTTGGGCTGCTCGTGGATTTCCTTCATCATAAAATGCTCAAAGCCGCCCTTCTCTGCCGCCTCAGCATCCCACTCAATCTCAGTCAGTTCCCTGGAAATCTCATCTCCATCCAGGTTGTAAAACGTAACTGCTCCATCTGCCAGACGGGCCATCTCCATATTTCCAATATAATATACCTGACGGGTATATTTCAAAATAGCAGGAACATCAGAAGCCACATAGCATTCGCCGTCAGTCACTCCCAAAATCATGGGGCTGTCCTTTCTTGCCACATAAATCTCCCCGGGATAATCACGGAACATCACTGCCAGAGCATAGGAGCCACGGATACGCACCATGGCATGATTGATAGCATCTACCGGAGTTCCTTCATATTTTTTGTAATAATAATCAATCAGCTTAATTGCCGCTTCTGTATCTGTGGAAGAATAAAAGATATAGCCCTTTCTCACCAGCTTATCCTTCAGTTCCTGATAATTCTCAATAATGCCATTATGAACGCCCACAACATTTCCATCATCCGAGCAATGAGGATGCGCATTCGTTTCTGATGGTTCTCCGTGAGTAGCCCATCTAGTGTGACCAATGCCGCAGGTTCCCTTTAAGGTTTCTCCGTTGTTTGTCTTCTCCGCAAGCGCCTTCAACCGTCCCTTTGCCTTCACAATCTGAACCGGGGCATCACCGTCCCGGACAGCCAGTCCCGCCGAGTCATATCCTCGGTACTCCAGCTTTGACAGCCCGTCTAAAAGAATCGGCGCTGCCTGATGACTTCCAATAAATCCGACAATTCCGCACATATTGTAATCTCCCTATTAATTTGTAGTGTAAGCTCTCCCCCATACACACAAACTACCTCATTATTAAAGCACAATTCCTGAATTTCTGCAAATAAAAAAAATCGGATTTTCGTAAAAGAAGCTCGCTCCTCTTTCCTATCTCTGAGTTTTCATACCTGCCATCATTCTCCAGACACTTTCTCCATTGTTTTCTGAATCTGCTTCACTCGATCCACTCCGCAGCTGCAAATTTGGGCAATCTGCTCTACTGGAAGATTCAATGCCAAAGCAGATTGTATTACTGAGCGGGTTGCCTCAACCCTTCCAAGCTCTTTGCCTTCAGCCCTTCCAATTTCTTTGCCTTCGGCTCTTCCTCGCTCCAAAAATTCATCCTCATACATCTGAAATCCTGTTTTCATATTGAATCTCTCTCCTTCCCTTACAGCCTCTTTCCACTTTGACAGCTCCCTGAGCCCTACATAGGACGATGCAAAATCAAAGGCATCCTCCTCCAGCTTCCCGTAGGCCGGCTCCTGTTCGATCAAATCTCTCAGCCTTTCCCGATTCCCGGAAAAACGAATCAAATCAAATACCTGACGCAGATCAGTCCGAAACAAATCCGTTCGTTCCATCCTCCGCACATCAATCACATGAATCCGATAATTCTGCACATACTGGCGAATCTGCTCCGGAATATCCTGGAAATCAAGAATCCCATGCAAATCTCTGGATCCGTTCCACTCCTCTTCCCCATAATACAAGATAATCGTAATCACAGGGTGAAGGCGGTCACTTTTGCGAAAGCCGTACAAATATTCTCCAGAACTCAGCTCTGTATCGGAATTTCTCCCACTTCGCCGAATCTCTCTGTAAATTTCCGCTGCCTGATGCTCATACTCTCCGGCTTCATATCCCAGAACACGAAGCGGAAGACGATAATCCAGTTTTTCCTGATTTTCCAGTCCCAGAACAGCAAAATTCACACCGAATACTGCCTTCCGCACCAGATCCCGGCGTTTTCCCTGGCTGGTTTCTGTGTCCATCTCTGACAAGTCCTCCTGCTTCACAATCGGAATGCCGTTACAGACAATGCCATTGATCAAATCCGCAAAACGCCTGTTATCCGAATAATAGCGTTTGGCCAAAAGATCCTGTTTCATCCAAATCCCTCCCGTCACATAATGGCAGAAGGTCTTTTTCCGATCTTCTGCTTTTACTAAATAATGAAATATAAGCATAGACCGTTTCACTGATTCCAAGAAAGAACCGATGGGCAAATGCCCCAAGAAAAATAGAAATAAGGTATGCTTACAAAAAGTCTAGCACAAAGCAGATGGAAGGACAAGAAAAAGAATATGAAATTTTATAAAAAATCTATTATTCCTTCAGCTGTACCCATACGCATCTCCTCCTAAAATTGGGTATAAAAATACCCTGCCAGTCTTCACCAGCAGGGTTTCTATTGGATTGTTTACTTGTAAAGGTCTTCAAGCGTTATCAGCCGTACTTCTCCACACTCCTGTGCCTGAAGAAGTCCATCCGTGAATCCGCCTTTCGAGAAGATATAATAGTGATAGTGATTGCCTTTTCCGAAGACCGATGCATAATCCCGAATCAAATCGAGCTCATCCACACCTATTTTCTCATTTCTATACTTACATGAACCAATGATATAGTCCTTACCTTCAACGATTCCGTAAGCATATCCGCAATAGTATAGTCTTTTATACGGCTAATCCCACCATGTGTACTTTCTTCCTGATAACGCCGTTGAAAATCCTGCACCAAAAAGGTATACAATATCATTCTCTTTTAGTGCTTTTATAAAATCGGGATATAACTGGATGTCACTTTTCATATTCTCTCCACATAAAGTTTCTGTCTTTCGACTTATATTCAGTCATTTTTATTTACGCCAACATATACAGTTCTTTTATTTCCTGAAGAATCTGTTCTTTCGTTCTGATATTGTCAATATTAGTTGACACATTCTTCTCAAAGATATCACTGACTATGTTGCTAACTCCAAAGCCTCATAA